>NZ_JBDUUH010000011.1:0-214850 GCF_039939195.1 Foliimonas ilicis | reverse complement strand
GCCAGCGTAATGAAGGGTGCGGCACGGCATGCATCCCGGATCTTCGCCGGGATGACGCAGAGGTGTAATGTCGTGGTCGGTGGTACTAAGCCGCAGTCCCAAACGCACTCGCGCCTTGGTCAGCGCGTGCCGCGAGCTGGCGGAAGCCTTCGAAAAGCTCGCGTCCGAAGCCGTGGCTGTTTTCCGACAGATCCATCACCGGCACGGTGCGCGAAGCGAAATCGCCAGCCGGAACCAGCACTTCCAGCGTGCCTGCATCGGCATCGAGCCGCACGATGTCGCCATCGCGAACCTTGCCGATAGGGCCGCCTTCGAGAGCCTCTGGCGTGACATGGATTGCGGCGGGAACCTTACCCGACGCGCCGGACATGCGGCCATCCGTGACCAGCGCCACCTTGCGCCCGCGATCCTGCAGAATGCCGAGGATCGTCGTCAGCTTGTGCAGTTCGGGCATGCCGTTTGCCTTCGGCCCCTGAAAACGGATGACGGCGACGAAATCGCGGTCGAGCGTGCCTGCCTTGAAGGCGTCGTTCAGCGCCTGCTGGCTGTCGAGTACCAGCGCCGGAGCCTCGACGACGCGGCGTTCCGGCTTGACGGCGGATGTCTTGATAATCGCGTGACCCATATTGCCGGACAGGACCTTCAATCCGCCCGTCGCCTGGAAGGGCTCTGCTGCGGTGGAAATCACTTTCGGATCGCCGCTCTGCGCAGGTGCGGGCGTGCGCACCACGCTGCCGTCAGGCGCGAGCTTTGCCTCTATCGCATAGGGCCGCAGACCTTCGCCCCAGATGGTCTGCACATCTTCATGCAGATAGCCGTGATCCAGCAATTCACGGATCAGGAAGCCGAGCCCGCCCGCCGCATGGAAATGGTTCACATCTGCCAATCCGTTCGGATAGACGCGGGCCAGCAGCGGCACGGCGTCGGAAATGTCGGAAATATCCTGCCAAGTAATCTTGATGCCGGCTGCCGCAGCCATCGCGATCAGATGGATCGTGTGGTTGGTAGAGCCACCGGTGGCATGAAGCCCGACAATGCCGTTGACGATGGAGCGCTCGTCGATCATGCGCCCGACCGGCGTGTAGGCATTGCCCATCGCGGTAATCGCCAGCGCGCGCTTCGTCGCCTCGCGCGTCAGCGCGTCGCGCAAGGGCGTACCCGGATTGACGAAGGATGCGCCCGGCGTATGCAGGCCCATGATTTCCATCAGCATCTGGTTGGAATTGGCTGTACCGTAGAAGGTGCAGGTGCCGGGGCCGTGATAGGATTTCGATTCCGCCTCCAGCAATTCGGGACGACCGACCTTGCCTTCCGCATAAAGCTGGCGAACCCGTGCCTTTTCGTCATTCGGCAGGCCGGTCGTCATCGGCCCGGCTGGAATGAAGACCGCAGGCAGATGGCCGAAGGTGAGGGCGGCAATCGCCAGACCCGGCACGATCTTGTCGCAGACGCCGAGGAACACCGCCGCATCGAACATATTGTGACTGAGGCCGACTGCGGCTGCCATGGCGATGACATCGCGCGAGAACAGCGAAAGCTCCATGCCCGGCTGGCCCTGGGTAACGCCGTCGCACATGGCTGGAACGCCTCCCGCGACCTGCGCGATGCCGCCTGCTTCACGCGCCGCTTCCTTGATCAGTTGCGGATACGTCTCGAAGGGCTGATGTGCCGAAAGCATGTCATTGTAGGAGGTGATGATGCCGATATTCGGCACGCGATCTTCGCCGAGTGCGATCTTTTCCGAAGGGCTGCATACGGCAAAACCGTGGGCAAGGTTGCCGCAGGAAAGCACTGCGCGGTTTGCCCCGCGGGTCGAGGCTGCCGCGATGCGCTCGAGATAGATGCCGCGCGAAAGCTTCGATCTTTCGCGAATACGATCCGTGATGGCTTGAATGTCACTTCTGGCGGTCATGACGATCGGTCCTTTCGGGACATGTCCGAAAACCGCGACTGTCAGTTTCCTTGGGCGACATGTCTGTTTTTACTCTGCCCAGAACACCTGAACGGGCAGTTTGGCATGGTCGAAAACGGAGCGGACGGGCAGATGCTTGTCCGGCCCCAATGCTGCTTCCAGAACGCGCCTTTTCGCGGCACCTTCGATGTGAAGCGCGATAAATCCTGCCTCGACGATACGCGGCAATGTCAGCGTCAATCTTGGCTCACCGCCGCTTGGTGCATGAACCGGCAGGACGTTTGATGCCGCATTCGGATCAAGCAAGGCGTCGAGATTGTCGGCGTCGGGGAAGAACGATGCGGTGTGCCCGTCCGTTCCCATGCCGAGGATCGCCGCATCGAGCGGCAATGCTCTGTCCGCGAAAACCGTATCGGCCAGCCGCGCCGCAGTCTCGACATCGGTCTGAGGCGAATAGAGCGCCACGAACCGGGCGTTCGCCGCTTCGTTCTGCAACAGATTGGATGCGACCAGACCGGCATTCGAACGCGGCGAATCTTCTGGCACGAAACGCTCGTCGATCAGTGTCACGACGACCTTTTCCCAATCCAGCTTCTGCCGCGAAAGAGTGCGGAAGAAGAGGCCGGGCGTAGAGCCGCCCGACAGGGCGATCCGCGCGGTGCCGCGCGCTTCGATCGCTTGGGAAAGCACGTCTGCGACGCGCTCCGCAAAGCCAATGGCGAGCGCTTCGGACGATGAATATTCGTGCCAGTTGGCGGCGGGTGCACTCATCGGATCAGGTCTCGTGCCACGTTCTGCCATCGCGCTCGATCAGCGCGATGGATGAGGACGGACCCCAGGTTCCGGCCGTGTAACCCTGCGCTTCCTGACGGCTGTCGCGCCACGCATTCTGGATCGGATCGATCCATTTCCACGCAGCCTCGACCTCGTCGCGGCGCATGAACAGCGTCTGGTTGCCGCGCACCACATCCATGATCAGGCGCTCATAGGCGTCCGGATTGCGTTCATGGAAGCTTTCGGCAAAGCTCATATCGAGAGGCACGTTGCGCAGGCGCATGCCGCCCGGGCCCGGATCCTTGATCATGATCCACTGCTTGACGCCCTCGTCGGGCTGCAAGCGGATGACGAGCTGGTTCGCGGTGATGTTGCCCGCACCTTCCTCGAAGATCGAATGCGGGATCGGCTTGAACTCGATGACGATTTCCGAAACGCGCGAAGCCAGCCGCTTGCCGGTGCGCAAATAGAAAGGCACGCCCGTCCAGCGCCAGTTCGCGATTTCGGCCTTGATCGCCACGAAAGTCTCGGTGTCGCTCTGCGCATTGCCGAGTTCTTCGATGTAGCCCTTGACCGGACCGTTGCCCGAAGCGCCTGCGCGATATTGTCCGCGCACGGTCGATTTCGGCGCTTCCTGTCCGTTGATGCGCTTGAGTGAACGCAGCACCTTCAGCTTTTCGTCGCGCACGGCATCGGCTTCCATCGAAGCAGGTGCTTCCATCGCGACGAGGCAGAGAAGTTGCAGCATGTGGTTCTGCACCATGTCGCGCAGCGCACCGGCCTTGTCGTAATAGGTCACGCGGTCTTCGAGGCCGACCGTTTCGGCAACGGTGATCTGCACATGATCGATATGGGCGGAGTTCCAGAGCGGCTCATAGAGCGCATTGGCAAACCGAAGCGCCATCAGATTCTGCACCGTCTCCTTGCCGAGATAATGGTCGATGCGGAAGATCTGCTGCTCGGAAAAGACCGTGCCGATCTGGTCGTTCAATTCGCGTGCGGAAGCCAGATCGCGGCCGATCGGCTTTTCCATGACGATGCGCGACGTCGGGGTAACCAGATCGCTTTTTTTGAGATTGGCCGAGATATTGCCGAACAGGGAGGGCGAAACTGCGAGGTAGAAAACCCTGATCTGGTCGCTGTTGCCGAGGGCCTTCTTCAAATCATCGAAACCGTCGCCGGACATCGCGTCGATAGCGATGTAGGACAGCCGCTTGAGGAAGCGCTCGACCTCCTTCTTGTCGATTTCGTCGGCCTTCACATGCTCGGAAATCGCCTTGCGCGCGAAGGACTGATACTCGGCGTCGCTCATTTTGGAGCGCGATGCGCCGATGATGTTCGTATCGTCTGAAAACTGGCCCGCCTTCATGCGCTGATAGAGCGCCGGCAGGAGTTTGCGTTCGGCAAGATCGCCGGTTCCGCCGAAAATGATGAAGTCGAATGGGTCGACGGGAATTATCTGACTGGTCATGTTTCGTCCATTTAGCCCGAAAGTCTGTGTGGGCCTGTATGAGTCGCGATATAATCTAATCGATTTAAAATTCCAAGTGTCACACTGTCACATATTCGAGATCGACACCGGTCCAGTCCGCTTTTCTGGCTGGTGCAGTGTTGACCGCAAATCTGTTCGCAATGCAGCATAGAGCTGTGAAGGCCCGATGTCAGGGTAGGGATTTTTGCCGGGCGACAGTTTCTTCATAAGCCGCCTGAAGCTGCGCGCGTACGGAGTGGCCTGAATCCGTCCGGGGTTCGGCCAGATGTTCGGCGCGCAATTCGCGCATGAATGCGTCCCACATGTCCGGTCCGCCCTTTTCGAGAAGCTCGGCTCGGATGCTTAATTCGGGGCTGACATTGAGCCAGCGACGCCCCCACGATCCAAGATGCGCCATGATGGGAACCAACGAAATCGCCATTTCGGTCAGGCTGTAGATCGCCTTCTGCTTATGGCTCGGATCGTCCGTCTTGGTCAGCATTCCCTGCTCGACAAGCATCTTCATGCGGTCGGCCAAGATGTTGCTCGAAATGCCTTCTTCGGAGCGCAGAAGCTCGCGAAAATGCCGTTTTCCGCCGAAAATCATGTCGCGGATTATGAGCAGGCTCCATTTGTCGCCGAACACTTCGAGTGACAGATTGATCGGGCAGCCGGAGCGCTTTTCTTCTTTCATTTTTGCCTTCCATTGAGACCGGTTGCAATATCGCATCAATGGTCATACAGTGCAACTGGTTGTTAAAAGCAATCAGTATGGGAGGAAATCGAAATGCGCGCGAAAGCCGACATTGTTCGAGACTGCTTCAAAGCCTACAACACAAAGAACCGGACCATGATCGAAAGCCTGCTTGCCGACGATTTGCGCTTCACGAGCCCTTACGACGACGCGATCGACCGTGTGGTATATTTCGAACGTTGCTGGCCGAATGCGGGACGCATCCGCGAGCATGTGGTGGAAGAAATTATGGAGGAGGGAGACCGCGCATTCGTGACGTACAAATGCGTGACCAATGAAGGCAAGACATTCCGCAACACGGAGTTTTTCACCTTCGAAGGCGACAAGGTCAAAACCATTCACGTATTTTTCGGCGAGACTTATATCGACGGAAAATTCGTCGCGCAGGAGAGTTGAGCATGTCTCTTACACTCTATTTTCACCCGCTTTCGTCCTTTTGTCACAAGGTTCTGATCGCGTTTTACGAAAACGATGTGCCGTTCGAGACGAAGCTGCTTGAACTGGGCGCGGAAGCCGAAGCCGAATTCCTGGCGTTGTGGCCGATCGGAAAAATGCCGGTTCTTCGCGACGAGAAAGCGGATCGAACGATACCGGAATCGACGATCATCATCGAATATCTGGCGCAGCATTATCCGGGGCCGGTCGAACTCGTGCCATCCGATCCCGATCTGGCATTAAAGGCGCGGCTGGCCGACCGGATATTTGACAATTATCTGCAATTGCCGATGCAGAAGATCGTGACCGACAGACTTCGCCCTGAGGGCGAGTGCGATCCGCATGGCGTGGCCGATGCGAAAGAATGCCTCAAGACGAGATATGGCGTTGTCGACAAGAGCCTTGAAGGCAATATCTGGGCAACCGGCGACCACTTCACCATGGCCGATTGCGCGGCGGCACCTGCATTGTTCTATGCGCAGAAGGTGGTGCCTTTCGACCCGCAGCACCAAAACCTTCAACCCTATCTGGACCGGCTGATGAAACGGGATTCATTTGCGAGGGTTTTGAGGGAGGCACAGCCTTATTTTGATATGTTTCCGGGGTGAATTCCTTCCCTCATGCTGAGCTTGTCGAAGCACGCACAAAGCGACCCTAAATTCGGTCCCTCAACGCGAACCAGTTGAGTGCCAGGAACAGCAGCGGGGCGCGGAAGGTGCGCCCGCCTGGGAAGGCTGGAACCTTCAAATCCTCGAAAAGCTTGAGCCGGTCGCGGTTGCCGCTGACTGTTTCGGCGTAAAGCTTGCCGACGTAATTGGCCAGCATGACGCCGTGGCCGGAATAGCCGCCTGCCGAAATGACGTTCGGCATGACCTCGCGAACGAAGGGTTTTCGCGGCATCGTGATGCCCACATAACCGCCCCAGCCATGGGTGATTTCGACATCCTTCAAGGACGGATAGAGCTCCGCGATCTGCGCGCGAATGGAAGATGCGATGTCGCTGGGGTCCGCGGTCGTATAGGCTTCGCGACCGCCGAACAGCAGCCGTCCATCCTTCGATTTACGGAAATAGCGCACCACGAAACGTGAATCCGCAACCGCCTCGCCGCCCGGAATAACCGGACTGTCTGCGCCGAGAGGTACGGTCGCGCCGATGAAGGAGCCGATCGGCATGATATGGGAAGCGCTGACCGGTTCGAGGTTCCCGCCATAGGCATTGACGGCGATCAGGCATTTGTCCGCGGTGATCGTGCCGGAAGGCGTTGTGACGATGACCTTGCCGTTTTGCGCCACAACGCTGCTGGCTTTCGTATTTTCGAAAAGATGCGCACCGGCTTCCGCCGCAACGCGGGCGGTGCCGATAACGAGTTTCAACGGATGTATATGGCCGGTTCCCGTATCGCGTACGCCACCGAAATAACGCGATGAACCCAGCCTTTCGGCTGTTTCGGCCTCGTCCATGAAGGAAATATGCGAATAGCCGAAACGCGTCGCCATATTTTCGGCATGGGCTTTGTAATCGTCCACATAGCGCTTTTTGTGCGCGACCGAGAGTTGGCCGGGCATGTAGTCGATTTCGATGCCGTTAGCGGTCGTAAATTCGAACAGATGGGCCTTCGCCTCTTCCGCTAAATCGAACAGCGCTTTTGCGCGGGTCAGCCCGAATTCGGCTTCGAGTTCTTCGGCCCATGAACGCTGGCCGGTGCCGAGCTGGCCGCCATTGCGCCCGGACGCTGCATCGCCAAAACGCGCGCCATCGACAAGCACGACATTAGTGCCGGATTTCGCAAGATGCGCGGCCGCCGAAAGACCCGTAAACCCGCCGCCGATAATGGCGACATCGGCTTTCCGGTCGCCGTCGAGCGCCGGGTAGGCGGGCCGCTCGCCCGCCGTGTCTTCATACCAGGAGCGACCGGGGGATATGGGGGAGGTGTAGGTCATGGAAATGAGCGAATAGCGAATAGCGAATAGCGAATAGGGAAAAGTGACAAAATCGTCGGCTCCACTGGCGGCATTTTCTATTCGCTACTCACTATTCGCTACTCACTCAAACATTGAGCAGCAGAAACTCGCGCTCCCACGGGCTGATCACTTCCATGAACGTCTCGAATTCGGCACGTTTGATTGCCGCATAGGTCGCGACGAACGAACCGCCCAGCGCGTCGCGCAGTGCTTCATCGCCCTCGAAAAGATCGACGGCCTCGAGCAGCCCGCGCGGCAGATCGATCTCGTCCGCATTCGCAGTCTTGACCATTGGCGCGTCAGGCACGATGCGCTTTTCCATGCCGATCAGCCCGCAAGCCAGCGAGGCAGCGAGAGCGAGATATGGGTTCGCATCTGATGACGGAATGCGGTTTTCGACGCGGCGTGCGGCCGGGTCCGAACGCGGAACGCGGAACGCGACGGTGCGATTGTCGTAACCCCATTTGTTGTTGACCGGCGCGGACGCCGACTGTGTCAAGCGACGATACGAGTTCACGTAAGGCGCCAGCATGACCAGCGCGTTCGGCACATGGCGCTGCATGCCGCCGATGAAATGCGCGAACGCTTCGGTTTCGCCACCATCTTCGGAAGAGAAGATGTTCTTGCCGGTCTTTTTGTTGATGATCGACTGGTGAACATGCATCGCCGACCCCGGCTGACCCTGAATGGGCTTGGCCATGAAGGTCGCATACGTGTCGTGCTTCAGGGCAGCTTCGCGGATCGTGCGCTTGAACAGGAACACCTGATCGGCAAGCTCGATCGGGTCGCCATGGCGCAGATTGATTTCTAGCTGACCGGCACCTTCTTCGTGGATCAGCGTGTCGATCTCGAGACCCTGGCTTTCCGAGAAATGATAGATGTCGTCGATGAGTTCGTCGAATTCATTGACGCCCGCGATGGAGTAACCTGCACCGCCGCCGATGGGGCGGCCGGAGCGGCCGACCGGCGGGGTCAGCGGATAATCCGGGTCCGGGTTTTTGCGGACGAGGTAGAATTCGATTTCGGGTGCGACGACCGGGCGAAGGCCGAGCTTGTCGTAAGCGGCCACAACGCGCTTCAGCACGTTGCGCGGCGTGAACTCGACGGAGCGCCCGTCCTGATGCACCAGATCGCAGATGACCTGCGCAGTTGCATCGGATTCCCACGGCACGACGGAAAGCGTCGAAAGGTCGGGAACGAGCTTCAGATCGCCATCGTCTTCCGGGTAGGCGAAGCCATTGCCGTCTTCGGGGTAGCCGCCGGTAATCGTCGTCATGAAGACTGCGGAAGGCAGCGCCAGAGAGGTGTTTGACGTGAATTTTTTCGACGGCATCATTTTGCCGCGGGCAACACCGGCCTGGTCGGGCGTGATGCATTCAATGTCTTCGATGCCGCGCCATTCGAGCCAGGCGCTGACCTCTTTCCAGTTCTTGACGCCTCGAAGATTTTTGACGAACTCAGGAGTACGAACGCGCGTCCCTGCTTTGGACGTACGGGCTTCCTTCTTTGCGACGGGCATCAATCACCAGAGTATGTTTCAGATGATCGAGTATAGCCGGGGCAAATTCGGAAAGGAAAGGGGGCTCGGTTTTTATTGGCCTGAATCAGATGCTTGACGTTTCGAAAGCCGGTCCAGGATAGGCAGCAGGCCTTCGGTCGTGATCGGCTTTGCAATCACTTCGTCGATGATACCGGCGATCGGTGCGTTTTCATCCAGCCGCGTTTCGGTGGACAGCAGGATGACCATGGGCTGCTGCCCCTCCGATGCGGTTCGCAACGATGTCAGGTGCGTGAGTATTTCGTCAAAGCCCTTGGCCTTATGTGCATCGTCGAGAATGATCGTGCCGGGGCATTGCGGCCACATCGAGCCGATTGCGACATCCGGCAGATTTTTCGTTGCCTTCAGACCGCACAAGGTGACGATCCGCGATACAACTACCGAATTGATCGGCGATGCGCTCACTATGAGCACTCTCTGCAGATCGAATGTTACAGCTTCTTTTCGACTATCCACGCATCATCCAGACCGGGTTAATCGATTGAAATGGCCAACCGATTGATTGAGACTACAAAACGATTGTATCTCAATTTGAGGTTGAGGGGCGATAGATTTGATGAGTGATTTTGTCAACACTACGAAAGTTCAATGCGGGGAATAATCGTCAAGATTCCGCAATAATGAAGTTTTGATTGGCAAGTTTCCAAACGCAGATAATCCGCGATGGCAAGCATCGCGGATTATCTGTTGTTGGAGCGGGATTGTCGGCGCCGAAAAGTCAGCTTGCCGAAGATTGCGTGACGACCACCGGAATGAGCAGATCGCCCCAGTTTCCTGCGCCGCCGTGATGGCGGGCCGAGCGGACGAGCTCAACCGAGACACCGGCCTCCACCGCTTTCATCACGGACTGGTTGAGGCGATGCAGGTCGTTGGCGAGCATACGGATCGCCGTCTGCTGGTCCGCACTCATGCTCGAAGACTGTTCCTCGGCGCGTTCCTTGACCCTGGTCTTGGGGGCTATGGTGGTTTCCGTGTGCATCTGTTCCTCCTTCGGGTTTGATGCTGGGATTATTCGGCTGCCGGCCTGAACTGTTCGTGTTCGGTCGAGCCGTGCATTGCAGTGGTTGAAGATTTGCCGCCGGTGATCACAACCGAAACGGCATCGAAATAGCCGGTGCCGACTTCGCGCTGGTGCTTGGTGGCGGTGTAGCCGTTTACCTCGGCTGCGAACTCGGCTTCCTGAAGCTCCGAATAGGCCGCCATCTGGCGATCCTTGTAGCCGCGCGCCAGTTCGAACATGCCGAAATTGAGCTGATGGAAACCGGCCAGCGTGATGAACTGGAACTTGTAACCCATCGCGCCCAGCTCACGCTGGAATTTGGCGATCGTCGCGTCGTCGAGGTTCTTCTTCCAGTTGAACGATGGCGAGCAATTGTATGCGAGCAGCTTGCCCGGATGTGCCTTGTGCACGCCCTCGGCAAATTTGCGTGCCTGCTCCAGATCGGGCTTCGACGTCTCGCACCAGATCAGGTCGCAATGCGGGGCATAGGCGACTGCGCGCGCAATGCAGGGCTCGATGCCGTTCTTCACATTGTAGAAGCCCTCGACAGTGCGGCCCGCGTCGTAATCGACGAAGGGCTGGTCGCGCTCATCGATGTCGGATGTCAAAAGCTTTGCGGCCTCGGCATCGGTGCGGGCAATGACCAGCGTCGGCGTGCCCATGACGTCGGCGGCGAGACGCGCCGCGGTCAGATTGCGGATGTGTGCCGCAGTCGGGATCAACACCTTGCCGCCCAGATGGCCGCACTTCTTTTCTGACGCGAGCTGGTCTTCATAGTGGACGCCAGCAGCACCCGCCTCGATGAAGGCCTTCATGATTTCGAACGCGTTCAGCGGGCCGCCGAAGCCTGCTTCGGCATCGGCAACGATGGGTGCGAACCAGGTATCGACCGACAGGCCATTGCCTTCCGACGTCTCGATCTGATCGGCGCGCTGCAGCGTCTTGTTGATGCGCTTTGCGAGTTCGGGGGCGGCATTGGCCGGATAGAGCGACTGGTCCGGGTACATGGAAGACGCGGTGTTGGCGTCTGCTGCAACCTGCCAGCCCGAAAGGTAGATCGCCTTCAATCCGGCACGCACCATCTGCATCGCCTGATTGCCCGACAGCGCGCCGAGCGCGTTGACGAAATCTTCCTGGTGAATGAGCTTCCAGAGACGGTTCGCACCCATTTCGGCCAGGCTATGCTTGATCTGAACCGAGCCGCGCAGTCGCTTTACATCCTCGGCGGTATAGGAGCGTTCGATGCCGTCGAAGCGGCCCTTCGGTGCGGATGGGACAAGGTTGTAAAAATCAGTCATTATAATCTCCGAGCAATCTGCGATGTGACATGATCCGGCGGCCTGTTGACCGAAAGCTTGTGACGAGATTTACATTTCAGTGTGATGAAGGCTATAAAAACTGCAGAATACCGGGATATAATCGGGAAAATCTGTGTTGGGATTTACAAGAGTGATTTGTAAATTTGTCAAAATTGTAAATCGAAACATCGTGTAAAATATTTGTAAATCAAAGCGTCGCTCGGAATAAGGAGGGGAGGTGGTGTCTGATGGCTGAACAGAAAATCTTTGCCGGGCCGCGCATACGGCGCATCCGCAATGCCAAGGGGCTGACCCAGACTGCGATGGCGGAAGGGCTGGGCATCTCGCCGTCCTATCTCAATCTGATCGAGCGCAACCAGAGGCCGCTGACCGTACAGCTCATTCTACGGCTGGCTTCCGTCTACAAGATCGAGCCGGAGGAGTTGCAGGGCGAGGCGGGCGGCTCGATTGCGGCGTTGCGCGAGGTGTTCGCTGATCCACTGCTTTCAGGCGAGCTGCCCGGCGATCAGGAGCTTGTCGAGATCGCCGAGGGTGCGCCAAATGCGGCAGCGGCAGTGATCAAGCTTTTCCGCGCCTATAAGGAGCAGGCCGGACGCCTTTCCGATCTGTCGGAGCTTCTGGCGCATGAAGGCCATTCGACCGCCCTTTCCTCCGCGCGGTTGCCGATCGACGAGGTGCACGAGGTTTTCGAGCGGCGTCAGAACTATTTTCAGTCAATAGAGGAAGAGGCGGACGCGTTCACGCAGCTTCTGAAGCCCGGTGACGATTTGATCGGTGCTTTGAAGGAGTGGCTGCGGCGCGAATACGGCATCGTCGTCAAAATCCTGCCGGTCGCGACCATGCCGAACTGGCGTCGCCGCTATGACAAGCATTCGCAGCGGCTGTTCATATCGGAGCGGCTTTCGCCTTTCGACCAGTTGCGCGAAGTGGCGATGGAAGCCTGTCTCATCCGCATGCAGGTGGCGATTGCCGCGGAAGTACAGGCGCTGAAATTGTCGTCAGACGAAGCGCGGCGTCTCGCCCGGTTCGAACTGGCGCGGTATGCGGCACATGCGCTGATGATGCCTTATCAGGCGTTTCAGTCTGCCGCCGGGCGCGGGCGTTACGATGTCGATCTGCTGCGGTCGCGTTTCGGCGTTTCATTCGAACAGGCGGCAAACCGGCTGACGACATTGCAGCGGGCTGGCGCTTCCGGCGTGCCTTTCTTCATGATGGAAATCGACAATGCCGGGCATCGTTTCAGGCGGGCAGGTGCGCAAGGCTATCCGCACAGCCGTTTTGGTGGCGCATGCCCGAAACTGCCGGTGCACGCCGCGTTCAGCCAACCGGGGCAGATTCTGGTCGAAGCGGTGGAAATGCCGGACGGCGCGGAATTTTTGACGATTGCGCGCACGCTGGAAGGGCCGCAGGGCACATTTACCGAACGTCCGCGCCGCACCGCAATCCTGCTTGGTTGCGACATCGCGTATCGCGACGAGATCGTTTATGCGACGGCACTTCCCGCTATGCTGAACGGCGGCGTCACGGCGGTTGGCCCAGCATGCAGACTTTGCGAAAGGCCGGGCTGCCTGTCGCGTGCCGAACCGCCGATCACGCGACCGCTTGGGTTGGACGAAATGGTGACGGGATTGAGCGCTTTCGATTTTCAATAGAGCGCTACACCGGGTGCCATAATGGTTGAGCTTTCCTTGGGCCACGCGGCCAGGTCTTGGCTGCGATAAGCGGAATAACCGCTTTTGCTGCGGGTTATCGAGATGGTTGTGCGATGAGTGATTCCGCTGTTGTTCCGGCCGCTCGCGGCCAACTCGCACCTGTCTCGCCGCAGGAAGAGAAGATCGGGCTTTTGCTTGTCTTCCTGTCCGCGCTTTGCTGGAGTTTCGGTGGCGCAATCGCCCGCTTCATCGATACTGGCGATAGCTGGACTGTCGTGTTCTGGCGCTCCGTCTGGGCCGCGGTATTTCTTCTCGGTTTCATGATCTGGCGCGATGGCGGACGCGGCACGCTAAAACTTTTCCGCGATATGGGCCTGCCGGGATTTGCTGTCGCGCTTTGCTTTGCAATAGCCTCATCGAGTTTCGTCGTGGCACTCTCCTATACGACGGTCGCCAATGTCCTTTTGATGCAGGCCGGCGTGCCGCTGCTGGCGGCGCTGTTCGCATGGGTGCTTTTCCGCGAGCGGGTGGCGACCGCGACATGGATCGCCATTGCCGCCGTGATTTGCGGTGTCGCGATCATGGTGTCGGAATCTTTCAACGGTCAGGTTTCGCCCATCGGCGATGGTCTGGCTGTGCTGATCGCGACCGTTTTTGCAATCGCAACCGTCATCACCAGACGGTTTTCGCATGTGCGGATGACGCCCGCGACGTGCCTCGGCACGATCTTTGCCGCAGGCTTTTCCGCCATTCATGCAGAAACGCTGCTGGTCTCGTCGCGCGACATGGCGTTTCTGTTTGCCTTCGGCGCGCTCAATCTTGGGCTTGGGCTTGCCTTCTTCGCAACCGGCGCTCGGCTGGTGCCTGCGGCCTTTGCCGCGCTGCTTGGAACATTCGAAACTTTGCTTGGCCCGGTCTGGGTGTGGCTGATCCACGCCGAAGTGCCATCCACGCGCACCATAATTGGCGGTGCGGTCGTGTTTACGGCGCTTCTGGTGCATATTTCGCTGGAATTCCGGCGCCAATCGCGTCCGCAACGACCCGGCACGACCGGAATGCCTGCGCCGAATTGACCTTGCGTCGTTCAAGTCTTGCCGCAATCTGCCATTTCGCGCTTGTCGCCTTGCAAAAAGGCCAATAGGCTGACTGCAAAATCCGGTCACGCTGCACTGCGAAGGCCGGGAAGGGGCTTGAATCAATAGGAGATTTTAATGATCCGTAATGCGCTTTGGCTGTCGGCGGCCTCGGCTTTGCTGGCTATGTCCAGCTTTGCCGCACAGGCTCAGGAACGTGTTGTCAACGTTTACAACTGGTCCGACTATATCGACGATTCCGTCATCTCCGAATTCACCAAGGAAACCGGCATCAAAGTCGTCTACGACGTCTTCGATTCCAACGAAATCCTTGAAACGAAGCTGCTGGCTGGCGGCAGTGGCTATGACGTAGTCGTGCCGACCGCAAGCCCGTTCCTCGTTCGCCAGATTCAGGCGGGCGTCTACCAGAAGCTTGATAAGTCGAAGCTGCCGAACCTTTCCAATATGTGGGATGTCGTGACCACGCGCATGGCGAAATACGACCCCGGCAACGAATATTCGATCAACTATATGTGGGGCACTGTCGGCCTCGGCTACAATGAAACCAAGGTGAAGGAAGCGCTCGGTATCGATGAAGTCGATACGTGGGACATTTTCTACAACCCGGAAAAGCTGGCCAAGCTTGCCGATTGCGGCGTCTATGTTCTGGATTCGCCGACCGACATCATCCCGACCACCTTGCATTATCTTGGCCTGAACCCTGAGAGCAAGGAGCCGGAAGATCTGGCCAAGGCTGAAGAAGCGCTGCTCAAGATCCGCCCTTACATCCGCAAATTCCACTCTTCCGAATACATCAACGCGCTGGCAAATGGCGACATCTGCCTGGCTGTCGGCTGGTCGGGCGACGTGTTCCAGGCGCGCGACCGCGCTGCGGAAGCCGATCAGGGTGTCGTTGTCGGCTATTCGATCCCGAAGGAAGGCGCGGAAATGTGGTTCGATCAGATGGCGATCCCGGCCGATGCCAAGAATGTCGAGGAAGCGCATGAATTCCTGAACTACATCATGAAGCCGGAAGTCGCGGCGAAAGCCACGAACTACGTCTATTTCCCGAACGGCAACAAGGCCGCGCAGGAATTCGTCGATAAGGAAATCCTCGACGATCCGGCAATCTATCCGGACGACGAAACGCTGAACAAACTCTGGACCGTCGCGCCTTACGATTCAAAGACGCAGCGTCTGGTGACGCGTAGCTGGACCAAGATCGTCACAGGTCAATAAGAAGCGTAGAGAGCCCCGGTCGAACCGGGGCTCTTGAACGTCCGGCCAGAAAAGAGCGGAGAGGATTGAATGACATCGCTTGGCAGCATCCGGAGGAGTTTTTCGCCGTGGACCGATCCACAAGCCAAGCCCTACATCGTCTTTGAAAATATCACGAAGCGCTTCGGCGACTTCACGGCAGTCAACAATCTGTCGCTTTCGATCTTCGAGCGCGAGTTCTTCGCGCTTCTGGGCGCTTCGGGTTGCGGCAAGTCCACGCTGCTGCGAATGCTCGCCGGTTTCGACGAGCCGTCATCCGGGCGCATCCTGCTGGACGGGCAGGATTTGCGCGGCATTCCGCCGTATAAACGGCCCGTCAACATGATGTTCCAGTCCTATGCGCTGTTTCCGCATATGAGCGTCGAGGCGAATATCGCCTTCGGTCTCAAGCAGGAAGGCATGCCGAAAGCCGAGATCGAAGCGCGCGTTGCCGAAATGCTGCGGCTGGTAAAGCTCACGCAATTTGCCAAGCGCAAGCCGCACCAGCTTTCCGGCGGACAACGCCAGCGCGTGGCGCTCGCGCGTTCGGTCGCGAAAAGGCCGAAGGTGCTGCTTCTGGATGAGCCGCTGGGCGCGCTCGACAAGAAGCTGCGCGAGGAAACGCAGTTCGAACTGATGGATCTTCAGCAGAATCTCGGCCTGACCTTCCTCGTCGTGACGCACGATCAGGAAGAAGCGATGACGATGGCCGACCGCATCGCCATTCTGGACAAGGGCGAGGTGATGCAGGTCGCCACGCCTGCCGAAATCTACGAAGCACCGGGTTCGCGTTTCGTCGCCGGTTTCGTCGGCAATGTGAATTTGTTCGAGGGCAAGCTCGATACGCTGGACGAGACAGGCGCGAAGATCACCGCAGGCAGTGGTTTCGCAATCCGCAGCCAGAATTTCGGCTCGGCAGAGCAGGGCGAGCCAGTCGCCTTTGCGATCAGGCCCGAAAAGATCAAGGTTTCCTCAAAAAAGCCGCAGGACGTTTCGAGCAACGCTGTCGAGGGTGAGATTTACGACATCGCCTATCTCGGCGACATGACCGTTTATCACGTCAAGCTGGATGACGGTCAGGTGGTCAAGGCGAGCACGCTCAACGCATCGCGCGTCGTGGAAGACCCGTTGACATGGCAGGACCGGGCGTGGATTTCCTTCGCGCCCGACGCCGGCGTCGTGTTGACGCGGTAGAGGGGCGCAGACATGGCCGTTCAAGCCCAAACATCTGCTGCCGTGCACAGGCCGAATTTTGCCGGAAGACTGTTGTCGGGCTTCATGGAACGGCTCGTCATCCTCGTTCCCTATATCTGGCTGTTCGTATTCTTCCTTGTCCCGTTCATCATCGTTTTCAAGATTTCGCTGTCGCAGACCGAAATCGCGATGCCGCCCTACACACCGGCTTTCAGCCTGGAAAACGGCATCGGCGTTTTTTTTCAACAGCTCAGGGAGCTGAGCTTCGACAATTATGTCTGGCTGACTGAAGATGCGCTTTACTTCAACGCATACGTTTCCAGCGTAACGATCGCGGGCATTTCAACGTTCATTGCCCTGCTTGTGGGCTATCCGATTGCCTATGGCATGGCGCGTGCACCGGCGACGTGGCGGCCCACACTTCTGATGCTGGTGATCCTGCCTTTCTGGACGAGCTTCCTGATCCGCGTCTACGCTTGGATAGGCATTTTGAAGCCGGAAGGCCTGCTCAACCAGTTCCTGTTCTGGATCGGCGCCATCGACCAGCCGCTGATCATCCTCAACACCCATACGGCGATCTATATCGGTATCGTCTATTCCTACCTGCCATTCATGATCCTGCCGCTCTATTCGGCACTCGAAAAAATGGATTATTCGCTGATCGAGGCGGCGAACGACCTCGGCTGTCCGCCGATAAGCGCCTTCTGGAAGATCACCTTCCGGCTTTCGCTGCCCGGTGTCGTCGCGGGTTGCCTGCTCGTCTTCATCCCGGCTGTCGGCGAATTCGTCATCCCCGATCTTCTCGGCGGGTCGCAGACGCTGATGATCGGCAAGACGCTGTGGAACGAGTTCTTCGCCAATCGCGACTGGCCGGTTTCGTCGGCAGTGGCGGTGATATTGCTGCTGCTGCTGGTCATTCCGATCATGATTTTCCAGCAGGCGCAGGCCCGCGCACAAGAACTGGACCGGTGAGGGCGCGATGAACAGCACTTGGAGCCGCTTCAATATCTGCTCGATCGTCCTGGGGTTCGCATTCCTCTATCTGCCGATCGTGCTTCTGGTGATCTTCTCGTTCAACGAGTCACGTCTTGTGACCGTCTGGGCGGGTTTCTCGACCAAATGGTATGTCTCGCTTTTCAACAATCGCGGCCTGATGGACGCGGCATGGGTGACGATCCGCGTCGGCCTCGCATCGGCAACCGTCGCGACCATTCTGGGCACGATGGCAGCACTCGCGCTGACACGCTACACGCGCTTCAAGGGGCGCGTATTGTTCTCCGGCATGGTGTTTGCACCGCTGGTCATGCCCGAAGTCATCACCGGCCTATCGCTTCTTCTGCTCTTCGTGGCCATCGGTCTGGATCGCGGGTTCCTGACGGTAACGCTGGCCCACATCACCTTCTCGATGTGTTTCGTGGCGGTCGTCGTGCAGTCGCGCCTGCTCACCTTCGACAGGTCGCTGGAGGAAGCCGCGATGGATCTCGGCGCGCCGCCCTTCAAGACGTTTTTTCAGGTGACGCTGCCGGTCATTCTGCCTGCCGTCGTTTCCGGCTGGATGCTGGCTTTCACCCTTTCGCTGGACGATCTGGTGATTGCGAGCTTCACCTCCGGTCCGGGCGCAACGACCCTGCCGATGAAGATTTACAGCCAGGTGCGTCTTGGCGTGACACCTGAAATCAACGCCGCCTGTACGCTGCTGATCGCGGTCGTCGCGCTGGGGGTCATTGCCGCTTCATTGGTCAACAAACGCCGCGAAGTCCAGCGTTTGCGGGACGAGCAGACCGCTCAGCGCAACTGATCCGGCAAATATTTCGGCGATTGTTGGATCGTTATGTTGCAATGCAGCATTTGCATTTGCCTGTAACGCCGCTTTCGCTTATTTCGTAGGGCAGGAAAGGGCAATCTCATGGCCTCAAACATCATTCCGTCGCCGAATTATGAGGAACGCGTCCGCAGTTCCTTCGCACGTCAGAACGTAATGAAAGCAATCGGCGCGGAGTTGACGCTCGTTACACCCGGCATCATCGAAATCGAGATGCCCTATTCGCAAAATCTCACCCAGCAGCACGGCTTTCTCCATGCGGGCGTCATTTCCACCGCGCTGGATTCTGCCTGTGGCTACGCCGCCTATTCGCTGATGCCGGAAAACGCGGCAGTGCTGACGATCGAATTCAAGGTCAATCTTCTGGCACCCGGCAAGGGCGAACGCTTCCTGTTTCGCGGGTCTGTGACCAAGCCCGGCCGCACGATTATTGTGGCGGATGGACAGGCCTATGCGATTGCAGCGGATGGCGAGGCGAAGCTGGTCGCGACCATGACCGGCACGATGATGACCGTCGTCGGCCGCGACGGCATGGAAGGCTGACTTGTCACTCGTCACGCGGTTTGGCGGCAAGAACATCCTTTTCGTCATGGCTGCAGATGCCGAATATGGCCCGCATCTGAAAGCGCTTTTCACGCCCTTCATAACCGGCGTCGGCCCGGTCGAGGCAGGCGTGACGCTCGGCGCGGAACTGGCCAAACTGAACGCCAAAAATACACTGCCTGATCTTGTCGTCTCGCTCGGATCGGCCGGAAGCCGCACACTCGAACAGGCGGAAATCTATCAGGCGGTTTCGGTCAGCTACCGCGACATGGACGCGTCCGCGCTCGGTTTCGAAAAAGGACGAACGCCTTTCCTCGATCTGCCTGCGGTTCTTGAATTGCCGTTGCGCATTCCCGGCATCAAGCAAGCCAGCCTGTCGACCGGCGCCAACATCGTTTCCGGTTCTGCCTACGATCTGATCGCCGCCGACATGGTCGATATGGAGACATTCGCAGTGTTGCGCGCATGCCAGCTTTTCGGCCTGCCGCTGATCGGACTGCGCGGCATTTCCGACGGTGTGGCCGAACTGACCCACATCAACGATTGGACGGAATATCTGCATGTCATCGATGAAAAACTCGGCCATGCGGTCGGCCTGCTTGGCAACGCACTGGAAGATGGCGCGATCAAGCTGTGAGGTCTGGATAACGCAACCCATTGCGCCGACTCGTTTCTTTCTTTAAATGCCCGCCATGACAACCGAAAATCATCCCGACACAGTTCTCATCATCGACTTCGGCAGCCAGGTGACGCAGCTCATCGCCCGGCGCATCCGCGAAGCCGGCGTCTATTCCGAAGTCGTGCCGTTCCAGTCGGCAGGCGAAGCTTTCGCGGCGATCAAGCCGAAAGCGGTGATCCTTTCGGGCAGCCCGCACTCCACGGTCGATATTGGCAGCCCGCGCGCGCCGCAGGCCGTTTTCGAGGCAGGCATTCCCGTTCTCGGCATCTGCTACGGCGAACAGACCATGTGCGCGCAGCTTGGCGGCAAGGTCGAGAGCGGCCATCACCGCGAATTCGGCCGCGCCTTCCTCGAGATCGAGAATGATTGCGCACTATTCGACGGCGTATGGGCAAAAGGCACACGCCATCAGGTGTGGATGAGCCATGGCGACCGCGTAACCGCGCTGCCGGAGGGCTTCCGCGTTGTCGGCACGTCGAATGGCGCGCCATATGCTGCGATTGCTGATGAGAAGCGCAAATTCTACGCCGTCCAGTTCCACCCGGAAGTCGTTCACACGCCGGACGGCGCGAAGCTGCTCTCAAATTTCGTGCATCGCATTGCCGGTCTGAAATCTGACTGGACGATGGCCGCTTACCGCGAGCAGGCCATCGAGGCGATCCGTCAACAGGTTGGCAAGGGCAAGGTCATCTGTGCGCTTTCGGGCGGCGTGGATTCCTCCGTTGCGGCCCTTCTGATCCACGAGGCGGTCGGCGAACAGCTCACCTGCATTCTGGTCGATCACGGCCTGATGCGGAAGAACGAGGCGGCGGAAGTCGTCGCCATGTTCCGCGAGCATTACAATCTACCGCTCATCATGGTCGATGCGTCGGATCGTTTCATTTCCGCGCTCGAAGGCGAGAGCGACCCTGAAACGAAACGCAAGACGATTGGCCGTCTCTTCATCGAGGTTTTCGAGGAAGAGGCAGAAAAGCTCGGCGGCGCGGATTTCCTCGCACAGGGCACGCTCTACCCGGACGTTATCGAGAGCGTGTCATTCACCGGCGCGACTTCCTCGACCATCAAGTCGCACCACAATGTCGGCGGCTTGCCTGACCGCATGAACATGAAGCTGGTCGAGCCGCTGCGCGAACTCTTCAAGGACGAAGTGCGCGTGCTCGGCAAGGAACTCGGCCTGCCCGATCATTTCATCGGCCGCCACCCGTTTCCGGGACCGGGCCTCGCAATCCGCTGCCCCGGCGGCATTTCGCGCGAAAAGCTCGAAATCCTGCGCGAAGCCGATGCGATTTACCTCGATGAAATCCGCAAGGCGGGTCTCTACGACGCGATCTGGCAGGCTTTCGCCGTGCTCTTGCCGGTCCAGACGGTCGGCGTCATGGGCGATGGCCGCACCTACGAATTCGTCTGCGCGCTCCGCGCCGTGACCTCCGTCGACGGCATGACCGCCGATTTCTACCACTACGACATGAACTTCCTCGGCCGCGCCGCCACCCGCATCATCAACGAAGTCCGCGGCATCAACCGCGTCGTCTACGACGTGACAAGCAAGCCGCCCGGCACGATCGAATGGGAATGATTTAGGCCATCTTCTTCGGCTTAACGCTCATGCTGCATCTCCTCTTGGGCGACGAGAGAGGAGCGGTATTCGTTGAGGAATGTGTCGAGCGTCGTTGGGTTTTTGCCGAGGACTGAGGCTATATCACCGCTGATTTCGGCCGCTTCATTGCGGGCGTAGTGGGCATAATCCTCGATGACGCCATCCGCTTGCCATTGCGGAATGCCAAATTCAGCCAAGGCTTGCCGCATCGCATCGGGGTCGATCGGCACGAACTTTACCGGCCACCCGACCACCGCCGCAATTTTTTCCGCAATCTCGTCATGGCTGAGGGCTTCGGGGCCGGTCAGGTCGTAGGTCTTGTTCTGTCCGGGCCGGGTCATTGCCACGACGGCCACGGCCGCCAGATCGCGGATATCGACCAGGCTGATCCTGGCGTCGCCAATCGGGGCGAACAGCTTGCCGCCCTTTATGCTGTCGCGAAATGACAGCAATTCCTGCATGAACAGATTGGACCGCAAGATCGTATAGGCCATTCTGGAGGCCATGATCGCCTGTTCGACAATCGCATGGTAACGCAGAAACCGGACGGGTGAATCCGAGGCGGCGTGCACTTGCGAGAACTTGACCAGATGGCGGACACCCGCCCGCTTGGCCGCCGCGACAAATGCCAATTGCTGCGTTTCGGCCCGCTCGGATGAATTGGTCAGCAGAAATGCGGTTTCGATGCCCGTGAGTGCGCGTTCCAGTGAGCTTGGATCGTCGAAGTCGGCAATGACCGGCTCGATGCCGGAAAAACCTGCGAGTTTATCGGCCGACGCAGTCGAGCGAACCATGGCTTTGGCGGGCACACCTTGCTTCACAAGATGTTTGAGAATTTCAGTGCCGACATTGCCGGTCGCACCAGTGATCAAGATCATTTTCTTCTCCTGTGATTGATTAAAACGGGTCAGCGTGTCCGGCGCCGATAGATTTTGGCGAGCAGGATGATCGCGGCGGCGACGATCAAGCCGGCGAGGAGCGGATGGATGTCCTTGGACAGGCTTTCGGCACCATTTGGATTGAGCTGCCAGATCGCCAGGGCAGCCGCGTAGAGCAGGGCTGCAAGCCCGGCCCACCAGCGCAGTGCGCGGCCCCTGAGATCGCGCCAGGTTCCAAATAAAAGCAAGGCAATCGGCAGAACGGCCAGCAGGGCAAATTGGCCGATGATGAGGATGGGAACGGCCAGAGCCGAATAAACGACATAACCGGGTGTTCGGCGGGGCGGTACGCCCGCCGCAGAATGTGAAATAGCCATGATGGGCTCCTGTGTTGACCCGCCCAATATGGCCGCGTTGGTATTCGTATAAAATTGACAATCTTTGTCAGTCAGCTAGTACAAAATATATGAGCAAGCATATCAGGCCGGAAATAACAGATTGGGAACGGCAGCGCGCTTTTCTCGCGGTCATGCGGGAGGGAAGTCTTTCTGCCGCGGCCCGTGCTCTGGGGATCGCGCAACCAACCGTGCGGCGGCGTATCGAAGATCTGGAGCAGGATCATGGGGTTGCTCTGTTCACCCGCTCGCCCAGCGGCTTGCTGCCAACCCCGATCGCCATCGACCTCGCCGCGCATGCTGAAGCGATGGCCCACGCGGCGGACTCGTTCACACGAGCGGCGTCGGCGGAAGCCGCCTCTGCATCGGGAACGGTGCGCATCACTGCAAGCGAGGTGGTGGGGGTGGAGGTTCTGCCGGCCATCCTGGCCGATTTGCGGAACCGGCATCCGGAACTCGAAATCGAACTTGGTCTCAACAACAGGAGCGAGGATTTGCTGGGCCGCGAAGCCGATATCGCGGTGCGCATGGTCAGGCCGGTACAGGCGGCCCTCGTTGCCCGTCATGTCGGCGCGATCCGGCTGGGGCTGCACGCAACGCAGGGCTATCTCGATGCCCAAGGCACGCCTGCAGCACTTGCTGATTTGCCCCGCTTTGCGCTGATCGGCTTTGAAACAGAAACCATCGGCGTTCGGACGGTGCGCGATTTGGGTCTGTCATTCCGGCGCGATGACTTTGCTTTCCGGACAGACAGCGATCTTGGCCAGCTTGCCGCGATCCGCGCTGGAATTGGCATTGGCGTCTGCCATGCCGGTTTGGCCAAGCGCGATGCCAATCTTGTCCGCGTCCTGCCCGGCGTCGTGGACATTCCGCTGGATACCTGGGTGGTGATGCACGAAGACCTGAGAAATGTGCAGCGGGTGCGACTGGTATTCGATGCGCTTCATGAGGGCCTGTCGGCGTACTCGCGGTCGTAGCGACGAACGCGCATGCCCCATAAATCAGCATCTGAAAACGGTATTTTCAAATCTATAACGCCCGGAAAAACAAACATCAGGCGTCAAATATATATTTCAACGATTTCCATATAATGGTGAAATTCATAAATATAGAACTCAAATATAAAATATGATTTTGGATTATTTGTATTATATGTATAAGTAAATTAGCATAAACTAATATTGATTGCCAAATTTTTAACTTAATGTTGCCGCGCGAGCGCTGCATTATTGACATGCAATGTTTGGTTGCATTAGTCCTCCATAAGAGGTGGGTTTTTGTCCTTATGCGATTCCGATGTGGGGGTGTCGCGCGTTTGGTACGAAAAGTCTTTCGCCGATAAACGGTAGGAGGATTTTTGTGACGTTTTGGGACCGAAATTGTGCGTGCGAAAGCTGCTGGCAGAGGGCTGGCATTGGGCGAAGAGCCGGCTTGTCCGCACTCCAGAAACGACAGTCATATGCTTGCGGCATAGCAGGGGGAACTCTCGACAACGTCGAGGGCCGGAAATGAATGCCGTCTCCTTCAATGACTTTTTGCCCGACACGAAACTCTTTGAACCGAAAGCTCGGGCTGCAGCTCGAGCGCTCGAGGGGCGCTATGCGTCTCTGATCTCGTCGGATGAGATTGACCATCTTTTCGCGCGGTTCGTGCTGGGCCTGACGATGCCGGCTTATGGCGCTGGAGACCCTGGAGCGCATCTTGCGGCATGCCGCTCGCTTCTCTCCCTCAAGCTGACGCCAGAACGGGTCGAGCACGTTTTATTCAGTGTTCCCGTCGCGACGAAGCCTTGGGTCGAAGAAGCCTGCAACGCGATCGAACAATTCGGAACGCGTGACGGTCAGGCTCTGCTCAAAGAGATACGGAATTCCACCCAGGACGACAGTGACGCGACCTGCGAACTTCATCCGCAGGCATTAGCCGAGCAAGAAATATCCCTAAGCCAGCAAGAGGAAGCAGCATGCGCAAAGCGGTGAACCACATCAATTCGTTCCGGTCGGCAAATCGTGATTTGGCCGATGGTTCGATTTCCGATGCGCGCAACAGCCGCTCGCTGCGCCGTCGCCTGATGGCAGTTCTTCGTATGGCGCATCGCGTGCTCGGTATGAGCCGAAAACGTCTTGGTCTGGGTGAATTGGGAAGCGGGCGTGCGCCAGTCATGGCGCTTTCCAGCTCTGCCGCGAATGGCGGCTCGAATTCGGAGAGACAATTCAGCTTGCTGAGCGTGCCGACCTGCGGCCATTGCGGAAAGCCTATTGCCGGTTTCATTGTCAGTGCCATTCGATCATTGTCAGGTAACAGGCTGCGGCTTCGAAACGCAGCCTTGGCCAGTGCGTTCGGACTTTCACTTTTCGGCGCAGTTTCAGTGGATTCGATCGTTTCGCCAGCCTTCGCAGGCACATGTGTTCAGATCGATGCCATCCACGGCAGCTCTGCCATGGGCAGCGGCGCCGCGGCGCCAGCAACATGCGGCTCGTTTTCCATCGCGATTGGTGCAGGCAGCGGCGCGACTGCGGATAATTTTGGTATTGCCATCGGCGATGCTGCCAACTCGACAGGCTCTAATTCTGTTGCGATTGGGCGGCAATCGTCAGCCACCGCCACTCAAAGCTCTGCATTTGGTCAGGCTTCGTTTGCAAATCAGAACCAAGCGACGGCTCTAGGTAACTCAGCGCGTGCGTCACAAATAGGCGCGACGCCCGTTGGTTATAATGCTCAGGCACAAGGCCAAGGCTCGATTGCTATGGGCAACGGTGCCACTGCTGCCGCATTGAGCGGAAGCGCCATAGCGATCGGCTCGGGCGCCATCGCCAATCGAACCACCGGCGATGCAACGGGAACCGCTGGCGATTCGCTGGCTTTGGGTGCTGCCGCGCATGCCACAGGTCAGGACTCGACAGCGTTAGGCAGCCAGACGACCGCGAGCGGCACGAATTCCGTCGTGGTCGGCGGTAATTTCAGCACGGCATCCGGCACGGACTCGACAGTTGTCGGCGTGGCCTCCAACGCGACGGGCGCTAGATCATCAACCTTCGGCGCCAATGCGAATGCCACAGCGGCTGACGCCACGGCGCTAGGCACCGGGTCGGCGGCGTCCGGCGTGCAGTCAACCGCTGTGGGCTCAACCGCGCAAGCAACCTTGGCCGGAAGCTCTGCGCTCGGTTACAACGCGCGCGCCACGCAAACAAACGCTACAGCCATTGGCCTGAATGCGCAGGGCAGTGGCACTGGCAGTGTCGCCCTGGGTGCGAACAGTGTTGCCGCGGCTGCCGGCAATGTTGCCATTGGTTTGGGCGCAAATGCCAATTCCAGCACCACCAACAGTAGTGGCATCGCGATCGGTCAAACGGCGACCAGCTTGGGCGGGACGGCTCTTGGCGCGGGTGCCAATGCTGGTGGTATCGCCACAGCCATTGGTGCAGGTGCTCAAGCCACTGCGGACAATTCCATTGCAATCGGAACGCGGGGTGATTTTCAAGCCCTGGCATCGGGTAATGCTGCCTTCGCAGTGGGTAACGCGTCTACTGCGTCCGGCGTTTCATCAATCGCGATTGGCCGACAGTCGGCGGCGTCCCAGGCTGGCGCAATTGCCATGGGGCAGGGCGCGGTTGCCTCTGGCGCCAATTCTCTTGCCCTGGGTGGCGCGTCGGACTTCGGAGTTGCCGGTGGTGCGCAAGCGACCGGAGCTTCTGCAGTCGCGCTGGGCATTCGTTCCGTCGCGGGCGGTGCCGGATCGGTTGCCATTGGCGACGGAGCATCGGCGAGTGCCGCAGCAACCAACGGTGTCGCCATGGGTAACGGCGCCACAGTAACTTCGGCCGGCGGCGTGACGCTCGGCGCAAGCTCGGCTGGCGGCGCAAACAACAATACGAACGGCGTCATCATCGATCCCGCAAGCGCTCCGGTTGGCCTCGTCTTCAACAATGCCGGCAATGCCGGTGCCGGTGCCGTCTCGGTAGGTTCCGCAGGCAATGCCCGCCAGATCCAGCATGTCGCGGATGGCTCGGCGGATTTCGATGCCGTTAACATTCGGCAATTGTCCGGCGTCGTGAACGAGGCCAACACCGCAATCAATGCCACCAATGCCTCAGTTGAAAACCTTGGCGGCGATATCGCCATCAGCCTCGGCGGCGGTTCGACTTATGACCCCGCAACAGGCAGTCTGACGACACCGGTTTACATTATCGGCGACGGTGCGGGCGGCACCACCCCAGTCACCGGTGTCGGCGGCGCCATCACCAATCTCGATGGTCGTGTCACGAACAATGAGGGCGACATTGCCAATCTGAGCGACGCCATCGCATCCGGCACCGTCGGCCTCGTCCAGCAATCTGCTCCGGGCGTCAATGCACCGATCACAGTCGGCGCAGGCACGGATGGTGATACGGTGGCCTTCAATGCCCAGGGTGGGGCCACCCGTACCCTCACCGGTCTGACCGCTGGGGAAGTATCCGCAACCAGCACCGATGCGATCAACGGAAGCCAGCTTTTCGGCACGAGCCAAAGCATCGCTATCGCGCTCGGCGGCGGCTCGGTCGTCAATCCTGATGGCACGCTGTCGGTGCCGACCTACACGATTCAGGGCGGCGATTATAACAATGCCGGAGACGCGTTTGCCGCCGTGGACGGCAATCTCACGGATTTGAACGAGGCGATCTCGTCCGGCACGATCGGCCTCGTCCAGCAATCGGCACCCGGCATCAACGCACCGATCACAGTCGGTGCAGGGACGGATGGCGACACGGTGGCCTTCAACGGGTTGGGCGGAATCACCCGCACTCTCACCGGCTTGACCGCTGGCGAGGTGTCGGCGACCAGCACGGATGCTATCAATGGCAGCCAGCTTTTCGGCACGAGCCAAAGCATCGCTATCGCGCTTGGCGGCGGCTCGGTCGTCAATCCTGATGGCACGCTGTCGGTGCCGACCTACACGATTCAGGGCGGCGATTATAACAATGCAGGAGACGCGTTTGCCGCCGTGGACGGCAATCTCACAGATTTGAACGATGCCATTTCCTCCGGCACTGTCGGTCTCGTCCAGCAATCGGCACCCGGCGTCAATGCACCGATCACCGTCGGCGCAGGCACGGACGGTGATACGGTGGCCTTCAATGCCCAGGGCGGAGCCACCCGTACGCTTACAGGCCTGACCGATGGCGAAGTGTCGGCAACCAGCACCGATGCGATCAATGGCAGCCAGCTCAACACGACCAACACGGGACTGGCCGACACAGCCGCAGCTCTCGGTGGCGGTGCGGGTTACGACCCGGCCACCGGCATCTTCACTGGCCCGACCTACAACATACAAGGTGGCAGTCAAACCACCGTCGGCGGCGCGCTGACTGCGCTCGACGATCAGGTGAAGACCAATACCGGCGACATCGCCAACCTTCAGGACGACATCACCAGCGGCAATATCGGCCTCGTCCGTCAGGATGCAACGACCCGCGACATTACCGTTGCGGCGCAGACCGATGGCGATATCGTACGTTTCAACAATTCAACGGGTGGAACGCGTGTCCTTACCGGCGTCACCGACGGTGAGGTGTCCGTAGCCAGCCTGGACGCCATCAACGGCAGCCAGCTCTACGGTCTCTCGAGCAGCATCGCCAACAGTTTGGGCGGCGGTTCGATCGTCAATCCCAACGGTTCGATCACCGGGCCGACCTACAATATTCAGGGGTCGACCTATACCTCGGTGTTCGACAGCTTCGCGGCCGTCAATCAGAGCCTTACCGATCTTAGCAATGCTGGCGGCGGTGGAAACAAATACTTCCACGCCAATTCAACGGGCGCGGACAGTCAGGCCGTCGGTCAGGAAAGCGTCGCTGTCGGCCCGACCGCCGTGGCTAATGGAGACAGCAGCGTCGCCATGGGCAATGGCGCGACCACGGCCACGGGAGCCAATGGCGCGGTGGCGATCGGTCAAGGTGCGACCGCCAACAACGCCAACGATGTAGCGCTGGGTGCAGGCTCGCAGACACAGACCGCGACCGGCACGGCAGGAACCACCATCCGAGGTCAAAACTATGATTTCGCCGGCACGGCGCCGGTGGGAACCGTCAGCGTGGGTGATGCCGGAGCTGAGCGAACAGTCACCAATGTCGCGGCCGGACGGATCTCGGCAGACAGTACCGATGCCATCAATGGCAGCCAGCTTCATGCCACCAACTCCGCGATCGAAAACCTGGAAGGCGGCTTGGGTGAGCTCGATCAGAATGCCGTCAAATATGATACCAATCCCGACGGCACCAAGAAAAACAGCATGACGCTCGTCGGTGGTGATCCGAATGCTCCGGTTCTGATATCCAATGTCGCAACCGGTGTTGCCAATAATGATGCAGTCAATGTCGGTCAGCTCAAGGACGGGCTCGATACGGCCAAGTCCTACACGGACACCCGCGTCAGCTACGCGATCGACACTGCCAACAGCTATACTGACAAGGTGGCGACGACCACGCTTAGCGAGGCGAACAACTACACCGACCAGAAGTTCGGCCAGCTCAATCGGGACATGGGTTCGGTTCGCAGTGAAGCCAGACAGGCTGCAGCGATCGGCTTGGCCGCTGCATCGCTCCGCTACGACGACAATCCCGGAAAGGTCAGTGTCGCCTTGGGCGGCGGTGTCTGGCGCGGCGAAGGGGCGGCGGCATTTGGTGCCGGCTACACCAGTGACAATGGCAAGGTCCGAGCCAATTTGTCTGCCACGACTGCAGGCGGGCACTGGGGAGCTGGCGCAGGTCTGAGCTTCACGTTGAATTGAGGCCCGGATGATCAGGCAAGTCATCGCTGTTAGCTATCGATTGGCGATCATGGCTTGCCTTGTCCTGTCCGCTAGTCCCGCTTCTGTCGGACAGGAGCTTTCGCAACCAGGTTTCAGGATCAAGCCATCCGATGTCGTTTTGCCTGCCGGCGTGCCGTTGGGCAAATACCGCAGGAGCATCCAGCCATTCGAAAACTGGACCCTCATCTGCGACGAGAACCTCGAGGCGCAGCAAAGGATTTGCAATGTCAGTCAGGTGATTGAGGACCAGTCCGGCCAAACCGTTTTTAGCTGGTCTCTGGCAGCCAGCGAAGATGGAAAGCCGTTCATGATCCTGCGCACTCCGCCTTCCGCGAAAGCAGATGGATCGGTGTCGTTGCAGTTTCCGGGGCGGCAAAGCCCCGTCAATGTTGTCATGGACGGATGCAATGAGGTCGTTTGCGTCGGCAAAGTGCCCGTCGGGCCGATATTGCGCGAACAGATCGCAAAAGATGCGGCCCCAGACATCTCCTACCTAACGACCGCTGGCGAAACCATCACCGTAACCGCGTCGCTCAAAGGGCTGGCTACGGCGCTGTCGGCAATCGAGTAAATGAAAAAGAGACCATATGAACCAGCAATCCATTCATGATCGCATCATGTCCAGAAAAGACGGCGGTGCTGCCGTGGAGGAAACGCCCGAAGTTCCTCGTGAGCCGAAGAAGCGCTGGGTGCGCACCGCACTGATTTCGGTAGCAGGCATTGCGGTTGGGATAGCGGCGGGCATTGCCGCGATGCAATTTTCGGCCGTCAAGGATGTCTTCGCGCAAGACGCATCGGTCGCGGCTGGAGGGCCGAACGCGGCATTGCCGGATACGCCTTTCCTCGCTCACGCCAAACAGGCGGGCCTGACCACATGCGGTACGGTCTTTCCGGTTCTGGGGCAGATACTTGGAGACGGCGCGCAGTACGATGTGCATTCGGAATGGAACCAGACCGAGCCCAACAAGCATGCCGTACAGGCGCTTGTCGGCATGAACTACGCTACTGAATCCTACAGCGGAGCGGCAGCAGGAGTTGTCTTCGCATCGCCAAACGGGTCTGCCTGTGAAGGCGCAATGGTCAGGATCGCGCCATTCTCCATGAAATGCCAGGATGTACTGGCGGGCTTCCCCGAAGGCGCCGCGCTCGTATCAAACCTTGGCCAGGTGCCACTCTATAAGCTGCCCAGAGATGGCGGGCAGGTGCTGCTGATCCCATCGGGCGAAAGCTGCACTGTGGTTTCCGTCGTTCAGGCGGCGGGGTAAGGGCAACAAAGCCGAAAGGCCCTTGCGGATTGTGAAGGTTTGATCCCATATAGTTGCATAATACAACAAAATGGGTAATCAAAGTGACCACGGTACCGGCCTCTCAGATCGAACTTATCCGTGACGCATCGCGCCGCCTTGTCCGGGAACTTGGCTTCATGCGCGATGCCCTCGCCGGAACCGGGCTGCCACCATCCTCGGTCCATGCTCTGCTGGAGATCGATGCGAAAGGCGCGATGACGGCCAACGAGTTGGCCGATCTTCTGGCTCTGGAGAAGTCGAGCGTGAGCCGCTTGCTTCGCAAGCTCGTGGACACGGGAGAGGTGGTGGAGACGCCCGGAAAGGCGGATGGCCGGACGAAACTCCTCTCGCTCACGATCAAGGGACAGACGACGGTGTCCGGCATCCACAATTTTGCCAAGCGGCAGGTGAGGGAGGCCTTGGCGCGCTTGAGCCCAAGCCAGCACGGAACTGTCGCCGATGGCCTCCGGCTCTACGCGGACGCGCTCGCCGCTGGTCGCAAGATTGAGGATACGCCGTCCGCCATCACCATCGAAACGGGCTACCGCCCCGGTGCTCTGGCGCGATGCACGGAGATGCACGCCCATTATTACGCACGGACCGCCGGTTTCGGCCGCCCGTTCGAAGCCAAGGTCGCCGCTGGACTGGCTGAGTTTTCCGAAAGAATAGACCGGCCCTGCAACGGGCTCTGGCTTGCCGTTCGAGAGGGTGAGGTCGTCGGCACGGTGGCTATCGACGGTGAGGATTTGGGTTCCGGCATCGCTCATCTGCGCTGGTTTATCATCGGGGATGATGTGCGAGGTCAGGGGGTAGGCAGGGAACTGCTGTCTGCGGCACTCGAATTCTGTGACCGGCAGGGTTTCCGCGAGACGCATCTCTGGACATTCCACGGTCTGGACGCCGCCCGGCACCTCTATGAGACGCATGGCTTTTCATTGGCCGAAGAATATTCCGGAGGGCAATGGGGCAAAGAGGTTCTGGAGCAGCGCTTCGTCAGGCCGATCGGGCGCGCGGAGTGACCTCTCCCTGGCGATGATACAATTCATCGAAATTCGCTTGCGTATGTTCTTGTTTTGTTCTTAGTTAAAGAAAAATGGAGGGCGAGGCATTTCCTGGGAGGAGTGCATGAGTCAGTTCAGCTTTGATTTTGGTGATCCTGAGCCAAAGCGGCGTAATCGTCTTTTCTTCACGTTGTTTCCAGACAAGGAAACTGCGTTGAAAAGCCAAAAGATAGGTCGAGAGATCAAATCCTTGGCTGGCATAAAATCCCGCATGCTGCCGATTGAACGCAGGCATATGTCACTCAATCATGTGGGCGATTTTACGCGGCTCAAGTCGAAGACAATCTTTGCGGCAACGCAGGCGGCAAAGTCGGTTACGGCAGCACCGGTCACAGTTACGTTGGATCGGCTGATGACATTCAACGGCAGACCAGCCAATCATCCGTGCGTTCTATATGGCGAGGCGTCCAACGCATTGGCGGCATTCCACCAGAGCCTTGCACTCGCAATGTTGAGGTGCGGTCTGAGGGCGGGGTTGGATTTTACCCCGCATATGACATTGCTTTATTGCCCCGAAAACATCCCTTCGCGCGAGATCGAGCCCATCAGCTTTGTCGCGAAGGAGTTCTTTCTCGTCCACAGCTTATTGAGACGAACGCAGTACAATGTGGTCGGCAGTTGGAGGCTGTGCGGCTAAAACAGCCTCTCATTGCGCAAGGAGATCGAATTGAGCGTCACCATCTACGGCATCAAGAACTGCGACACGATGAAAAAGGCCCGCAACTGGCTGGAAAGCCATGATGTGACCTATCGGTTTCACGACTACAAGGCCGAAGGGGTCGAGCGCGGCAAGCTGGTCGAGTGGTGCGACCGGGCCGGTTGGGAAACGGTGCTGAACCGTGCCGGCACGACCTTTCGCAAGCTTCCCGATGCCGACAGGCAGGACCTCGATGCGCAGAAAGCTATAGCGCTCATGCTGGCGCAGCCCTCCATGATCAAGCGGCCCGTGCTTGAAACGGACGGAAAATTGCTCGTCGGATTCAAGCCGGAACGCTATGAGGAAGCGTTCGCGGCCTGACTATTTGAGCTTTACGCCCATTCGCCCTTGCGCATGACCGGCGAGCGCGAGCCGTCCTGGGCGATGCCATCGACGTCGATTTGGTCGGAACCGATCATCCAGTCGATATGGATGAAGCTCTTGTTGCCGCCCTGCGCCGCAATCTGCTCCGGCGTCAGCGATGCGCCATCGATGAAGCATTTCGAATAGCACTGGCCGAGCGCGATGTGGCTGGCGGCGTTTTCGTCGAACAGCGTGTTGAAGAACAGCAGACCGCTTTTCGAAATCGGCGACGAATGCGGCACCAGGGCCACTTCGCCAAGCCTACGCGCGCCTTCGTCCGTATCGAGCACCTTGTTCAGCACTTCCTCGCCACGCGTGGCTTTCGCTTCGACGATCCGCCCGCCTTCGAAGCGCACGGAAATGCCGTCGATCAGCGTGCCCTGATGCGACAGCGGCTTGGTGCTGGATACGTGGCCTTCGACGCGATGCGCATGCGGCGTCGTGAACACTTCCTCGGTCGGGATATTCGGGTTGCAGGTGATGCCGTTTTTCGCGGTCGATGCACCGCCATGCCATTCATGACCATCCGCCAGGCCGACCGTGAGGTCGGTGCCGGGGCCGGTGAAATGCAATGCCTGAAATGACTTTCCGTTCAGCCATTCGGTGCGCTTGCGCAATTCCGCATTGTGATGCTTCCACGCTGCGACCGGATCGGCGACATCGACGCGCGATGCGGCGAAAATGGCATCGGCAAGCTTGGCCACCGCCACGTCTTCGGCGTCATTAGGAAACACCTGCTTCGCCCAGGAAAGGTTCGGGTAGGCGACGATATTCCAGTTGATGTCGAAGCCTGCGATCTTTTCCAGTGCTGGCTGGTAGGCGATGGAATTCGCCTTGTTGGCGCGCGAAACCTTGGTTGGGTCTTCCTTGGCCAGAAGCATCGGATTGTCGCCTGCGATTGCAAGGCGTGCCGCGCCGTTTTCGAACGCTTTGGCCATTCCCTCATAAAGCCAGCCGGAAGCCCGGTCGAAGCTTGCGTCGGGGCCATGACGATAGCGTGCGAGCGTCGTTTCCTCGTCCGAATAGAAGGTCGTCACCAGACCGGCGCCCGCGCGATAGGCATGCTCGGTGATGCGGCGCACCAGCGGCAGTGCCGCTACCGGCGCGGTCATGACCAGATCCTGCCCGGCCTGAAGCTGCAGGCCGATTTTCACCGCGACCTCTCCCAATTTATCCAGTTTTTCGGGATCGATGGAGGCGGAAACGTCGCGAATATGTGAGGTCATGTCTGCTTTCCAAATCTTGCTGTCTTGGTTTTACATAAAGTCTGATGGCGCTTGTCGCCATATTATTTCAGCGTGGCGGGCACATGCGGTCGATCGTGCTCTGGATTTCCGCAAAAATCCATCGCTTGAATCCATTGACGTTTTCACTCGGACGGCGGTTCTTGGGCGTCGCCAGATAATAGCCCAGCCCGCTTTTGGCGGACGATCCGAATGGATCGACCAGACGCCCATCCGCCAGCGCATCCGCCGCCAGCAATTGCCAGGCAAGCATGATGCCCTGTCCGGCAATCGCGGCCTCGATGCAAAGCACCGGATCGGTAAAAACAGGCCCGGATTTCATCGAAATATTCTCGATGCCCGCATTTATCAGCCAGCTTTCGGATGAAAACATCGTGTTCTGATCGGAAATCATCGGGAATTTCGCGAGATCGGCGGGCGTTTTTATCTGTGCCGCCACGCCCGGCGCGCACACCGGGAATATTTCCTGCGCAAGCAGAAGCTCGACATTGGTATTCGGCCAGTCGCCCTTGCCCATGCGTATCGCCACATCGATGTCCGACCGGTCGAGATCGGCAATCTGCACGGACGCGTCGATGCGCAGGCTGACTTCGGGATAAAGCGCCTGATAGCGGCTGAGGCGCGGAACAAGCCATCGCGAGGCGAAGGCCGGAGCGACGGAGATGACGAGTATGTTCGCGGCATTGTCGTCGGCAAGTGCCACAGCCGCTGAAAGTTCGCGAAACCCGGCGGAAAGGCGTGCGCCCATCACCTGCCCGAACGCGTTGGCGACGAGCCCGCCCGAAGTGCGCTCGAAGATCGCCCGGCCAAGCTGGCTTTCCGTGCGGTTTATCTGCTGGCTGACGGCACTTGGCGAAACGCCGAGTTCGTCAGCAGCGCGTTGAAGTGATCCGCATCGGTAGACGGCTTCGACGGCGCGAAGGCCGTTGAGATGGACGCGGTTGAGAGCCTGCATGAAGTTTTTCTAAACTCGTTCACTGTGAATCTGGATTGTGATAAGCTCTGTATAAGAACACTATACGGAAAACCTAAAGAAGGCGATCTTGTGATGTTCAGCTTCTTTTCATTGTCCGATCGTTCAAACGAGCGTGAAAGCCGCGAGGCACAATGGCTGGCCTGGAAGCGTGATCCGCTCTCGCATCCCGACCTTGCCCGCATGTCCTTGCGTGAATTGGGCGATCTGCCGCTATTCCCCGTAAAATTCAGACAAAGTGAAAAACACTGCGCCGACCAGAGATAGGCTCTGGACCAGTGTTCGGAGGTTGATCGGCGCGACTATGGCAATATGGTCCGTCGCCATGCGCTCTGAGTCGTCTTCTCCCTTTCGTTATGCAATTGCCGGAATGATCGCCATGGCCGTCGCCATGGGCTTCGGGCGGTTCGTCTATACGCCAATCCTGCCCGGCATGATGGATGAACTGGGTCTGTCGGCTGCCAATGCTGGCCTGATCGCCTCTGCGAATTTTCTTGGCTACCTGGTCGGCGCCCTTCTGGCTGCGGGCGGATGGGCGCATGGGCGAGAGCGTCCGATATTCCTGGTGTCACTTGGCGCAAGTGCTTTGCTTTCCGGCATGATGGGGCTGACCGACAGCATCGCGATTTTCCTGATCGTTCGGTTTCTGGCGGGACTGGTCAGCGCCTTTGCAATGGTTTTCGTTTCCGCCACCGTGTTCAGCCATCTGGCGCTGGCCAGGCGCGAGGATCTTCAGGCGATGCATTTCGGCGGCGTCGGGCTGGGTATCGCCGTTTCGTCGGCGATGATGGCGGTTTTGATCGTGCAAGGTGCCGCGTGGCCCGCCGGTTGGCTGGGCTCGGCGGCTCTGTCGGCGTGCGGCTTCGTCATTGTCTGGTTGATGCTGGATCAGGGGCCGGTCGTCACCGGAGAGGCGCGCCGCGAGCCGAAACTGCCGAAAAGCACGGCACTCGCCAAGATGATCGCCGCTTATGGCATTTTCGGCTTCGGCTACGTCATCACGGCCACATTCCTTGTCGCGATTATCCGTCAGGGCGATTCAGGCCCGGTGTTCGAAGCGATCGTGTGGCTGGCCACCGGGCTGGCGGGCATTCCATCGATATGGCTCTGGAACAAGGTCGTGGCCCGCATCGGTCTTGCGTCGGCTTTCGCATTTAGTTGCGTTGTCGAGGCGGTAGGCGTCGCGGCCAGCGTCACGATTGGCGGCTACACGGGGCCGCTTATCGCCGGTGTTCTACTTGGCGGGACGTTCATTGCCGTCACGGCGATGGGCTTGCAGGCAGGTAGACGCCTTGCGCCTCTGTCTCCGCGCAGGATCCTTGCACTGATGACGGCCTCGTTTGGCCTTGGCCAGATCATCGGTCCCATATTTTCGGGAATAGTGGCCGAGTGGACCGGCGGTTTCGTTGTGCCGTCACTGGTTGCAGCGGCTTCATTGCTGGTTTGCGCAGGCATCGCATGGTCGGCGCGGGCGTCAACAGATTCGCCACAATTCAGGTAGTGAATATATCTGCTTGTGTAAGGCATTTTCTTTCATCGGAAGGAAACATGACTGCAAGACAGGCAGTTTTGTATCGCGTCCTGAAAGGAATTTTCCGACGTGTTCGTTTCCTTCTTTCCGCAGCCGAAGCTGTTCTTCACTTCGGCCGTCATGTGGAGCCTCGCGCTGATTCTGGCCTGGTTTTTCGGCGGTGCGCAATTGGGGGCCGTCTTCGGTCTGCCGCCGGTTGCTGCAGGTGCTCCGCCGGTCGTCGGCGTGGCGGTTTTCTGGTCTGCGCCCTTCCTGTGGTTCTACCTGTACTTTCTGTACGGCGTCCTTGCCTTTTATGCGTTCTGGAACTGGTACGCGCCGCATCCATGGCAGCGCTGGTCGATCCTCGGCTCGGCACTGGTTTTGTTCGTCACCTATTTTCAGGTGCAGATCAGCGTCGAGGTCAACAATTGGTACGGACCGTTTTTTGATCTGATTCAGGGCATCCTTTCCAAGACGGTTACGTCAACCGAAGGACAGCTATACGTCCAGATCGGAACCTTCACCTGGCTGGCGCTGCTGGGCATGAACATTGCCGTCATAAACGCCTTCTTCGTCAGCCATTGGGTGTTCCGCTGGCGTCACGCGATGAACGATTTCTACATGGAGCATTGGCCGACGCTGCGCCATATCGAGGGTGCGGCACAGCGCGTTCAGGAAGACACGATGCGCTTTTCCCAGATCATGGAAGGGTTGGGCACGAGTTTCATCGAGTCCATAATGACGCTGATCGCCTTCATGCCCGTTCTCATCAATCTTTCCACGCATATCGGTGCCTTGCCGATTTTGGGTCCGATACCGCATCCGCTGGTCGTTGCGGCTTTGCTGTGGTCCGTATTCGGAACCGTCAGTCTGGCTTTGGCAGGCTACAAGCTTCCCGGCCTGCAATTCAGGAATCAGCGCGCCGAAGCGGCCTACAGAAAAGAACTCGTTTACGGGGAAGACGATGGTGCGAGGGCTCAACCACCGACTGTGGAGGTGTTGTTCTCAAATGTGCGCAAGAACTATTTCCGGCTCTATTTCCACTATGTCTACTTCAACGTCGTTCGCTACACCTACCTTCAGGCGAACAACATTTTCTCGCTCGTCATCATGGTGCCGTCCTTCATCGCCGGAACGCTGACGCTGGGCCTGATGAACCAGATCAGCTTCGCCTTCAGCCAGGTAACGGCGTCATTCCAGTTTCTCGTCAATTCATGGTCGACGATCGTGGAACTGCTTTCGGTCCATAAGCGCCTGCGCGCTTTCGAAGCGATCATCTATGGAGAGAAATTGCCCGACATCGATCAGCGTTATGTCGAGGGCCGGGACGAGGCGACGGATCACTTCTGACGGGCGAGATAGTCGGCGTAGCTGATGCAGGCTACGTCTTCCATCACGCATACGTCCTTCGCGAAACGCTCCAGCGCGCGCCAGTAAGCGCCGTCATTCATCAGCGTGAAGTGAAAGCCGATCTGCAGCGGCACGCGCTTGCCGTCATGCTCGGCATCGAAAGCCTTGCGAAACGCATCATAGGCGCGCTGCTCGTAGATGGCGGAGTTGGCTGCGTCTTCCTCGCCGCCCGAATGGCGCACATAGAGATTGTAGTCCATTGCGATGACGGGCCTGCTGCGCGGGCCTTCTGGAATGAGCGGCAGCGAAAATTCGCTCAGCCCGCCTTTTGATACCGGCTCGGCAGGACCGCGCGAAACGCCGCTGGCATCATAGGTGAAGCCGGCATCCGAAAGGGCCGCATTCAGGGCTTTGCCCGTCGCGAGATAGGGCGCGCGGAAGCCTTTTATCTCGCTTTCTGCGAAATCCTTCCAGCCTTCGGGCTCACCCTTGATGCCGTTGATCGTGTAGGCATCGCGCAAAATGGTGGTGAATTCGGTGAATTCCTTCGTCCAGTCCGCCTTTGTCCAATCCTTGCCGTCGAAATGCCCGCAGCCATGGCTGGCAATGTCGTGGCCTTCGGATTTCGCCAGCCAGATTTCGGAAAGCCGGTCTTTCACTTCCTGTTTGGACTGCGCGAAGCCGACATTGGAGCGCCCGGCGCGTTTGCCCGGCGCATGGTAGGTGCTCTTGGTTTCCGGCGAGAGCAGGAATACGCAGGACAGAAAATAGGTGAAGCGCGCGCCGGTGAGGGCCGCAAGCGTGCGGCTTCGCTGCCATTGGCGCAGATCGTGCGCGCCGTCGAATGAGACGATCACATATTGCGGCTCGCGCGACGGCTGCGCTGTTGCAAAGCTTGAGGATGTTGCAAGCAGCGCGGCGGCTGTTATGCATGTCAGTATAATGCGGGTCATAAGCGGCTTAAAAACTTGATCGGAAAAGTTGCGGCTATCGATGAAATGTGGCGTAGGTAGGAATTGTTCCGTGCGCCCTATTAGCGCGTGGGCAAGGCTTTTTCGGGCGAGCCTCTTCCATGCAGAAGATTTTCCGGTAAAACGCACGCAACAATGACCCTGCAGCAGAATTGCTCAGGCAAAAACATAACATGGTTCAGAGCGAATGTCGGACGATAGCTTCTTTCGTGAAGTAAACGAGGAAATCCGCCAGGAAAAGGCGCGCGCCATCTGGTCACGCTATGGCACGGCCATCATTGCGCTGGCCGTTCTGATCGTTATCGGCACAGCCGTCTTCGTTGCCTATGAGTACTGGAGAGAAAATCAGGCCAGCAAATCGGGCGACGAGTTCCTTGCAGCTTTGACGCTTTCGCAGGAAGGCAAGAATGACGAGGCCCTCGAAGCCTTGAAGGCGATGGAAGGCTACAGTTATGGCGCTTATCCGATTCTAGCAAAGATGCGTTCGGGCACGATCCTCGCGCAGAAGGGCGAGTTCGACAGTGCAGTTGCAGCTTTCGATGCCGTTTCCGCCGACACTTCGATCCCTGTCGAGATCCGCGACATTGCCAAGCTGCGCGCCGGCCTCATTCTGGTCGATCATGGCTCGTATGCCGATGTTTCGGCGCGGGTCGAGACGCTGACGGCAGAGGGCAACGCGCTGCGCAATTCCGCCAAGGAAGCGCTGGGCCTGTCCGCCTGGAAGGAAGGCAAGGCGACCGACGCGCTGAAGCTTTTCGATGAAATTACATCCGATGACGGCGCGCCGCGAAACATTCGCGAACGTGCAACGATGCTTTCCGAACTGATACGCGGTTCGGGCGCAGCATCCTGAAACGAGTGAGATGAGCTTTAAAGTTGCGATAATCGGCCGACCGAATGTCGGTAAATCGACGCTGTTCAACAGGCTCGTCGGCAAGAAACTCGCGCTCGTCGATGATACGCCGGGCGTGACGCGCGACAGGCGCGTCCATGCGGCGAAGCTCTACGATATTTATTTCGACGTGATCGATACGGCCGGTTTCGAAACCGCTGCCGCCGCGACCCTTCAGGGCCGCATGCGCGCGCAGACCGAAATCGCCATCGAGGAAGCGGACCTGATCTTCTTCGTCGTTGACGCCAAGGTCGGCCTGATGCCCGACGACAAGAGCTTTGCCGACATCGTTCGCCGCGCCGGAAAGCCGGTCGTGCTGGTCGCCAACAAGGCAGAGGCGCGCGGATCGCAGGGCGGTTTCCTCGAAGCCTGGGAACTGGGTCTTGGAGAGCCGGTGCCGGTTTCGGCCGAACACGGACAGGGCATGCCCGATCTGCGCGATGCCGTGATCGAGGCGCTTGGCGAAGAACGCGCCTTCGGTGAAGAAGAGGAAGACGAACTCGACGTCGCCGAGAGCGAAGTGCTCATCGGTGAGGACATCGATCCCGACGCGGAAGATCATCCAGCCTATGATGAAAGCAAGCCGCTGCGCATTGCCGTCGTCGGCAGGCCGAATGCGGGCAAGTCAACGCTCATCAACACACTGATCGGCCAGGAACGTCTTTTGACCGGGCCGGAAGCCGGCATCACCCGCGATTCGATTTCCGTCGAGTGGGATTGGCGCGGCAGGCAGATCAAGCTGTTCGATACGGCCGGAATGCGCCGCAAGTCGCGTATCCACGAGAAGCTCGAAAAGCTTTCGGTTACCGATGGCCTGCGCGCGATTCGCTTCGCCGAGATCGTCATCATCGTGTTCGATGCGACCATCCCGTTCGAAAAGCAGGATCTTCAGATCGTCGATCTGATCACGCGCGAAGGCAGGGCACCGCTCATCGCCTTTAACAAATGGGACTTGATCGAGAACCGGCAGGAAACGCTTGCCGAGCTTCGCGAAAAGACTGATCGGCTTCTGCCCCAGATACGCGGGCTTCAGGCAGTCACCGTTTCTGCTGAAACGGGGCGCGGTCTGGACAAGATGATGGATGCCGTTCTCAAAACGCATCAGGTCTGGAACCGCCGCGTCTCTACGGGCAAGCTCAACCGTTGGCTGGAAGGCATTCTTGCCCATCATCCACCGCCCGCCGTTGCCGGTCGCCGTCTCAAGATCAAGTATATTACGCAGGCAAAGACCCGCCCGCCGGGCTTCGTCGTGTCGTGCTCGAGGCCCGATGCGGTGCCGCAATCTTATGTGCGCTATCTCGTCAACAATCTGCGCGAGGCATTCGACATGCCCGGCGTGCCGATCCGCGTTGCGTTGCGCGCATCCGAAAACCCGTTCGCTAACAAAGCAAAAAAGCGCAAATTGGGTTAAGGCAATTCCCCCTCGATTAACCCTTCATCAAGGTTAATAGATCATTTTCCTGAGCACTGGGGTCTGTAGCGTTCAGGAGAGTGCCCGTGCATCGTCGTCTAGTGACGCGGCAGTTATCTGTCGCGTGCAGGAATCTATTTGCCGCCGCCAAGGCAAAGCGTTCTTTTCTTTCACCTCTCGTGGTTGGTCTGGGCATATGGACAGCCTTTCCCACGGCTGTCGCCTATCAGGATATGACCAGCCTGATGTCGGGGCTGGAAGCGCCGGGCGCCCGCTGGAACTCCTTTGTCGAGAAGGCGGTCGCGGGTTCGACCCATGCCGCCGAAATGCCCTTCGCGAATGTCGATGCGAACGCCATGTCCGGGTCGGGCGTCAGCCTGCCGGGCGTCGGAACGGTCGCGTTTCGCGGAAAATCGGCCGCCGCCAGCGAAACGCCGGATGAAGACCGCATCCACCGCGCCGACAAGCAGGGCCGCGTCGTAAACGTCACGCCTGTTGCGCCGCCGAAATCCTTCAATGCAGGTTCGGTCTTCGATCGCACGAGTTCGCTGCTTCGCCCGACGATGGACGGCGAACTGCGCATGACCTTCCTGCAGTCAGAAATTGTCGGGCAGGAAATCGCCATCGCCGCCGCCTTCCACGCGTCTGAAGACCCGGAAGAAGCGAAAGGCGTGCCGACCATGCTGGCCGATCTCGTCAACAATGATCGCCCGGACATCCTCGCCACCGCATACGCACCCGCCGCACCCGATTATGCACGGGCATCGCCGTTCGAAAGCCTGCTGCGCGAAGAAGATCCGAACAATGGCCGCTTCATCCCGCCAATGTCGAAGGGCGATCATGCCTGGATGAGCAAGCCGCTTCCGGCTGAAGTGTTCTCCTCGGAAGAGCAGAAATGCCTTGCCACCGGCATCTATTTCGAAGCACGCGGCGAGAACCTTCGCGGTCAGGCAGCGGTGGCTCAGGTGATTCTCAACCGCGTCCGCAATCCGGCCTATCCGAACACGATTTGCGGCGTCGTCTATCAAAATGACGGTTGGCGCAACCGTTGCCAGTTTTCTTTTGCATGCGACGGAATCCCCGACCGCGTGAACAGCCCGCAAAATTACAAGGTCGCCGAACAGATTGCCATGGCCACCACCGCCGGCAAGATTTTCATCGATGAAGTCGGCTCCGCCACGCACTACCACGCGACCTACGTCAATCCGCGTTGGGCGCACACCATGCAGAAGATGAAGAAGATCGGCCTTCATATCTTCTATCGCACCTATGGCGGCGGCTGGAGCTGAGTCTTCAGCGGAGGCGATAATGCCCGCCACTTGCCCGGATTCGCCGTCCTGAACGGCACGGCGCGGGCGGGCAACATGTCGCACTTCACCAACGCTTTGATTTTATTTGCAAAAATACATGTAGAGACAGGGGCTGCCGTGACTTGACGGCCAAAGCCCCTCTAACTATGTTGCGCGCGACTTTAAAAGCGGACAGTAAGCAAGAAGCTGGCCGGGTATGGAGGTTGCGATGGCCGAAAAAAGCAGGCCAGACGAAACCGGAAAAACCGGACCCGGAAATCCAGCGGCACCTGAAGTTCGTGACGACGACCTTGATCGCCGTCGGCGCAGTCTTGAAGCGACACTCGCAGCAAGAAGGCCCAATGTGCGGAATGAGGGTCCGGACGCCAGATCCAGCGGCGTGACGGGTTACGGTCAGGCAATGAAGCTTTCCAGCGAGTTTATCGCGGGTATCGTTGTCGGGGTCGGAATCGGTTGGGTTCTGGACAGTTTCGCGGGAACGTCTCCTTGGGGGCTTATCGTGTTTCTGTTCTTAGGATTCGGTGCCGGTGTGCTCAATGTCCTGCGCTCTGCGGGAATGGTAGCTGATGTGGGTTTGAAGGCGCCTTCCAAGGATGCCGGCAAGCCAGACGAGAAGTAAACTGCGCCCAAGGGTGCGATTTTTGTTCGAGGGGGGCCTGAATGGCCAACGATCCGGTCCATCAATTTCATATCGCGAAATGGATTCCGATTGAAATCGGCGGGATAGATTTTTCCTTCACCAATTCCGCAGCCTTCATGGTTGCGACCGTCGTGGTGACCAGCGCGTTCCTTTTCCTCTCGACGTCGAGCCGCGGCATCGTGCCGAGCCGGATGCAGTCGCTGTCGGAAATCTCCTACGAATTCATAGCGAACATGCTTAGAGACGCGGCGGGAACGCAGGGAATGCGCTTCTTCCCGCTGGTTTTCTCTCTCTTTATGTTCGTTCTGGTCGGCAATTTCCTCGGCCTGTTCCCTTACTTCTTCACGATCACCAGCCATATCATCGTCACCTTCGCGCTGGCTCTGCTGGTCATCGGTACGGTCGTCATCTACGGTTTCATGAAGCACGGCCTCGGCTTCTTTAAGTTGTTCGTGCCGCACGGCGTTCCTGGACTTCTCGTTCCGCTCGTCGTCATCATTGAAATGATCTCCTTCCTTTCGCGTCCGATCAGCCTTTCGGTTCGTCTTTTCGCGAACATGCTGGCAGGCCACATCACGCTCAAGGTTTTCGCCGGTTTCGTGACGTCGCTCAGCGCGTTCGGTGCAGTTGGCGTTGCCGGTGCGATCCTGCCGCTGTTCATGACGGTGGCGATCACGGCGCTCGAGTTTCTGGTGGCTTTCCTCCAGGCCTATGTGTTCGCGGTTCTGACCTGCATGTATCTCAACGATGCGGTTCATCCGGGGCATTGATAAATCGGCCGGTACGGAACAAGCCGGCTTCAACCTGAAATCTACAGTTCCAATCAAGGAGTTTTAAAATGGAAGCAGAAGCAGCAAAGTACATCGGAGCAGGTCTCGCTTGTTTCGGCATGGCCGGCACGGCCCTCGGCCTCGGAAACATCTTCGGCAGCTACCTCTCGGGCGCGCTGCGCAATCCGTCGGCTGCTGATGGCCAGTTCGGCCGTCTGGTTTTCGGCTTTGCCGTGACCGAAGCTCTGGGCATCTTCTCGCTCCTCGTCGCTCTTCTCCTGCTCTTCGCAGTCTAAGAACAGCGCAATATGCGATGCACCGGCCGCACACGCGGCCGGTCTGCCGTGACAGGGGATTGAGATGTTTGTGACACCCGGATACGCGCAGGAAACTGCTCCGGTCGAAGGCGAAACCCATACGGCAGTCGATGCCGGGCACGGTCCTGCCGTGAAAGAGCCGTTTCCGCCGTTTGATCCTGCGACATTTCCGTCGCAGATCTTGTGGCTCGCGATTTCGTTCGGCCTCTTCTATCTCTTTCTGAAAAAGGTCGTGCTGCCTCGTCTTGGCGGCATTATCGAGGTGCGGCGTGACCGTATCGCGCAGGATCTGGATCAGGCCGCAAGCCTGAAATCCGAGGCCGACGCTGCCGTTGCTGCCTATGAGCAGGAATTGGCCGAAGCACGCACCAAGGCACACTCTATCGGCCAGGACGCACGCGATGCTGCCAAGGCCGATGCTGAAGTCGAACGCAAGAAGGTCGAAGCAGAACTCGACCGGAAGCTCGACGAGGCCGGAGCACGTATCGCTTCGATCAAGTCATCCGCGATGAACGAAGTCGGCATTATCGCAGAAGAAACGGCAACCGAAATCGTCCAGCAGCTAATCGGCGGCAAGACGGACAAGGCTGCGGTTGCTGCTGCGGTCAAGGCTGCCAGGGAGTAGGATCGTCATGGACGCCACATTCTGGGCCACAGTCGCCCTATTCTTGTTCCTCGCTTTGATCGTCTACCTCAAAGTTCCTGGAATGATCACCAAGTCGCTCGACGCGCGTGCAGACCGCATTCGCAACGAGCTCGAGGAAGCCCGCCGTCTCCGTGAGGAAGCACAGCAGATCCTCGCCGAGTACCAGCGCAAGCGCAAGGAAGCCGAGCAGGACGCAGCCGACATCGTCGCGTCTGCAAAGCGCGAGGCAGAACATCTTGTGGCGGAAGCCCGCCAGAGCACGGAAGAGTATGTTGCACGTCGCACCGTGCTTGCCGAGCAGAAGATCGCTCAGGCCGAGCGTGACGCCGTCAACGAAGTCCGTGCAAGCGCCGTCGATCTGGCCGTTGCGGCAGCCAGCAAGCTCCTCGCTGGCAAGATCGACGCCAAGTCCGGCGCTGAGCTTTTCAAGTCGGGCGTTCAGGAAGTGAAAGCCAAGCTCAACTGAGCAAGGTTTTTTCAGACATTGAAAAAGCCGCTGGCATCGTCAGCGGCTTTTTTGTTTGTTGGGGCACGTCAGCGGTTGAGCGAAATCATAGTGAAGCGCCTAGAGCCGTTCATTTTTTGATTGAAGCGCTGGTGGGACAGCGCCCCTCTGTCCTGCCGGACATCTCCCCACGAGTGGGGAGATTACTCTATCATTCAAGCATGGCACCAATTGCTGACGTTGCAGAGTGAAGAGGCGGAGAGTTATGTCAGCTAATCTCCCACCTGTGGGGGAGATGTCCGGCAGGACAGAGGGGGGCGCCTCGCGATTCCATCAAAACAGGAACTGCTCTACTCGTCCTCAAACACCACTTCGCGCTGAGCAACCTCCACCGATACTTCCCGCAACCTGAATGGCGCAAATGATACGCGGTGGAGCCGTTTGACCGGTCCGCATTCGCCGATGGCCGTGCGGTGGCGCACTGTGGCGTAGCCCATATGCACTTCAAAACCGTAGCGCGGATCGGATTGCCCGCAGCCATGCATGATGCGGTCGCGCATGACCTTGGCCACGACAGATGCGGCAGCGATCGATTGCGAGCGTTGGTCGCCTTTCACCATCGCGCGGCATTCACAGCCGAGCCCCGGCGGCACGTCGCGGCCGTCAGCCAATGCGAGCTTGGGAACGACCGGCAGACCTTTCAGTGACCGCCGCATAGCCTCGAGGCTGGCGCGCAGAATATTGATTTCGTCGATTTTCTCGGCGGAAATCGAGGAAAACGATACACCGAGCGCCGTATTGAGGATTTCAGTGAAAAGCGCCTCACGTTGTTCCGCGCTCAGGCGCTTGGAATCGTCGAGGCCGTCTGGAATGCGCTCCGGGTTCAAAATGACGGCTGCCGCAACCACTGGTCCGGCAAGCGGGCCGCGCCCAGCCTCATCGAGCCCGGCTACCGGCCACAGACCCTGCGCAATGGCTTTGGTCTCGACCGAAAAATCGGGCTTTTCGAGGATTTCGAAGAGAGGGGGAGAATCAGAGCGCGTACGAGCCATAGTGCGGCGATGCTCGCATCGGCTCCGATTCTCCGCAAGGCCTTCCCCTTCATTGGGGACGAAAAGGGAAGGCTCCGTCGCGCGACTTAGAGGGAAGCCGGGACGAAACTTGCTTGATTATGGATTGATCAAAGCAGAACGAGCTGCTCGTGCTCCTTCTGTGCCGCAACGAACAGATCTGTTCGCAGCGGGCGCTTTTCGACATTCAGTCCGAGCTTCTTTGCGGTGATCTCGAAGCGGCGGCCGATCTGCCAGGCGTAAGGGCCGGAACCCTTCATCCGCTTGCCCCACTCCGAATCGTAATCCTTGCCTTCCCGCATCGAGCGGATGAGTGAGAGGACATGGCGATACCGGTCAGGGAAATGGCGCAGCAGCCATTCCTTGAAGATCGGGCTTACTTCCAGCGGCAGACGCAGGATGATGTAGCCGGCCTCTCTGGCGCCTGCTGCGCGTGCCGAATCGAGGATGCGTTCCAGTTCCTGATCGGTCAGGCCGGGAATAACTGGCGCGACCATCACTGATACCGGAATACCCGCATCGCTCAATTGGCGGAGTGTCTCCAGCCTCTTGGTCGGCGTTGCGGCGCGCGGCTCCATGGTCCGCGCGATCTTGCGATCCATTGTCGTGATCGACATTGCTACCTTCGCCAGACCCTTCTCGGCCATGCGCGACAGAATATCGATGTCGCGCGTTACCAGCGCGGATTTCGTGACGATACCGACCGGATGATTGCGCGCCTCAAGCACTTCAAGGATTTCGCGCATGATACGCCACTGCTTTTCGATCGGCTGGTAAGGGTCCGTATTCGTGCCGATTGCGATGGTGCGCGGCTGGTAGCCTTCCTTCGAAAGCTCCCGGTCGAGCAGCTTTGCCGCATCGGGCTTCGAGAACAGCTTGGATTCGAAGTCCAGACCGGCAGAAAGACCCATGAAGCTGTGCGTCGGCCTTGCAAAGCAATAGACACAGCCATGCTCGCAACCGCGATACGGATTGATCGAGCGGTCGAAGGAGATATCGGGCGAGGTGTTGCGGGTGATGATATTGCGCGGCTTCTCGACCTGCACTTCCGTCTTGAAAGGCGGCAGCTCCTCGACCGAATTCCAGCCATCATCGAAGACATGGCGCGAGATCGGCTCGAAACGCCCCGACGGGTTTATGCCCGCTGCACGGCCTCTCCTGCGTTCATGATTAACGCGGATGCCGCTTTCCTCGATGATTGCATTGGCCATTCCGGAACCTCCGCTCCTGAAAGCTGCAACATCTGCACGTGAAATCGGTTCCATTTTCCTGTGCCTCCGGCGAATCGCCTTCGTCTTGTTTGATGAACATATTCCTATTTCGAGAATGAGAACAAAGCAAGAACTTTGTTCTACCCATTGATATTTCGGATAGCTGGCGCTTTTCGCGGCTTTAGGCTATTCGGCTAAGCATGCTGTCGGTTCTGATCGAAACCAAGAACGATGAAGAGCGCCTTGCGCGCACACTTGCCACGCTGATTGGCGGGGTCGTGGAGGGTTTGATCCGCGACGTCATCGTTTGCGATAATGGCTCATCGGATCAGACGCACCGGATCGCCGACCAGACTGGCTGTAATTATGTGACGGAAGGCGGGATCGCGGCAGGTATCCGCGCCGCTAAAGGCGACTGGCTGCTGATCATAGAGCCGGGTGCGCGGCTGGCTGACGGCTGGATGAATGCGGTGATCGACCATATCGGCGCTCTGCCGGGGCCTGCGCGGTTTTCGCCCGCGCGTGCCACGCGCCAGCCTCTGCTAAGGCGGGTGTTTTCGAAAAACCGGCCGCTGGCCGATGGCCTGCTGATTACGAAACGCCAGGCGCTGGCGCTTTCGGCCAAGGCTGAGAATGCGCAGGCGATGGCGCGGGGGCTTTCCAGGCGGCGTCTGCCTGCTGAGATTTGGGTCGCCCAAAGCGCTTGAGGTTGGGCGCGCTAACGCTTCTCATGCTGAGCCTGTCGAAGCACACGACACATTTCATCATCGCCACGCCCGCTTTCGCGTCTGGCCATTGTCAAAGAACCGGGAAGCGGGGCGCTTGGCCGTGCCTTCCTAGTGTAAGTAATATTTGGCGCGACGTCCGCACCCCGCCGGTCTTTGCTATCCGGTCGGTCGGGCACAATGTCTCCTGCATTCAATAGTGCAGATGAACATCGCGGTTTCTCCGCACGCTTTGGGATGTTTCATCGGCGGGGTTTGTCAGTTCCTGCCATGAACGCATCTTCGACGCGCCGACCTTCGGTCGGACATGTCTCACCCCTCGGGTCTCACGACTACCGCAGTCGCAAGTGGGAGGTCACCGCTGTCTGAACCGATACCCGGTGCGCACCGGCTTCCCGCTCAGACAGTGGGGGAATGATAGGTGCAGGCTGAAAGGGGGTGAATAAAAAACATGAAATTGGTGGTTTTTGTTCACGCAGCCAGTGGCATTCCTGTGCGTGCTTCGACAGGCTCAGCATGAGGGAAGCTGGTCGCACCGCCTAGCGCGTTTCATTTTTAAATAGAAACGCCGGCGGGACAGCGCCCCCCTCTGTCCTGCCGGACATCTCCCCCACAGGTGGGGAGATTACTCCATCATGAACGCTCGGCACCAATTGTCTAATATTGCAGAATGAATGCAGAGGATCGTGTCAGCCAATCTCCCCACCCGTGGGGGAGATGTCCGGCAGGACAGAGGGGGGCGCCTCGCGATTCCATCAAAATTGGGACCGCTCTAAGCCGATGGCTTGCCGCCGCGCCTTAGATGTTCATCCAGCCGCGGCATGATTTCCACGAAATTGCATGGCATGTGGCGGTAGTCGAGTTGGGGCTTCAGAATGCCGTCCCATGCATCCTTGCAGGCGCCGGGGGAGCCGGGGAGCACGAAGACGAAGGTTGCGTTGACGACGCCAGCCGTTGCGCGCGACTGGACGGTCGATGTGCCGATCTTGTCGTAGGAGATGCGGTGAAAGACTTCGGAAAAGCCGTCCATGCGCTTTTCGAATATCGGCTCCAGCGCTTCCGGGGTCACGTCGCGACCGGTGAAGCCGGTGCCGCCGGTGGTGATTACCACGTCGATTTCGGGATTTTTCGACCAGTTCTCGACGGTTTCGCGGATTTTTTCCTTGTCGTCCGTCACGATTTCGCGCGCCGCGAGATGATGCCCGGCTTCCTCGATGCGTTGGGCCAGCGTCAGGCCGGATTTGTCGTCGGTCAGCGTGCGCGTATCGGAAATCGTCAGAACGGCGATGCGAACGGGGATGAACTGGCGCGCTTCGCTGCTCATGAAACTGCCTTGGTGGATGAGACGAACCAGTCTGGTTGGGCTTCGGAAATCGATGCTGCTGCCTTGGCCGCATTTTCCGCGTTTTCGAACAGCCCGAAGCATGTCGCGCCGGAGCCGGACATGCGCGCAAATGCCGAACCGTTGGTGCGAAGTGCGGAAAGTGAGTCACCGATTTCGGGAACGATCTGCGTGGCCGCATCCTGAAGATCGTTGCGCGTTGTCTCCAGCCATTCGATCAACGCGGTAAAATCGAGCGCTGATGGCAGAGCGGGCAGGGGCGCATTGTCGGTGGATTGCAAAGCCTTGAAAACGGCAGGTGTCGAAAGGGCGATGCCCGGATTTACCAGAACCAAATTGAGTTCGGGAAAGCTGTTCAGGGGCTGCATGATGTCGCCGATTCCGCTGGCCAGAAGTGGCCGCCCGGTGAGGCACATCGGAACGTCCGCCCCGAGCGAAAGCGCGATTGCGTCGATGCGATCCTGCCCCTCTAAACCCCAATGGCGCGCCAAGGCGCGCAGCGTAGCCGCCGCATCGCTGGAGCCGCCGCCGATGCCGGAAGCGACGGGCAGGTTCTTTTCGAGAGCGATGGAAACGGGTTTTCTTGCTTCAGGAAAAGCCTCGCGCAGCAGAACGCGCGCGCGCAAAACTAGATTGCCTTCATCATTCGGCACGGAAGCTGAAAACGGCCCGGTGACTGAAAAAGAATCGCGCTGTGCCGGACTGAATGTCAGGCGATCGCCATGGGCGGTGAACACGATGAGACTATCGAGAAGGTGGTAGCCGTCAGCCCGGCGACCGGTTACGTGAAGCGCAAGGTTGACCTTTGCGGGCGCATGCTCGACCGCGAACGAGACATCTGGATCCACGGAATACGGTTCAGTCTTTCGCCAGACGATATTCGCCGGTCTTGGGATCTTTTACGAGCGTTCCGTTCGCTCCATTTACCGATTGCTGCTCCTGTCGGCGTACTTTCGCGGTCACGCGCTGCGCTTCTTTTACGAAGGAGCGGTAACCGACATAAGCGACGATGCCAACGAGCGCGAAGAAAATGATCTGCGGCATTTCTGTTGCCTTTCCATTGAAACCCCGGCCAAAACCGGGAGCCAATTTACAATCTAGCGCTGTTCCGCCAGAAATTCAAAGTCCAAAACGAGACCAAAGCGCACGCTCCTGTGCCGCGTCCATCAAGCCATTGGCGGCTGAAGCTGCGATGTCAGGTGGCGAAAATGTGTCTTTTGAGCCGAAAAGCCCGAGGCGTTTTCCAAGGAAGCCGCGCGGCTGCGTCACCAGTTGCAGCTTGGTCTTGGGGCCGTAGCGATCGCGCAGCACGCCGCGCATGTCGCCCAGTGCATCGACCAGCCCAAGCTCGACACCTTTGCTGCCGGTCCAGAACAGGCCGGTAAACATTTCGGGATCGTCGACCAGCTTTGCGCCACGGCGGCTTTTGACGAGATCGATGAAGGTTGCATGCACGTCGAGCTGCAACGCTTTCAGCCGCTCGATGTCTTCCTGCTTCTCCGGCTTGAAAGGATCGAGCACGGATTTGTTGGCACCAGCCGTATAAACGCGGCGCTCGACGCCGACCTTCTTCATGAGGTCGGTGAAGCCGAAAGAGGCGGAAACGACGCCGATGGAGCCGACGATGGATGACGGGTCGGCGAAAATCTCATCGCCCGCAACCGCAATCATATAGCCGCCGGATGCGGCGACATCCTCGATGAAAACCAGAACCGTCTTGTTCTTTTCTTCGGCCAGATCGCGGATACGCTTGAAGATCAGGCGCGACTGGACCGGAGATCCGCCGGGCGAATTGATCGAGATGGCGACTGCGGGCGCCTTCTGGAATGCGAAGGCCTTTTCGATGAGGCCCGCCGTGGAAGCCAGTGAAAGCGACTGCCTGAACGCGCCGCCGCCTGTCTGGATCGTTCCGTGAAGCCTGATGACTGGAATGGTGATCGCCTCTGAGCGGAACGCTTTTGGAAGCAGGCGATTGAAAATCCGTTTCACCACAGGCAGTCATCTCCGTCATTTGTTGCGAGTTTGCTTGTTTCGGATGTAGGGATTTGCAGCCCGAACACAATGCCGCTCACGGTTCAATCACCAAAAAGCGATGCCCGTCCGTTGTTTATGTCGTCGGCGCGCTGCGAAAACTCGCGGCCTTCGCCGTGGGCGATGAGTGCGGGCTTGAGGCTGAGGCCGCCGCGCGACGCGCGCACCGCACGCAATATGATGCGGATTGCAGCCGCGTCCGTGCGCGGATGGACCGGCACGATCTCGGCATTGCCGAAGCGGCCTTCGAGCGCGCTTAGTATGGAGGCGAGCGATTGCGGACGCGCGATGATCGCCAGACCGCCGCGCGGCTTCACCATGGCGGCTGCACTGCGAACCCAATGCTCGAACAGCCCGTCTTCCATCACATGCGCTTCCTTGCGCAGCACGTCGGGCGTTGCGCGGTCACGGGGGGCGTTGAAGGGCGGGTTCATGATGACATAGTCGAGGCAATTGTCGGCAAGGCCGGCATCGCGCCGTGCCTTTCCGGCAAGCGTCAGATCTGCCTCGATCACGTCCGCACGCTCTGCCAGATGGGCGTTGTTGAGGTGCGCGAGGGTCCGGCGGGCATAGCTTGCCATCTCGCCGGATTTCTCGATGAGAACGACTTTGCAGGCAGAACAGCGCGAAGCGACCGCAAGACCGGCAGCGCCTGCACCAGCGCCGAAATCCGCAAGCTTTCCTGAGAAAGTCGATGGGACGGCTGCTGCCAGCATAAGCGCATCGGTGCCGGAGCGATGCGCACCGCGCGCGGGCTGTACCAGCCAGAAATTGCCGCGGTGAAATGCGTCGAGCGTCGTTTGTGCTTCGGTCACGGCATCGATCATATGGCGGGTGCTGTCAGGTCTTGCTGATTTCGTTGCCGATGCCGGCATCGTTGAGCAGGCGTTTCGCCTGATCGATTTCGTCGTCCGCAACGAGGATTCGCTTCGGCAATACGCCGATGGAGCCGTCCAGAACGCTCATATTCTCGTCCGCGACGAGACATTCTATGCCCGCATCGCGAAGAAGTGATTGCGCGAAAGAAATAACGACGGCGTCATTGGTTCTGATGAGTTCGATCATGTGCTGAAATTTGCAGGTTGTTGGTTCAAAGTAAATCGCATTGCTCAGAATCGTAACTTAGAACGTCCGCGCCAATTCGCCCCTTGCCGTTCATACCTTTACGGCCCTAGAATCCATGCTATGCACGGCGCGTTATTTTCGGCCATGCAAGAATTGTGGGAGTATCGATAGTGGGTGTTGTGCTCAACCTTGAAGACGGAAAGCGTGGAAGCGCGTCGATAAAGCACCTCATCGACCTGACAGCGGGCGATATGGCTCGCGTGAACAAGCTTATTCTCTCCAAGGCTGGCTCCGATGTCGAAATGATACCGGAAATCGCCAATCATCTGATCTCTTCCGGCGGCAAGCGTTTGCGACCTATGGTTACGCTCGCTGCCGCGCAGATGTTCGGCTATGAAGGCGAGGGCCATGTAAAGCTCGCGACCAGCGTAGAATTCATGCACACGGCAACGCTTCTGCATGACGATGTGGTCGATGAAAGCGGCATGCGCCGCGGCAAGAAAACCGCGCGCATGATCTGGGGCAACCAGGCCAGCGTTCTGGTCGGCGACTTCCTTCTCGGCCAGGCCTTCCGCATGATGGTGGATGTCGGTTCGCTCGAAGCGCTCGATATTCTGTCGACCGCCGCTTCGGTGATTGCCGAAGGCGAGGTCATGCAGCTTGCAGCGGCCAAGAACCTCGAAACCACCGAGGACGAGCATTTCGCAGTCATCAAGGCAAAGACCGCCGCGCTGTTTTCAGCCGCCGCCGAAGTCGGCCCGGTGATTGCTGGTGCCTCGAAGAACCACCGTTCGGCCTTGCGCTCCTACGGCATGAATCTCGGCCTGGCATTCCAGTTGATCGATGATGCGCTGGATTATGGCGGCTCGAGTGCTGATCTCGGCAAGAATGTCGGCGACGATTTCCGCGAAGGCAAAGTCACCCTGCCGGTCATTCTGGCCTACAGGCGCGGCACCGGCACGGAGCGCGAATTCTGGAAGAAGGCGATCGAGGAAAACGTCACCGATGACGCTGCACTCGACAAGGCAATGGGACTGATGGCGCGGCACGGTGCGATTGCCGACACGATCGGCAGGGCGCGCCACTTCGGCGAAATTGCCCGCGATGCGTTGGCACCTTTGGATGCGACGCCGCAGAAATCGGCACTGATCGACGTTATCGATTTCTGCATCAGCCGCGTTGCCTGATGTCGAAATATTCGCTGTCTTCATTGTGAATGATGGCGGATTGAACGACGATCCCAAAAAGGCCATGCTTTTGCACCATGCCATCGAATTGAGTCTTGCATATTTATAGCGGACTGCGGGAAGGGAAATCATGCTGCAGGAACGGATCAAATGGTTTGCGGGCGTCACCGCTCTGGCGGGCGTCATGCTCACCTTGCAGCCGGCCTTCACCAAGCAGACCGAAGAACAGGTCCAGATCAGCTCGTTTTCGGGCGCTTATCTCGCAGCGCGTGTTGCCGAGGTCGATAACGATCTCGACAGCGCCATCGCTTATTACAAGCGTGCGCTGGCCTTTGACCCGGACAACCAGTCGCTGCAACAGAGCCTGATGCTTTCGCTGATCGCGCAGGGACGTTTCGAAGAATCGCTGCCCTATGCCGAAAAGCTGAAAGCGGTTCCCGATGTCGAGCGCTTTTCCCGCGTTGCGCTGGCCGTCGATGCATTCCGCAAGAAAGAATTCCAGAGCGCACATACGCTGCTGAAGCTTTCGCTGGAATCCGATCTCGACCGTCTCATCACGCGCATCATGTCGGCATGGGCAGAGCAGGGCATGGGCGAAAACGCCGATGCCGTAGCCACGCTGCAAAAGCTCGAAGGGCCTGAGTGGTATACGCTGTTCGCCAGCTACCACCGCGCGCTGGTGGCTGATGTCGCCGGCATGAAAAAGCAGGCCGATGAAGCCTATACGGCGACCATCGACAATGTCGCCGCTGGCAGTGCTGCACCCGAAACATGGCTGCGCGCAGCTGAATCCTACGCGATTTTCCTGTCGAGGCAGGGTGAGAAAGACAAGGCTCTTGCCGTCATAAGCAAGGCTGAGGAGTTCGCATCTGGTCGCCTTCCGCTGATCGCGCTGCGCGAAAAGATCGAAAAAGGCGAAAAGATCGAGCCGCTGATTGCCAATCCATCTGATGGCGCCAGCGAAATCCTGTTGAATCTGTCTGCCGCGCTCAACCGTGGCGGCGGCGAATCCTTCGTGCGGCTCTATCTGCAATATGCGCTTGCGCTGAAGCCCGACAGCGATACCGCACTTCTGCAGCTTGCAGGCGTTGCCGAACAGCAGGAGCGCCCGGAAGAAGCGATTTCCTTCTACGAGCGCATTCCCGATACCTCGCCGCTCAAGCGCGTTTCGGAACTCCAGCTTGGTCTGAACCTTGCCGATCTCGACCGCCATGACGAGGCGATCCAGCATCTGCAGGCGCTTCTGGATGGTGACCCGGACGATATGCGCGCCTATCTGGCGCTCGGCGGCGTCTATGCGTCGAAGGAAGACTATAAGTCTGCGGCGGCACTTTACGACAAGGCGGTCGATCGTCTGAAAGAGCCGACGAATGCCGATTGGAACATCTTCTACCAGCGCGGCATCGCCTATGAGCGCCTGAAGGAATGGCCGAAGGCGGAGCCGAATTTCCACAAGGCGCTGGAACTGTTCCCCGACCAGCCGCAGGTGCTGAATTATCTCGGCTATTCATGGGTCGATATGAATATGAAGCTTGAAGAAGGCCTGGAGATGATCCGCAAGGCCGTTGAGCTTCGTCCGAGCGATGGCTATATCGTCGATTCGCTCGGCTGGGCTTATTACCGCCTTGGCCGCTTCGATGAAGCTGTGACCGAACTGGAACGTGCGGTTTCCTTGAAGCCCGACGATGCTGTGCTGAACGATCACCTTGGCGACGCTTACTGGCGCGTCGGCCGCAAGCTGGAGGCCACTTTCCAGTGGAGCCATGCGCGCGACATGAAGCCGGATGAGGCAATTCTGGCCGATGTTCAGAAGAAGCTGAAGGAAGGCTTGGGGCCAATCGAAAACAAGGCTGCGCAGGAAGTCCCGGCAAAGGCTGCGCCGCCTGCCAATGCGCCCACGCCTGAGCCGGAAAAGCGCAGCGATGCGGCTCCGGCACCCGCCGGAGTGCAGCCTGCTTCGACGGCATCGGTGAAGCCGGTTCCTGCGTCCTACCGGGTGCAGCCCGGCCAGTCGCTGTGGTCCATCGCTAATGAAAAGCTCGGCAATGGCAATCGTTATCTGGAAATCCTGAACCTCAATCCGGTTCTGCGTGGCGATCCGGGCCGCATCGTTCCCGGTCAGGAACTGGTGCTGCCTGAGGCCAACTGATTCCCTGTAACGCTTGACGCATTTTCCGGGGCGCTCTAGACCCTGACGGCGTTCGGAGAGCGGATCGTGGTTCCTGAAAACCATGATCCGGTTTGACCGGCGTTGACCGTCAACCATCGAGTTTGCCCGTGACCGCGACATTGCCCGCCCATCTGAACCCGACGCGCTCCTTTCAGGGGTTGATCCTGACCCTTCACAATTACTGGGCGGAATATGGTTGCGTCGTGCTGCAGCCGTACGACATGGAAGTCGGCGCGGGTACGTTTCATCCGGCAACGACCTTGCGCGCGCTCGGGCCTCGCCCGTGGAACGCGGCCTATGTCCAGCCGTCGCGCCGCCCCAAGGATGGCCGCTACGGCGAAAATCCGAACCGCTTGCAGCATTATTACCAGTATCAGGTGATCCTGAAGCCGAACCCTTCCAACCTTCAGGAACTCTATCTCGGGTCGCTGGCCGCGATCGGCATCGACCCGCTGGTGCATGACATCCGCTTTGTCGAGGACGATTGGGAAAGCCCGACGCTCGGCGCATGGGGCCTTGGCTGGGAGTGCTGGTGCGACGGCATGGAAGTCTCGCAGTTCACCTATTTCCAGCAGGTCTGCGGCATCGAATGCTCACCCGTTGCGGGCGAATTGACCTATGGTCTGGAACGCCTGGCGATGTATGTGCAGGGCGTCGACAATGTCTACGACCTGAACTTCAACGGCCGCGAGGGCGACGAAAAAGTCACCTATGGCGATGTGTTTCTTCAGGCCGAGCAGGAATATTCGCGCCACAATTTCGAACATGCGAATACCGCCGTCCTGCTGCGCCATTTCGAGGATGCGGAAGCCGAGTGCAAGGCGCTGCTGAAGGCAGGTGCCGACCGCGCCGAGGGCGCGCCATACCAGATGGTTTTCCCGGCCTATGACCAGTGCATCAAGGCCAGCCATGTCTTCAATCTGCTCGACGCGCGCGGCGTGATCTCCGTAACCGAGCGCCAGAGCTACATTCTGCGGGTGCGCAATCTCTCCAAGGCGTGCGGCGAAGCCTTCCTCGAAACAGACGCTGGCGGCTTCAACTTCAAGCACGAGGCTGCATAATCATGCCCGATCTTCTTCTCGAACTTCGCTCCGAGGAAATTCCGGCGCGCATGCAGCGCAAGGCTGCTGGCGATCTGAAGAAAATGATCACCGACGGTCTGGTCGAAGCCGGTCTCACCTACGAGGCCGCGCGCGAATATTGGACACCGCGCCGCCTGACGCTCGATATTCGCGGCCTGACGGCGCGTTCCAAGGACACGCATGAGGACCGCAAGGGCCCAAGCACCAAGGCGCCGGAAGCTGCCATTCAGGGCTTCCTGCGTTCCGCTGGCCTGTCTTCCATCGAGGAAGCGCATGTCCACACCGATCCAAAAAAGGGCGATTTCTACGTCGCGCATATTTCGAAGCCGGGCAGGGCGGCAGAAGACATCATCGCGGCACTCGTGCCCGATGTGATCCGCGCATTTCCGTGGCCGAAATCCATGCGCTGGGGGCCTGCCTCGGCAAAGCCGGGCAGCCTGCGCTGGGTGCGACCGCTGCAATCCATCGTCTGCACCTTCGGCCCCGAAACCGAAGAACCTGTCGTGGTCGATTTCGAAATCGATGGCATCAAGGCGGGCAACACCACCTATGGCCACCGCTTCCATTCGCCGGGCGCAATCACCGTGCGCCGCTTCGACGATTACACGTCGAAGCTCGAAGCCGCGAAGGTCATCATCGATGCTGATCGGCGCAAGGAAATCATTCTGTCGGACGCCAAGAATCTGGCATTCGCAAACGGTCTGGAACTGGTCGAGGACGACGCGCTGCTGGAAGAGGTTTCGGGCCTCGTCGAATGGCCGGTCGTGCTGCTTGGCGAGTTCGAGCAAGACTTCCTCGAAATCCCCGCCGAAGTCATCCGCCTGACCATCCGCGCCAATCAGAAATGCTTCGTCTGCGCGCCAGCCGATGGCAATGCTGCACTTTCCAACCATTTCATCCTCACCTCGAATATCGAGGCGAAGGACGGCGGCAAGGAAATCGCGCATGGCAATGGTAAAGTCGTGCGCGCGCGGCTTTCCGATGCACTCTATTTCTGGAAGACGGATCAGGGCGATCTGCCCGATCTGGCAGAGCTTGAAGCATCCGCTGAAAAGTTCGGCCTCAACCTGAAAAAGCCGCTCGACCAGCGCATGGCCCGCCTCGACCATCTGAACGTGACATTCCACGCCAAGCTTGGAACGCAGGGCGAACGCGTCCAGCGCATCAAGCGGCTGGCTGCCGAACTCGCGCCGATTGTCGGCGCTGATCCCGAATTGGCAGAACGCGCGGCTGTGCTTGCCAAGGCCGATTTGCAGACGGAAGTTGTTGGCGAGTTTCCTGAACTGCAAGGCGCGATGGGCCGTAAATACGGGCTGCTTCAGGGCGAAAATCCGTCGGTCGCGGCGGCTATCGAAGAGCATTACAAGCCGCAGGGTCCGTCTGATCGTGTCCCGACCGACCCGGTTTCGGTGGCTGTGGCGCTTGCTGATAAGCTTGATACGCTGGTGGGTTTCTGGGCTATTGACGAAAAGCCTACGGGTTCGAAAGACCCGTATGCGCTGCGACGCGCGGCGTTGGGTGTGGTTCGGATTTTGGTCGAGAATGACGCTCGTGCCTCTTTAACCAATATTTTTGGCCAACAGGCATCGGCACTGCTGTCTTCTTGTTGGGACGAAGGCAAATTGTCCAAATTGCAAGAGTGGAGGCAGAATCTTAGCGACCTTTATGATGACCCAAAGTGGCAGGAAGAGCTGTCTAGGACGGCAGAAGCATCGCCGTGGGGAGCTATAGTTCGCGGGTACATTTCTGATGGGGATTACGACAGCGCCTTGGACATGATGCTGGTCTATTCGGACAAGGCTTCCATAGATAGCTACGACTGGGGAGAAGACGGAGAGATTGATCATGAAGACGCGATCGCGACGCATCGCTATGTCAGTGCAAAAGTTGATTTAGCTTTTGCGACATTGTGTTCAGACCTTATCTCCTTCTTCCACGACCGTCTGAAAGTCTATCTCCGCGATCAGGGTGCGCGGCATGATCTGATTGATGCGGTGCTGGCGACGGGTTCGCGCCCGATCTCCCCACCTGTGGGGGAGATGTCTGCGAAGCAGACAGAGGGGGGCGCTGTCCCGCCAGCATCTCAACCCGATCAGATTGCTGAGACCACAAAAGGTGGGCGCTCTACGTTGCCCCCCTCTGCCCTGCCGGGCATCTCCCCCACAGGTGGGGAGATTGGCAAATCGCAGAGCGAAGGCGCGGTTCAGAACCAGAACGACGACCTCCTCGCAATCGTTCGGCGCGTCGAGGCACTTGGCTCTTTCCTCTCCACCGACGACGGCAAGAACCTGCTGGCGGGCACCAAGCGTGCGGCAAACATTCTTGCTGCCGAGGAAAAGAAGGGCACGCGCGTTGCGAATGCCGTCGATGCCTCGCTGTTCCGCGAGGGTGCCGAGGAAAAGCTGTTCGCAGCGGTGAACCAGGCCGAGAGCGAAGCAGCGCAAGCGATTCAGAATGAAGATTTTTCCGCTGCTATGCGCGCACTTAGCGTGTTGCGTGAGCCGGTTGATTCATTCTTCGAAGGCGTTCTCGTAAACGACGACGACGAGGCCGTGCGCGCCAATCGTCTGGCTCTGCTCGCCCGCATTCGCGCTGCTACCGATCAGGTCGCGGACTTTTCCAAAATAGCGGGTTAAAGCGATCTTGTTCTAACGGAATCGCGAGACACCCCCCTCTGCCCTGCCGGGCATCTCCCCCTCAAGGGTGGAGATTGGCTGACACAGCGCTCGGCTTTGATTCTGCAACGTTAGCGATTGGTGCCGCACTTTTATGACAGAGTAATCTCCCCCCTTGAGGGGGAGATGCCCGGCAGGGCAGAGGGGGGTGATGTCTCGTTAAAGAGCCCTTAGCTCAAAGCGGAATCTGCGCGGGGGCCGGAGGCGGTGAAGCCTTGTCGTTTCCCGGCACAGTTGCGGCCACTGCTGCTGGTGCGCGTTTGGCGGACGCTTGCGAGACCGCTGGCACATCCACCTCACCACGGAAAACCGTAGGCAGCGAACCCGGACGCCGAGCCTGCTTTTTCGCGCCATCGTGTTTTGCGGCAGATGCCGGTTCGCCAAGCGTGACGATGGAGCTGCGCTCCAATGTCGTACCAGCTTCCGATGCTCCAAGGGTAATAATGGATGACGCTTGCGCGCTGCCCCATGTTGCAGTGAGCAACACGCACATGATTCCAAATTTCATAAAAGTCCCGCCCCGCCTAGATAGTCATGGTTGGTAGCGTGACGAGGTTGATTTCGGTTTGCAGGAATAGGTCGCATTTTAACGATCTGCATTTTCGCGCCGCTTGCCGCGAAGGGCCGGGCGATATAGTCAGAAACCTCAAAAATTGGCGGCGCGGACAAGTGGCAAAAATACTGGAACCTGGACAAGCGATGGACGAGGCCTTGACCCTGCTTGGGTCGGGCGATGTGATCGCAGTTCCCACAGAAACGGTCTACGGGCTGGCGGGCGACGCGACCAATGGCGAAGCCGTTGCACGCATTTTCGAGGTCAAGGGCAGGCCGCGTTTCAACCCGATGATCGCGCATGTCTCGGACATGGCGATGGCCGAAAGGCTGGTGCATTTCGATGAGGTGTCGCGCGCTTTGGCCGAGGCTTTCTGGCCCGGCGCGCTGACGCTTGTGCTGCGGCTGAAAGACGATGCCACGGTTCATCCTCTCACGACCGCAGGCCTCCATACGCTCGCCGTGCGTATGCCGCGCGGCTTTTCGAGCGAATTGATCGCCGCTCTCGGCAGGCCGCTGGCCGCGCCCAGCGCCAATTCCTCCGGCCTCATCACTGGAACGAGTGCTGCGGCTGTGGAAGCCGACTTAGGGCCGAAGATCAAGCTGATCGTCGATGGCGGCGCGACGCCGATCGGGGTCGAATCGACCATCGTGAAAGTGGATGGCGGACAGATTTATCTTCTGCGTCCAGGCGGCGTTGCGGCGGAAGACATAGAAAAAGTCACCGGCCTGCCATTGCTGCGCGAAACCGGCGGCAAGATCGAAGCGCCCGGCATGCTGGCCTCGCATTATGCGCCCCGCGCAGCGGTGCGGCTTGGCGCGGTGGAGGTCTCCGCCAATGAGGCGCTTCTGGGATTTGGGCCAACGCGCGCGCTGGGTGCCGAAAAGGCCGCCGCCTTTCTGAACCTGTCCGAACGGGCGGATCTGCGCGAGGCCGCAGCCAATCTGTTTTCCTATATGCGCGAGCTCGATGCTTCAGGCGCTTCGGGAATTGCCGTCGAGCCGGTGCCCACGCAAGGGCTGGGCGAGGCGATAAACGACCGGCTTTCGCGCGCCGCCGCACCGCGCCATCTATAGTTTCGGAGGAAATATGAGTATGGATGCCGCACTTCTCGATCGCTTCGCAGTAATCGTCGGTGAAAATTACGCCGTGCGCGACGAGGCCGACAAGGCCCCTTTTCTGGTCGAGCAGCGCGGGCTGTTTCCGGGCGTCTCGCCGCTGGTTCTGCGGCCGGGAACCGTCGAAGAAGTCAGCGCCATCATGCGCCTTGCCACGGAAACGCGCACGCCCATCGTGCCGCAGGGCGGCAATACCGGGCTGGTCGGCGCGCAGATGCCGCATCGCGACGGCAGCGAGATCGTGCTTTCGCTGTCGCGGCTGAACCGCGTTCGCGAGATCGATGTTTTGTCGAACACGATCACGGTCGAGGCAGGCGTCATCCTCGATAATCTGCACAAGGCGGCGGACGGGGCTAACCGGCTGTTCCCGCTGTCTCTTGGTTCTCAAGGCTCCTGCCAGATCGGCGGCAACCTATCGTCCAATGCGGGCGGTACGGGGGTGCTGGCCTATGGCAATGCGCGCGAGCTTTGCCTTGGCGTCGAAGTCGTGTTGCCGACGGGCGAGGTGTTCGATGATCTGCGAAAGCTGAAGAAGGACAATACCGGCTACGACTTGAAGAACCTGTTCGTCGGCGCGGAAGGCACGCTCGGCGTTATTACCGCCGCCGTCATGAAGCTGGTGCCAAAGCCGCGCGGCCGCGAAGTGGCGTGGGTCGGGCTTGCCTCGCCGGAAGATGCGCTGAAGCTTTTCAGCCTTGCGGAAGATCGCGCAGGCAGCAACCTGACCGGCTTCGAACTGATTACCGATCTCGCGCTCGAGTTTTCCGTGAGGCACGTCCTGGGTAATATTCGCCCGTTGGCGACCCCTTCGGCGTGGAATGTGCTGATCGAGATTTCATCGGGCCGCTCGGCGGAAGATGCGCGTCAACTGATCGAGGAGATTCTTACCGAAGGGCTGGAAGCGGGCCTGATGGACGATGCCGTGATTGCGGAAAGTCTCGGTCAGGCAGCAAATTTCTGGCGTCTGCGCGAGGAGATTTCCGGCGCGCAGAAGCCCGAAGGCGCATCTATCAAGCACGACATTTCCGTGCCTGTCGCGTCCATCCCGGAGTTCATCGTGCGCGGTGAGCAGGCGGTGCGCTCGGTCAGCCCGCAGGCGCGCATCGTCTGCTTCGGCCATATGGGCGACGGCAATCTGCATTATAACATTTCGCAGCCCATAGGCGCGGACAGCCGCGGCTTTCTCGATCTCTATCGCCCGATGAACGATGCCGTGCATACCGTGGTGCGAGAACTTGGCGGTTCCTTTTCGGCCGAGCACGGCATTGGCCAGATGAAGCGCGACGAACTTCTCGCCACCGCCCCGCCTGTCGCCATCGACCTGATGCGCCGCGTGAAAACGGCCTTCGATCCGGCGGGAATTATGAATCCGGGTAAGCTTATTTAGAGGCCGTTATTTTTAAATAGAGACGCTGGCGGGACAGCGCCCCCCTCTGTCCTGCCGGACATCTCCCCCACGGGCGGGGAGATTACTCTATCATTTAAAGCACGGCATCAATCGCTGACTTTGCAGAATGAAAAGGCGGAGAGTTTTGTCAGCCAATCTCCCCACTCGTGGGGGAGATGTCCGGCAGGACAGAGGGGGGGCGCCTCGCGATTCCATCAAAACAGGAACCGTCTAGGAGCAGCGTCATCCCGTATACCTCTGCTTCGCTGCCTTGGCCCAAGACGGCGATCATTCACCCATCCTTCACACATCTTTACAACATCTTGTGGCTGGTCGGATTCCGATAACCATTTGAGAGATCAGGAAAATTTAACCGACTTTTTTAAGAGGGCCGGTAAGGTCCGCCCGCTACAGTCCTTCCTATAAAGAGGCCGGGAAAACCGGTTCAGGGAGACCGGAAAACCGGCTCTCGAAAGTATAACAGGAAGGCACAATAACGATGAACACCGGACTGAAGCCAGTCTGGGCGGGGCGCAACATGCGCCTCGACCCTTACCGTCTGCCGCAGATGGTCACTTACGCCACGCGTGACAGCTACGGAGACGTTACCTTCACGATCGATCAGCGTGGCGCGACCGTGCGCCGCCTTCTGGAAAAGAGCGGCCTGCCGGCGACCGTCGTGCTGCCGGCAAACGCCTTCCGCGGCGTTGCCGCCCGCGCATTGGAAGATGGCGACGGCAATGTCACCGTCACGCTGGAACTGCACCACCGCGACCCGATGCTCTCGGTTCCGTTGCTGGTGGCACACAATCTTGAAGACGTCGCTGCAGACTGGCGCGCATGGTCGGAAGCCTACGGTCTGGAGATGCTGCTGATCGAGGCCGATGGCGTCGCCCGTACACTGGAAGAATCGCTCAGTGCCGCCATCAAGGCCGCATCGCCTGCGCCGCGCCGCAAGGGCAGCGAAGCCGTCCGCCGCCGCCCGCGCTTTCTGGCTCGCCGTAAATCCGGCGATCTCGGCATGCGGTTGGTAGTCGGCGGCGAAGAGATCATCGCCCGCGATTAATAATTCAGGTGAGGACGGCCTGCAAATGGCCGTTCTCTGCGCTTCCGGTTCTCGATAACGGCCATTTCGGCACGTCCTGACCTGAATTCTAGATCAGCGGCTTGAGGGCGACCCACAAGCCGCCGCCGATCAGTCCCAGAAAGATCATCCAGCCAACCTGATTGTTGGATCTGAAAAGCCGGATGCACTGGTCGGGATCGTTGATGTCGAGCACGGCGATCTGGCGCGCCATATGCGCGCCGGCAGCGGCAAGTCCGGCAAGGGCGGGCATGGGCGCTTCCGCCGCCGCATAGGCAAGCGCGAAAAGTACCAGCGCGCCGCCGTAAAGCCCGACCAGCCACGCCTTTGTATTGTCTCCGAACCGTCGCGCGGTGGACCCCACGCCGACCAGCGCGTCGTCTTCCTTGTCCTGATGCGCGTAGATCGTGTCGTAACCGATCACCCACAGGATGCAGCCTGCGTAGAGCAGGAAGGCTGCGCCATCGACGTCTTCGAATTCAGCAGCCCAACCCATCAGCGCGCCCCATGAGAAGGCGAGGCCAAGCACAAGCTGCGGCCAGTTGGTAAAGCGCTTCATGAACGGATAGGCCGCGACGATAATCAGCGAGCACAGCCCCAGCGGAATGGCGAAACTGTTGAACTGCAGCAGCACCAGTAGGCCGACCAGCGCCTGCAGGACGACGAAAAGCCATGCCTGCTTCCTGGTGATCTGGCCGGATGGCAGCGGGCGTGAACGCGTCCGTTCCACCGCCGCATCGATCTTATAGTCGACAATGTCGTTATAGGCGCAGCCCGCTCCGCGCATGGCGATGGCGCCGATCAGAAACAGCACGAGATACCAGGGCGAGGGCAGGAGAGACATCAGCGCGTCTTCCGGTCGCGCGAACGCGATTGCGGCGAGTGCCACGCCCCACCAGCACGGCCAGAGCAGCAATTGCCAGCCTATCGGCCTGTCCCAGCGTGCAAGCTGCGCGTAAGGCCACAGCCAGCGCGGCAATGCCCGGTAAACCCAATGCCCGGTCGGCGCGTCTGCGACGCGTCCCTGAGCCTCTCTCGTTTGAATATCTTCCATGGCTTGACGTGCCAGCCGGGCGCTTACGCGTCAAGCCGGATCAGCGGCTTCTCAACGGCCGAAATGCAGATACCAGAAAAGCGCGATCTCATCGGTCTCCGGTGCAATTCCGCGATAGAGATAGCGGTCGATGCCGCCGAGCGAGAAACCGTAGCGCTGATAGAAACGGCAGGCCGCCATATTGTTGTTCTGGGTTTCCAGCATCAGGCCGGCCAGACCCTTTTCGCGCGCCCATTCGGCAGCCGTGTCCATCAGCGCCTTGCCGAGACCTTTCAGTCTGCTCTTGGCATCGACGGCGATGTCTTCGATCCGGGCGTAGCCGTTCCAGTTTCGGGCGATGGCAATATGCCCGGCAGGCCTGCCGTCGATTTCGCCCGTGAACAACGCGCTGTCATCCGAAAAGATGTGATCGCGAAGATCCTCGATATCGATGCCATAATCTTTCCATTGCGTCACGGCCGGCACGACGGCCCACTCATGGAGCGTTTTAGAAAATTCTGGAACAAACGCGCCTTTGATTTCAAAGCTGAAATCACAGGTCGTTATGGCGTCGAAATAGGAATCGTCTGCAAGACGTATTGCGATAGGCACTAATTTCTCCCAACCCGCATTTATGTGCAATATTTTCGTGACACTCGTCCAGCGGGAAAAATACAGTTTCTAATCGGTTCAAATCACGATGGCTTGACCCGGAGCGGCATCTTCCATAGCGGAGGGGCGGATTTTCAGCTTTTCCTCGAGGTTGCCCGGAATGAACGTACTTCTCATCGGCTCAGGCGGACGCGAACACGCACTCGCCTGGAAGATCGCCGCTTCTCCGCTGCTGGATAAACTTTACGCGGCACCCGGCAATCCCGGTGTTGCGAAAGAAGCCGAATGCGTCGCGCTCGATATTGCCGATCACGAAGCGGTGGTTGCTTTTGCGAAGGAAAAGGAAATCGGCCTGGTGGTCGTCGGGCCGGAAGGTCCGCTCGTCGCCGGTCTGGCCGATGATCTGCGCGCAGCGGGCATAAAAGTATTCGGCCCCTCGAAAGACGCCGCCCAGCTTGAAGGCTCCAAAGGCTTCACCAAGGATTTCTGCGCCAGATACGACATACCGACCGGTGCCTATGGCCGCTTCACCGATGCCGAAACCGCAAAAAACTATGTGCGAAAGTACGGCGCGCCTATCGTCGTGAAGGCCGATGGTCTTGCCGCGGGCAAGGGCGTTACCGTCGCGATGGCCGAGAGCGAGGCGCTGGAAGCGATCGATGCCTGCTTTGAAGGCGCATTTGGCGGTGCGGGCGCGGAAGTTGTGGTCGAAGAGTTTCTGAGCGGCGAGGAAGCCAGCTTTTTCTGCCTCTGCGACGGCAAGACCGCGCTGCCTTTCGGCACGGCGCAAGACCACAAGCGCGTCGGCGAGGGCGATACCGGCCCGAACACCGGCGGCATGGGCGCTTATTCGCCCGCTCCTGTCATGTCGGAGGCGGTTATCGCGCGCACCATGGCCGAGATCGTCGAGCCGACCATGCGCGGCATGGCCGAGATGGGCATGCCGTTTTCCGGCGTGCTGTTCGTCGGCCTGATGATTTCCGAAGGGGCTCCGAAACTCATCGAATACAATGTGCGTTTCGGCGATCCTGAATGTCAGGTTCTGATGATGCGACTGAAAGACGATGTGCTTGTCCTGCTCGAAGCTGCTGCCGATGGCCAGCTTGGCCATATGTCGGTTCGCTGGCGCGACGAGCCTGCTTTGACCGTGGTCATGGCCGCGAAGGGCTATCCCGCGACGCCTGAAAAAGGCTCGGTGATAAAAGGCGTTGATGAAGCAGCAGCGAATGGCGTCGAGATTTTCCATGCTGGAACGGCTCTGTCGCAAGGCGCGCTTGTCGCCAATGGCGGCCGCGTTCTCAATGTCACGGCGACGGGCAAGACGGTTGGCGAGGCGCAGCAAAACGCCTATCGCGCCGTCGATGCGATCGACTGGCCGGAAGGCTTCTGCCGCCGCGACATAGGCTGGCGCGCAATCGAGCGGGAACAGCGCGGGTGAAGGTTACGATCTACCACAACCCGGCTTGCGGCACCTCGCGCAACACGCTGGCGATGATCCGCGCATCCGGTGAGGAGCCGGAGGTTATCGAGTATCTGAAGACGCCGCCCTCGCGCGAAAAATTGATCGAACTGCTTGGCTTTCTGGGCATGACCCCGCGCGCGCTTTTGCGGCGTAAGGGCACGCCCTATGAGGAGTTGGACCTTGGCAATGAGAAATGGAGCGATGACGAGATCATCGACTTCATGATTGCGCACCCGATCCTGATCGAGCGGCCAGTCGTCGTGACCGGAAAAGGGGCAGTGCTTGCGCGGCCTTCAGAAAAGGTGCTGTCGCTCCTTGAACGTGACATCGGCTCTTTCACTAAGGAAGACGGGGACGTCGTTGGCTTGAAAAGCTGACCACGGGTTTCCTATTCCGGGTTGGGAAGTCGTATCCTTCATTTTTAATGGAACGTTGGCGGGACAGAGGGGGGGGGCTGTCCTGCCAGCGTTTTTTCAGCCTCACATCTGCTGCGTTTCGAAAAAGCCTATTTGAATTCGAACGGATCGGAAGCGGGTATGGTCGGCAATGTGCCCTCCGCCTCAGGCTTCATTTGTTTGTAGCCTGTCCAATCCAATCAATTTTTGACGTTTACGTAAAAAGTAGCTATTCACGACGCGATAAAGGCGATTAGTGTCGTCCGCTAGATCGCCGTGCGTCCTATTGGACGCACAAAGGACGATCTAGCACTTTGAGTGAGCATCGGAATAATCCGAAAACCGGTGACCACTTTTCGGTCCGATGCTCTAATTTTCGAGTTCTGGGAGGTTATCCGAAATGTACCGCGCACCCGTCCAAGAGATTGCATTCACGTTGAAGGAAGTGGCTGGCCTCAAGGCTGCCATCGAGGCGGGAAAGTTCGGCGAACTCACGGAAGATCTGGCAGATGCCATCCTCGAAGAAGCCGGGCGTTTTGCCAGCGACGAGATCGCGCCGCTCAACAAGGCAGGCGACGAGCATGGCGCGGTCCTGAAGGATGGCGTAGTCACCATGCCGCCCGGCTGGAAGGATTTGTATCATCGCTGGATCGGCGGCGGCTGGAATGCGCTGCAGGGGCCGGAGGAGTTTGGCGGACAGGCGCTTCCGGCAATGCTGGGCGTCGCGGCGCTCGAAATGTGGAATTCCGCCTCGATGGCCTTTGCACTGGGGCCGACGCTGACGATCGGCGCCGTCGATGCAATCGAAAAGCACGCCACCGATGAATTGAAAAAAACCTATCTGGAAAAGCTCGTATCGGGCGAATGGATGGGCACGATGAACCTGACCGAGCCGCAGGCTGGTTCCGATCTTGCAGCTTTGCGCAGCCGCGCCGAGCGCGCCGATGACGGCACCTACCGCATCTTCGGGCAGAAGATTTTCATCACCTATGGCGAGCAGGATTTCACCGACAATATCGTTCATCTGGTGTTGGCGCGTCTGCCTGATGCACCCGCTGGAACGCGCGGTATCTCGCTGTTTCTGGTTCCGAAATTCCTGGTCAACGAAGACGGGTCGCTCGGACGCCGCAACGATGTGTTCTGCGCAAGCCTGGAGCACAAGCTCGGTATTCACGGTTCGCCCACCTGCACCATGATCTATGGCGATGGCTTCGCGAAAGATGGCGAACCGGGCGCGATTGGCTGGCTGGTCGGTGAGGAAAACAAGGGCCTCGCCTGCATGTTCACCATGATGAACAATGCGCGTCTGGCTGTCGGCATGCAGGGCGTCGGCGTGGCAGAAAGCGCCTATCAGAAGGCGCTTGCCTACGCGCAGGACAGGAAGCAGGGCAAGGCGTCCGGCAACAAGGGCGACGGCATGGCCGCGATCGTCCATCACCCGGATGTGCAGCGCAATCTTCTGACCATGAAGACGCTGACGCAGGCTGCGCGTGCCATCACCTATTCCTGCGCCCACGCCACGGACATGGCCAAGGCCACCGAAGGCGACGAGGCAAAACACTGGCAGGAGCGTGCCAATCTTTTGACGCCGGTCGCCAAGGCGTTCCCGACCGATGTCGGCGTCGATGTTGCCTCGCTTGGTTTGCAAATTCATGGCGGCATGGGCTTCATCGAGGAAACCGGCATCGCCCAGCTTTACCGCGATGCGCGCATCGCGCCGATCTATGAAGGCACGAACGGCATTCAGGCGATCGACCTGGTCGCTCGCAAGCTGCCGCAATCCGGCGGCGAGCATGTCCTTGGCTATATAGGCGAACTGGCTGACATCGTAGAAAGCATCCGCACCTCGAACCGTGAAGGCTTCGGTCTCACGGCGCGCAATCTCGAAAGCGCGCTCGACGATTTCACGGAGGCGACGGCATTCCTGCAAAAAGCGCTCGGCGACGGCGAAAGCGATAGGGCGCTTGCCGGCGCAACGCCTTATCTGCGGCTGTTCGCACTGGCTGCTGGCGGAGCGTATCTGGCCAAGGGTGCGGTGGCCGATGCAGGCGAAAGCCGCATAGCGCTGTGCCGTTTCTTTGCCGAAAACATCGTCGGCGAGACGCGCGCTCTGAAAGAACGCGTCATCGGCGGCTCGCAGAGCCTGAACGCTGCCGCTGCAACATTATTGAACGGGTGATCCGATGAGCGAACACATTCTTATCGAGCGCCGCGGTGCCGTTCAGATCATTCGGCTCAACAGGCCGGACAAGAAGAACGCGATCACGCGCGCCATGTACTCCACGATCGCTGGCGCACTCGTTTCCGGGGATGCCGATCCTGAAATCCGGGCGCATGTTTTTCTGGGCGTGCCGGGCGCATTTTCCGCGGGCAACGATCTGGCCGACTTCATGGCCATCGCCATCGGCGGTGAGGGCGGAAATGAGGTATGGGATTTCCTGCGGGCGCTTGCCAATGCGCAAAAGCCCATGGTTTCGGGCGTTGACGGCATTGCGGTGGGCATTGGCACGACGCTTCACCTGCATTGCGACATGACTTTCGCGACGCCGCGTACCGTCTTCAAGACGCCGTTCGTCGATCTGGGTCTTGTGCCTGAAGCGGGGTCCAGCCTGCTCCTTCCCAATTTGATCGGCAACCAGCGTGCCTTCGCGATGCTGGGGCTAGGCGAAGGGCTGACCGCGGAAAAGGCACGCGATTGCGGTATGATCTATGATGTCGTGGCGGAAGATGCGCTTGAAGCCGCTGTTCTCGGCGCTGCCGAAATGATTGCTGCCAAGCCGCCGCAAGCGTTGAAGATCGCACGCGATCTGATCCGCGGACCGCGCGAGGAACTCGTCAAGCGGATCGAACTGGAAGGCGAACATTTCCGCGAACGCTTGACCTCGGAAGAGGCCCGCGCCGCCTTGACCGCCTTCATGACACGCAAAAAGTCGTGAAAGTCTAGAACGCTTCCTGTTTGACGGAAAATCGCGAGGCGCCCCCCTCTGTCCTGCCGGACATCTCCCCCACGGGTGGGGAGATTGGCTGACACAACTCTCTCCGCCTTCATTTTGCAACGATAGTGGTTGGTGCCGTGCGCTCATGATGGAGTAATCTCCCCACCTGTGGGGGAGATGTCCGGCAGGACAGAGGGGGGCGCTGTCCCGCCAGCGTTTCAACTTAAGAACGAATGGCTTCAGGGATAAAGCCGCGCCTTTTCCCAGCTTTCGTTGGCGTTTCTGGTGAAGACGACACGGTCATGAAGCCGAAATGGGCGGTCGTGCCAGAATTCGATTTCCTGCGGTACGATGCGGAACCCGGACCAGTGTGCAGGGCGGGGGATTTCACCGATGGCATAACGCGCGGTGTATTCGGCAACTGCCTTTTCCAGCGCGAAGCGGCTTTCCAGTGGGCGCGATTGCTTTGAGGCCCATGCGCCGATGCGGCTGCCGCGCGGGCGCGTCTTGTAATAATCGTCCGCTTCCTCGTCGGTGACGATCTCGACTGCGCCACGCAGTCGCACCTGCCGCCGCAGCGACTTCCAGTGGAAGCACATGGCCGCCTTCATGGTCGAGAGTATTTCGCGGCCCTTGGCGCTTTCGAAATTCGTGTAGAAGACGAAGCCGCGCTCATCGAAACCCTTGAGCAGCACCATGCGCACGTCCGGCAGGCCGTCCGTATCGACGGTGGCGAGCGCCACGCCGTTTGGATCGTTCACCTCGCTTTTGGTCGCATCCGCAAGCCATTCGGCAAACAGGCCGAAAGGTTCTTCGCGTTGCGTGAAGTCACTGCTTGTTAACGCTATCCCGGCCATAGTATCCACGCTTTAGAGTTTCTTCCCGGGAGATTGCCGATTGTCGCGCAATGCGCAAGCGCTTCAGAGGCGTCATTTTGCGAACGCCGCCTTACTGATCCTGCTGGCAATGCCTTTGTGCGCCTGCGGTGTGGGTGGTTTCAGCCTGCAAAAAGCAGAAGTCGATCGCTCGATCCTCACCGGTGATATCAAGACCGAATCGCAGACCCCCACCGATACCGAGCGTTTCTCCGACGAGATGACGATTCGCAACGCCGTCTCCTCGGTCGATGTCGAGGGCATGTCCGGCGCGCTGCCATGGGCCAACACGAACACCGGCTCGCGCGGCACGATAACCGAGCTTGTCGAGCACAAGGAACAGGGCACTGTTTGCCGCCGTTTCACCACGTCACGCGAGAGTTTTGACGGCATCAATCTCTACAAGGGCGAGGCGTGTCTGGCCGGGCAGGGTGCTTGGCGAATGATGGCTTTCCAACCATTGTAATGGCCTGAAACCCGGTTTCGCACTGGAATTTCTTCCTAGTCGGGCGCATATAGTGCTCAACGATCAACGAAATCCCGCTTTTTCGACAGGCAGACAGCATGCGCGATCCCTATGAAGTGCTGGGCGTTGCGAAAACCGCTTCGGCCAAAGAAATCAAATCGGCTTTCCGGAAGCTCGCAAAGAAATACCACCCGGACCAGAATCCCGACGATCCAAACGCGAAGGATCGCTTTTCTGCGGCCAATCAGGCTTACGAAATTCTCGGTGATGAAAAGTCGAGGACGGCGTTCGACCGCGGCGAGATAGACGCCGAAGGCAAGCCGCGCTTTCCCGGTTTCGAAAATGCCGCGGGTGGCGACCCGTTCGCAGGCTTTCGCCAGCAGCGCGGCGGCCCCGGTGCCTCACATTTCGAATTTCGCTCCGGCCCCGGCGGCGGAAGCCCGTTCGGCGACCAGAACAGCGATATTTTCAGCCAGATCTTCGGCGATGCGTTTTCGCAGCAGGCGCGTGGCGGCAGGGGTGCCGGCGCGCAGCGCGGCGCGCCCAAGGGCGAGGATTTGAACGCCACGCTCGACATCACCGTCGAGGAAGCCGCGACCGCTGCCAAGGTCAACGCGATCTTTCCGGGCGGGCGCAAGATCGCCGTCAAGCTGCCTGCCTTTGTCGAGGATGGCCAGACGATCAGGCTGAAAGGCCAGGGCGAGCCGGGCATTGGCGGTGCGGGCGACGCGCTGGTCAAGATCAGGTTCCGGAAGCATCCGCGCTACCGCGTGGAAGGGCGCGACCTGCATGTCGATCTGCCGGTCCAGCTTCACGATGCGGTTCTGGGCGAAAAGGTTGCGGTCGAAACGCCTGCGGGCCGTGTTGCGGTTGCCGTGCCTGCATGGTCGAGCTCGGACAAGGTTTTGCGGCTCAAAGGCCGTGGCCTGCCGGAAAAGGCAGGCGGGCATGGCGATGTCTATGTGCATGTGCGCCTTATGCTGCCTGAGCAGCGCGACCCCGAACTTGAAGCACTGATGGTCAAGGCGCGCGACGCCTGACGCACCCCTCTTAACAGCCTTTCAGCCATCAAAGCTTGAAGGCAGGGTGCGCCTGTGCAATAGGGCTTTCAACCGATTGTACCATTCGTGGGAGAGTTTCTATGGCGACAGGACAGGGCCTTATGGCCGGCAAGCGAGGCCTTATCCTCGGTGTTGCCAACAACAGGTCGATTGCCTGGGGCATTGCCAAGGCGTGTGCCGATCAGGGCGCGGAGATCGCGCTGACCTATCAGGGTGAAGCTTTCCGCAAGCGCGTCGAGCCTTTGGCAACCGAACTGGGCGCAGACATTGCTGGCCATTGCGATGTGACCGACCCGGCAAGCCTCGATGCCGTTTTCGACCATGTCGCGAAGAAGTGGGGCAAGATCGACTTCGTCGTTCACGCCATCGCGTTTTCCGACAAGGAAGAGCTGGACGGGCGCTACATCGAAACCTCGCACGCCAACTTCCTGCGTACGATGGATATTTCCGTGTTTTCCTTCACCAACATCGCCAAGCGCGCCGAGCCGCTTCTCAATGATGGCGGCTCGCTTCTGACGCTGACCTATTACGGCGCGGAAAAAGTCATGCCGCATTACAACGTCATGGGTGTTGCCAAGGCTGCACTTGAAGCCAGCGTCCGCTATCTCGCCGTCGATCTCGGCGCACGCGGCATCCGCGTCAACGCGATCTCGGCTGGCCCGATCAAGACGCTTGCAGCGTCCGGCATTGGCGATTTCCGCTATATTCTCAAGTGGAACGAATACAATTCGCCGCTGAAGCGCACTGTGACGCCGGAAGAAGTCGGTGATTCCGGCCTCTACTTCCTGTCCGATCTTTCGCGCGGCGTTACCGGCGAAATCCACCATGTCGATGCAGGCTATCACGTCGTCGGCATGAAGGCCGTGGACGCTCCCGACATCTCGACGGTCAAGGACTGATCGTGGCGTTTGATTTAGCGTCGCAGGTTTATTTTATCCGTCACGGCCAGACTGACTGGAACGCGGAAAACCGCCTCCAGGGTCAGGCCGATACGGATTTGAACGCGTTCGGCCGTGCGCAGGCGAGCGCCAATGGCGTGAAGCTCAAGGGCCTGATCGGGGACGCGTTGGGGTTTGATTTCGTATCGAGCCCGATGAAGCGTACGCGCGAAACCATGGAGCGCGTGCGCGAAAACATGGGCCTGCCGCGTGACGGATACCGCACCGATCCGAGGCTGGTTGAGATCAATTTCGGCGAGTGGCAGGGCTACACATTCGAAGAACTCGATCTGCGTGAGCCGGGCGCAAGTGCGGTGCGCGCCAAGGATAAGTGGAATTTCGTGCCGCCGGGCGAAGGCGCCCAGAGCTACGCGACGCTGACTGAACGTGTGCGGACATGGTTCGAAGAACTCGACCGCCCGACCGTATGCGTCTCGCATGGCGGCGTGATGCGTTCGATCATCCGTCTGGCAACCGACATGCCGGAAAACGATGTCGGCGCCCTATCGATCCCGCAGGATCGTATTCTGGTGTTCCGGGATCGCAAGGCCGTCTGGCTGTAAGAACGACCTCGAAAATTAGCCTCGGCCCTAGCTAAAAATCTTCATTTTTTAGATTGAAACGCTGGCGGGACATCACCCCCCCCTCTGCCCTGCCGGGCATCTCCCCCTCAAGGGGGGAGATTGGCTGACATAACTCTCCGCCTTCATTCTGCGACGTCAAAAAATTGGTGCTGCGCGTGCGTGACGGAGTAATCTCACCCCTTGAGGGGGAGATGTCCGGCAGGACAGAGGGGGTACTGTCCCGCCAGCGTTTCCATTTAAAAAATGAAAGGCTAGGTAATCGCTTCCAGAAACTTACTCCGGAAGCTGCATATCCGTGATCAGGTTCTCGCCACCGACTTCATCATAGGCAAGCAGGATTTCCATGCCGTTGCTGAGCGACGTCACGTCGAATTCGCCCGGCAGCTTGTAGGATTTGCCGTCATCAAGCGTGATCGTCTGGCGATCTGCATCGATGGATTTGATCTGGCCTTCCGCCTCCGCAGCAAATGCTGCGCCTGAAAGCGCGAGAAGGGTGGCGGCGGTACAAATAAGCTTACGCATGATCGTCCTCGGTCCCGTCATTTGTCCGCCTCTCGTCGGAGGCAGGATCAAGAATTCTTCTGTGGCTTGGAAGGAAGCAGAAACAGCCGAAATATGTCAAAAGAAAAGCGCGACCGTTCAAGGATTGTTTCGACCGGTCAAACCGTGGCTGCATATGATCACAACCCTTACGCTGTATGCAGCGCCTTTTCTGGTCCTGATAAATTATTGTAAACATTACAGAAACGTAATTCTACCATTCAGTTTCCGTTCATGCAGCCCGGGCTAGGGTTCAGGTGTTGAACAAGGAATGAATTCATGAAACGCATTTTTCTAGCAGCCCTCGCCGTCACCATGATCGCGGCCCCGATTGCCGCTGAAGCCCAGTCCCGCTACGTGCCGCAGCGCGAATATCAGGACAACAGCCGCAAGAGCGGCAACCAGCGTCACGTCGAGCGCAAGGACACGAAGCGTTTCGAACAGAAGCGAGACGTTCGCCGCCACGAAACCCGCCGTGATCACTGGAAGCGCGGCGGACAGGTGCCTTCATGGCAGCGCAAGAACGTCGTTCGCGATTATCATCGCCACGGCCTGCGCAAGCCCGGTCGCGGCCAGCAATGGGTGAAGGTGGATAACCAGTATCTGCTGATCGGCCTTGCTTCCGGCATCATTGCCGGTCTGGCAGCCAGCCGGTAAATTACCGCTCAAACTATAGCGGTTCCTGTTTTGATGGAATCGCGAGGCGCCCCCCTCTGTCCTGCCGGACCCTGCCCTTCGCTATGGCTCCGGGCGTTCGTCATTCGAAAAGCCAAATCGTTGGCTTTTCGTCCGCTCCGCGGACCATTCCTCACCCCCACAGGTGGGGAGATTGGCCGACACCACTCTCCGCCTTCATTCTGCAACGTCAGCAATTGGTGCCGCGCGTTGATGACGGAGTAATCTCCCCACCTGTGGGGGAGATGCCCGGCAGGGCAGAGGGGGGCGCTGTCCCGCCAGCGTCTCTATCTGAAATGAAAAGCTCTTCTGTTTGGGCGAATGATTACTGAACGTCGTCGAGGGCCGAGATGCCGCCTTCGTTTTCCAGCGTGGCGAGCCGCTTCGTTTCCGAGCGGTTGAATTTGAGCCTGACGCCCGCGCCGCCGCCATTTTCGGCGATGAACACCGCGCCGCCTGCTTCGAGTGCGCTCGTCAATGCCTGGACGATTTCTGCTTCCGGCTTGCCGAGCTTACGCTCGAAACGCTCGATTATGGCAGGGTCGACACCGGATTTTGCCGCCAGCGTTTCGCGGGTCCATTCGATGAGCGCCCTCGCGGCGCGGCATTGCGATCCGGATATCATGCTTGTCCCTCCATACTCTATGATGAGGATTGCCGAGCGGCGCATCCGGGTCAATGTTTTCTAACGATTTGACCACTGAAACAAACGCCAATAGAACGCCCTGACCGGCAGGGGCCGGACGGACCGATCTTCGCATGTCACACAATACTTTCGGGCATCTTTTCCGCGTTACGACCTGGGGCGAAAGCCACGGTGCAGCCCTTGGTTGCGTTGTCGATGGTTGCCCGCCCGGCATCCGCTTCACCCGTGCCGAAATCCAAGCCGATCTCGACAAGCGCCGTCCCGGCCAGTCGCGTTTCGTGACCCAGCGCCGCGAACCCGATGAGGTGAAAATCCTGTCCGGATTCGTGCTGGAAGAGGACGGCGAGACGATGGTGACGACCGGTACGCCGGTTTCGATGATGATCGAGAATGTCGACCAGCGCTCCAAGGATTACGGCGAGATCGCGCGGCAATACCGCCCCGGCCATGCCGATTACGCCTATGACGTAAAATACGGCCTGCGCGATTATCGCGGCGGCGGGCGTTCTTCGGCGCGCGAAACGGCAGCACGCGTTGCGGCCGGTGCTCTGGCCCGCAAGGTGGTGCCGGGCATGGTGGTGCGCGGCGCGCTGATTTCGATGGGCGAAAAGTCGATCGACCGCAGCCGCTGGAACTGGAATTTCGTGAATGACGCGGAAAATCCGTTCTTCACGCCCGACCCTGAATCCGTTGCCGTTTTCACGCAATATCTCGATGGCATCCGCAAGTCCGGCTCCTCGGTCGGCGCGGTCATCGAGATCGTCGCGGAAGGCGTTCCGGCAGGGCTGGGCGCACCGATTTATGCGAAGCTCGATCAGGAGATCGCGTCGAACCTCATGTCGATCAACGCGGTCAAGGGCGTGGAAATCGGCAATGGCTTTGAGGCTGCACGCATCACCGGCGAGCAGAATGCCGACGAGATGCGGATTGGCAATGACGGCAATCCGGTGTTCCTCTCCAACAATGCTGGCGGCATTCTGGGCGGTATCTCGACCGGTCAGGAAATCATCGCGCGTTTTGCGGTGAAGCCGACATCGTCGATCCTCACGCCGCGCAAATCGATCGACAAGGACGGCAAGGACGTCGATGTCATGACCAAGGGCAGGCACGACCCATGCGTCGGCATCCGCGCCGTGCCGATCGGCGAGGCGATGGTTGCCTGCGCCGTGGCCGACCATTATCTGCGTCATCGGGGCCAGACCGGCCGCATCTAGGATCAATCGCATGGCATATGATCAGAAGAAAATCGTCGAAGCGATCCGCGCATTCGAACGCGGCGAAATCGTCGTCGTGATGGATGATGACGGGCGCGAGAACGAAGGCGATCTGATCGTCGCGGCGGTTCACTGCACAGCCGAAAAGATGGCCTTCATCGTGCGCAACACATCCGGCATCGTCTGCACGCCGATGACCCGCGAGGACGCCAAGCGCCTGAATCTCGCGCCGATGGTTGCCGATAATGATTCGGCGCATACGACGGCCTTCACCGTCAGCGTCGATTTCAAGCATGGCACGACGACCGGCATTTCCGCCGACGATCGCACTTTGACCGTGCGCAATCTTGCCAATGGCAATGCTGGCGGCTCGGATTTCGTGCGGCCCGGCCATATCTTCCCGCTGATCGCCCGCGAGGGCGGCGTCCTGATGCGTTCCGGCCATACGGAAGCAGCCGTCGATCTCTGCAAACTGGCAGGCCTGCCGCTGGTCGGTGTCATCTCCGAACTCGTCAATGATGACGGCACGGTGATGCGCGGCCCGCAGGTTCAGGGCTTTGCCGAAAAGCATGGGCTGAAGCAGGTGTCGGTGGCCGATCTGATCGCCTATCGCCAGCGCAAGGAAACGCTGGTGCAGCGTGTCGAGACATCCGACATCGAGACGCCGGGCGGCAATGCGAAGGCTTTCACCTACACGCTGCCTTGGGAAACCATGCACCATCTGGCCGTGGTATTCGGTGATATTCGCGATGGCGAAGATGTGCCGGTGCGGCTTCACACCGAAGACGTCGTGACCGATGTTTTCGGCACGGCCCACAAGCTCGACGACATCATGAAGACGATGGGCGAGCGCAAGCGCGGCGTCATCGTCTATCTGCGCCAGGGCTCGGTCGGCGTCGGCCATGCCGCCCGCAACCGTCCGCAGGCAGATGGCGAGCATCATGAAGAAGCGGTGCGCCGCGAGAGCGAATGGCGCGAAATCGGCCTCGGCGCACAGATATTGAAGGATCTCGGCATCGGGTCAATCAATCTGATCGCCTCGCGTGAGCGCCACTATGTCGGCCTCGAAGGCTTCGGCATCCGCATTTCGAAAACCGAGATTCTCTGAGTAAAAGCCGTGTGAACCGCCAGCCCTAACTTAAATGTGAAATACTTCCTGAGCGCTTCAACTCATACCAAACTTCGCCATGCTCGCTGCCCGGAATCGGATTAGGCCAGTCGATATGGACAGTGCGATCGTAGCTCATACCAATTTTTTCCATCACACGGCGCGATGCATAGTTCACCGCCATAGTGGTCGCCACGATCTTGTCGTACCCAGCGTTTTGAAACCCCCAGTTGACTAGGGCACAGGCTCCTTCCGAGGCTAACCCCTGACCCCATTCCATACGGTGCAGGCGATATCCGAGTTCGGCCAACGTCCCACTCTCTGGCCATAAACCGAACCACCCGACGAACGCGCCACTGATTGTACGACGCGCTGTCCAAATGTGTGGCTCCGTTCCCCTCGGCATGAGGAACGTCGCATTGGTAGGGTCGACCCGCTCATGGTCAACGGCGTATCCGCCGTTCAGAAAGCGCATGACCTCCGGATCACGCTCAAGGTCAATAAAGTCAGCGCCGTCGCTGGGGCAGCAAGGAGTAAGTGTGAGATGCATCGTCTGCAAAACGGCCATTTTTCGAAGCTCCATCTATCCCCTTGGCAAAGTTCGCCGGTGGTAAATGGCGGCTTATACACTTACAAGTGTCCCGTCATAAATCGCCAAAACGGGCATTCTGCGGTCTTTGAAATACGAAGAATAGTTCACGAAGATATCTCCGGCAGGGCGAACCGCACTTCTTTATTCCGCAGGAACGGCGCTGTGCAGCGATCCTGCCCGTTTCGCAGCCAGTATACGGTAGCCTGCGGCGGCTATCACCAAGGCCAGGAAACCGGCGGCGATCGACACCAGGAAGCCATTGCGCGCACCGAACTCGTCGATGACCCAGCCGGATGCCGACGAACCCACCGCCATGCCGATGCCGATGCCGGTCATTACCCAGGTGATTCCCTCGGTCAGCTTCGACTGAGGCACGCCGCGCTCGATCAGGCCCATCGAGATGATGATGGTCGGCGATATTGCAGCACCCGCGAAGAACAGCACGATTGCCAGCACCGGAATGCCGTTGACGATCAGCAAGGGCAGGGTGGTGAGCGTTGCCAGCGCGATGGCGAGCAGGAACTGCATCGCCAGCGGCATTTTGAGCTTCAATGTGCCGAAAATCAGCCCGACGATCAGCGAGCCTGCGGCATAGCTTGCCAGAACGATGCTGGCGGCTGCCTTGAAGCCCTGCTCTTCGGAAAAGGCGATGGCTGTGACTTCGGCAGTGCCGAAGATCGCGCCGACGGCGACCAGCGTCAGTGCGACGATCTGCAGGACGGGAAGGCGGATAACGGAAGAGCCGCCGCTGGCTTCCTGTGAGTGGATCGGCGGTTCGGTCGATCTTTGCGCGGCAAAAAGCACCGTGCCGAAGGCGAGAAGTACAGTCGCTGCAAGCGGACCGGCCTCCGGAAACAGTCCGACGCTCAGGCCGATCGCGATGATCGGGCCGGTCATGAAAATGACTTCGTCGACGACTGATTCGAAGGCGAACGCCGTGTGGAGCTTGGGCGTGTTGCGGTAAATCTCGCTCCAGCGCGCACGGACCATTGCAGCGATGCTGGGCATGAAGCCGCCAAGCAACGCGAACAGGAACAGCGTCCAGACTGGCGCTTCATAACGCGTCGCGAGCATGAGGGCGATGAGACCCATCACGCTGATTGCGCTTGCCGGGAGGATGACGCGCCTCTGGCCATAGCGATCTACGACCCGCGAGATTTGCGGCGCGATGAGGGCATTGGAAAAGGCGAAAGTCGCGGAAACCGCGCCCGCCAGCCAATATTCGCCGCGCGCCTGAGACAGCATCGTGACGATGCCCAGCGTAATCATCGACAGCGGCAGGCGCGCGATGAAACCGGCGGCGGAAAAGCGGCGCGCTCCGGGCACCTTGAAGATTTCAGCATAGGGATTTGACATGACATGCACTCCTGGATTTCCCGATGGAAACCACTTACATACGTAGCGTATGTCTTTCATAATTGCATGCGACGCGTATGTCAATTAACATACGTTGCGTATGTAAAGGATTTTCGATGGCGCATAAACCACGCAAGGAAATGATTGCCGAAACCCGCGCGAAACTGATCGCCGCGGGCAGGGCGGCTTTCGGCAAGGTCGGCTATGCGGACGCATCGATGGATGATTTCACCGCCGCCGCCGGGCTGACGCGTGGTGCGCTTTACCACCATTTCGGCGACAAGAAGGGTTTGTTCGAGGCTGTCGTTGCCGAAATCGACAGCGAAATGAACGAGCGCCTGAAACTGATTTCCGAAAACGCTGCGGACTCCTGGCAAGGTTTCGTGGACGAGTGCAGGGTCTATATGGAAATGGCGCTCGAGCCCGAAATACAGCGCGTCATTCTTCGCGATGGCCCAGCGATTCTGGGCGATCCCTATCAATGGCCGAACCAGAACAGTTGCATTACGGCTATGGCCACTAGTCTGCGCCAGTTCGTGGAAGCTGGTATCATCCGGGACGTCGACCCGGAGGCTGTGGCGCGGCTGGTCAATGGCGCGACGATCCACGCCGCACAATGGATCGCCAACGCGGAAGATCCATACGCGACGTCAAAAAAAGCAGTCGCTGCCTTCAATCTGATGCTCGCCGGGTTGCTTCCAGAGCCGGCTTAATTTTCTTCGCATTTGCGATAAAATCCTTCGCATATGCACAAATTTATGCGACATGGCTTCCGCCTCGGAAATTCAGGGAGGGAGAACCGTGAGCGCTTCCACAAACGTCAAGGCTTTGACGCCGCCCGATATTGCTGCGCGTAAAGGCGGTGTTCCGCTTGTGTGCCTCACCGCCTACACCACGCCGATTGCCAAACTCGTCGATCGTCACTGCGACCTGATCCTTGTGGGCGACAGCGTGGGCATGGTTCTTCATGGGCTGCCCTCCACGGTCGGCGTGACGCTGGACATGATGATCATGCATGGCAAGGCCGCGCAGCGCGGCGTCGAGCGCGCTTTGCTCGTCGTGGACATGCCTTTCGGTTCTTATGAGGAAAGCCCCGAACAGGCGTTTCGCAATGCGGCCCGCCTGATGGGCGAGACCGGCTGCGGTGCGGTCAAGCTCGAAGGCGGCGAGACAATGGCGGCGACGATCAATTTTCTAACGCAGCGCGGAATACCGGTCATGGCGCATATCGGCCTGACCCCGCAGGCGGTGAACACTTTCGGCGGCTACAAGGTGCAGGGTCGCGGTGATGCCGCAGACCGTATCGAGCGCGATGCTCGCGCCGTGGCTGATGCCGGTGCATTCTCGGTCGTGCTGGAAAAAATTACCGAGCCGCTGGCGCGCTCCATCACCGAGAATATTTCGATTCCCACAATCGGCATCGGCGCTTCGCCTGCCTGCGACGGACAGATTCTGGTCATCGACGATGTGCTCGGTATGTTCACCGATTTCCGGCCGAAATTCGTGAAACGCTACGCCGAACTTGGCGAGCAAGCCGAAGCCGCGATTGCGGCTTATGCCGACGAAGTCCGCATCCGCGCTTTCCCGTCCGACCAGCATGTATTCGCCGATACCGCAAAAACAGGTGGTGCATGAGCGTTCCTATCGTTCGCACTGTGGCTGAACTTCGCGCGGCGGTAGCAGGCTGGCGCGCCCAGGGTTTGCTGGTCGCGGTGGTACCGACGATGGGCGCGCTGCATGAAGGGCATTTGAGCCTCGTGCGAGCTGCATTCGAGCGCGCAGACCGCGTTATCGTCACGCTGTTCGTCAATCCCAAGCAGTTCAACAATGCCGCCGATCTCGCTGCCTATCCGCGTACCGAAGAAGATGATGCCCGAAAGCTCGGCCCTCTCGGCGCGCATATGCTCTATGCGCCGGATGCTTCCGAAGTGTATCCGGCGGGTTTCGCGACCAACATTTCGGTAAGCGGCGTCAGCGCCGGTCTTTGCGGCGGCAACCGTCCCGGCCATTTCGATGGCGTTGCCACCGTCGTCACCAAGCTGTTTTTGCAGACCGGGGCCGATGTCGCGATGTTTGGAGAGAAGGATTTTCAGCAGCTCCATGTCGTGCGCCGTCTCGCGCGCGATCTCGATATTCCCATTGAGGTCGTTGGATGCCCGACCGTTCGCGAGGCGGATGGTCTGGCCCTGTCGTCGCGCAATCAGCGTCTGTTGCCAGAGGAGCGCGAAATCGCGCCAAGGCTTGCCGAGATACTTGCAGTTCTGGCAGGCGCGCTTGGCTCTGGCGGCAAGGCCGAGCCTTTGCTTGAGGCGGCAAAGGACAAGATCGTCGCCGCCGGTTTTCACAATGTCGAATATCTCGAATTGCGCGCTGAAAGTGATCTTTCGCCGCTCGATGCCGTGACTGAGCCCGCGCGCCTGCTTGTCGCGGCATGGCTTGGCGAGACGCGGCTGATCGATAATCTGCCGATTCCGGGCAAATAGAGCGCATCATCGCTCAAAACTGTTGACCGCAGGGGTTCGCGGCATGGCCAAAAAGGCCATCTGCGCCTATACGGAATTATGGTCACACGGCTTTATTCCCATCCGATCTTTGCCGAACATGAAACTCCTTCGGGTCATCCCGAGAGGGCGGATCGCATTCGCGCGGTCGAGCGCATTCTGGAAGACGAGCCCTTTATCGCGCTCGACAGGGTGACGGCCCCGAAGGGCGACGAGGCGACGGTTCTCTACGCGCACCCGGAAGAATATCTGGAAAAGATCCGCGCATCGATTCCCGAAGAGGGCATCGTCAAAATCGATTCCGACACCTATGTCAGCCCGAAGAGTTTCGAGGCCGCATTGACGGCTGTTGGAGCTGCCAATGCAGGCGTAGACGATGTGTTTTCCGGCAAGGCGGATAATGTTTTCGTCGCATCGCGCCCGCCCGGCCATCACGCCGAAAAGACAACGGCGATGGGCTTCTGTCTGTTCAACAATGCCGCGATCGCAGCCCGTTACGCCCAGAAAAAGCACGGCGCCGAGCGCGTTGCGATCATCGATTGGGACGTGCATCACGGCAACGGCACGCAGGACATCTTCTGGGAAGATCCGAGTGTGCTTTATTGCTCGACGCACCAGATGCCGCTTTATCCCGGCACGGGTGCGAAGAGCGAGGCTGGCGTCGGCAATATCGTCAATGCACCGCTTTCGCCGCAAACAGGCAGCGACATTTTCCGCGAGGCGTTTAATTCACGCGTCCTTCCGGCGATCAATGATTTCTCGCCGGACCTGATCATTATTTCCGCGGGTTTCGATGCTCATCATCTCGACCCGCTGGCCGAGATCAATCTGACCGAAGAAGATTTCGACTGGGCGACCGGCAAGCTTATGGACCGCGCGGCGCGCCATTCGGGAAACCGCCTGCTTAGCCTGCTAGAAGGCGGCTACGATTTGCAGGGGCTGTCGTTTTCCGTGGCAGCGCACGTCAAACGCCTGATGAAAGGATAAATTATGGAAGCTGAGCAGCTTAACGAAGACATCAAGGCCATGAGCTTCGAGCAGGCGTTGGACGCTCTGGAGCGTATCGTCGACGATCTGGAACGCGGCGAAGTTCCGCTCGATCAGTCGATCAAGATTTACGAGCGCGGCGAAGCGCTGAAGGCGCATTGTGACCGGCTCCTGAAGGCCGCCGAAGACAAGGTCGAGAAGATCAGGCTCAGCCGCGACGGCAAGCCCGTCGGCACCGAACCGCTGGATGCGGAGTAGACGGCGGGTACTGTGAACGCAGTGTTCTTCGATCCGGCCTTTTTATGATCTGCCTGCAGGAATAGTCTTCCGATAAAGCGGACGTTGTGTTTCGCGAAGGAGATCGGACATGAGCTTTTTCCCTGGAAACGACCCTGAGCCGGGCGATGCGCTGGCCTGCGATCAGGTCGAGTTGATGATCATCCCCAACGCCAAGGATATTGGCGGGTTCAAAGTGCGCCGCGCGCTGCCGACCGCCAAGCGCAGGCTGGTCGGGCCATTCATTTTCTTCGACCGTATGGGACCGGCAATTCTGCGCGCCGGACAAGCACTCGATGTACGCCCGCACCCTCATATCGGCCTCTCCACGGTGACGTATCTTTTCGACGGCAAGATCAGGCATCGCGATTCGCTCGGCACCGAAATGGTCATCGAGCCCGGCGACGTCAATCTCATGACCGCCGGACGCGGCATCGTGCATTCGGAGCGCACGCCGGAAGAATTGCGCGGCAGCCCGATGTCGATTTCGGGCCTTCAGACGTGGCTGGCGCTGCCCGACCACAAGGAAGAAATCGCTCCGGTTTTCGAAAATACGGCCAGCGCGCTTTTGCCGGAATTCGAGGCGGAAGGCGTCAAAGGCCGCGTGGTGATCGGCGATTTCGAAGGTCACCGCGCGCCTGTGACCACCTTCCACGATACGCTTTATGTGGACATCAGGCTTTCGCCCGGCGCGCGCATAAAGATACCGGCAACCGCCGAAGAGCGTGCCATCTACATTCTGGAGGGCAGGGTTTCGTTGATCGGCGACGGGTTCAACAATGACACGCTGCTCGTTTTCAAACCGGGCGAGGAAATCATCGTCGAAAGCGAACGCGGTGCGCATTTCATGCTTTTCGGCGGTGCATCGCTTGGCTCGCCGCGGCACATCTGGTGGAATTTCGTCTCTTCCTCGAAAGAGCGCATCGAACAGGCAAAGAATGAGTGGAAAACCGGTCGCTTCGACATCGTTCCGGGAGACGACAAGGAGTTCATTCCTCTGCCTGAATAGAGCAATTCCAGGAAAAGTGTGTAGCGGTTTTCCGTCCGGAATTGCGTTGAAACAAAGAACTGGAGCGGCCCACCGATTCTATCAAAACCGAACCGCGACAGGTTTTAGCGACAAATTGCATTATTCGGGCGCATTTACTTTATAGGTCGGAGGTCTTATCCCCGCTATACGCGAGCGGAAACGATGGTTTCCGTTCGAACCAGATCAGTTGTAAGCTGTTGAGCCGGCATACCACCCGCCCGAGCATCGCGAGTGGAATTCCTGCCGGTTTATGGACCTGCAAGAGGTTTTCATGACCACGCCGCCCAAGACGCCATTACTCGACAAGGCGCGTATTCCCGCCGACCTCCGGCGCATTTCAGAAAGCGATCTGCCGCAGCTCGCGACCGAACTGCGCGCCGAGCTTATCGATGCCGTTTCGCTGACCGGCGGACATCTGGGCGCGGGGCTGGGCGTTGTCGAACTGACGATTGCGCTTCATTACGTGTTCAACACGCCGGACGACCGCGTCATCTGGGATGTCGGCCATCAGGCCTATCCGCACAAGATTCTGACGGGCCGCCGCGACCGTATCCGCACGCTGCGGCAGGAAGACGGGCTTTCCGGCTTCACCAAGCGTAGTGAGAGCGAATACGACCCGTTTGGCGCCGCGCATTCCTCGACCTCGATTTCGGCGGGCCTCGGCATGGCCGTCGCCCGCGATCTAAAGGGCGGCAAGAACAATGTGATTTCGGTCATCGGCGATGGTGCAATGTCGGCCGGCATGGCCTTCGAGGCGCTGAACAATGCCGGTGCGCTGGATGCGCGGCTGATCGTCATTCTCAACGACAACGACATGTCGATTGCGCCGCCCACTGGTGCGATGAGCGCCTATCTTGCGCGCCTCGGTTCAGGCCGCGCCTATCAGGGCTTCCGCGAGATCGGCAAGAAACTGTCGTCTTATCTCGGCGCGCGCGTCGACCGCGCGATTACCCGCGCAGTTGAACATGCGCGCGGCTATGTGACCGGCGGGACGCTTTTCGAAGAACTCGGCTTTTTCCATATCGGCCCGATTGACGGCCACAATCTCGAACATCTCATTCCGGTTCTGAAAAACGTGCGCGACAATGGCACCGGTCCGGTGCTGATCCATGTCGTCACGCAGAAAGGCAAGGGCTATGCGCCCGCCGAAGCCGCTGCCGACAAGTATCATGGCGTCAACAAATTCGACGTTATCACCGGCGCGCAGGCCAAGGCACCGGCCAATGCGCCGAGCTACACCAAGGTTTTCGCCGAAAGCCTCGTTCAGGAAGCACGCGAAGACGACAAGATCGTCGGCATCACCGCCGCCATGCCATCCGGCACGGGCCTGGACCTTTTCAGCGATGCTTTCCCGGACCGCGTTTTCGATGTCGGCATTGCCGAGCAGCATGCCGTGACCTTTGCCGCCGGTCTGGCGACCGAAGGTATGAAGCCGTTCGCCGCGATCTATTCGACCTTTCTGCAACGCGCCTACGATCAGGTTGTCCATGACGTTGCGATCCAGAAATTGCCGGTGCGCTTCCCGATTGACCGCGCGGGCTATGTCGGTGCCGACGGCGCGACCCATGCGGGCGCGTTCGACACGACCTATCTCGCCTCGCTGCCGGGTTTTGTGGTGATGGCCGCATCCGATGAGGCCGAATTGAAGCATATGGTGCGCACTGCCGCTGCCTATGATGACGGCCCGATTGCCTTCCGCTATCCGCGCGGCAATGGCGTCGGCGTCGAAATGCCGGAGCGCGGCTCTGTACTTGAAATCGGCAAGGGCCGCATCGTGCGCGAAGGCACGAAAGTAGCACTCCTTTCCTTCGGCACGCGCTTGCAGGATTGCATTCTGGCCTCCGAAGAACTCGGCGCTGCCGGTCTTTCGACGACCGTTGCCGATGCGCGTTTCGCAAAGCCGCTGGACGAAGATCTGATCCGCCGCCTCGCGCGCTCGCACGAAGTTCTGGTCACGGTCGAGGAAGGCTCGGTTGGCGGTTTCGCCAGCCATGTGCTGCAATTCCTGGCCACCGAAGGCCTGCTCGATCACGGCCTGAAAGTGCGCCCGCTGGTGCTGCCGGATGAGTTCACCGACCACGCCAAGCCGGAAAAGATGTATGCGGATGCAGGGCTGGATTCAGCCGGCATCGTGCGCACGGTCTTTGCTGCCCTTGGCCAGTCAGTGCGATCCGCAACGGCCTGACGAGAGGCGATGCATCCGCCTTCTACTCTCCAGTTGGTCCGGGCAACAAAAGCCGACATTCCCTTCATCATGGAAACGGAGCGGCTGGAGGGATATGCCGAGTTGGTCGGGCGCTGGGATGAAGAGCGCCACGCCGAGGCATTAAACGACGGTCGGTACGCATATTTTATTGCAAGCGATTTGGACAAACCTTTGGGGTTCGCCATTGTGCGAGACTGGGCGTCGCCGGAGGGTGTCGCACTGGTCAAGAGGATAGCGATTAGCCAGCCTGGCCAAGGTAACGGCAGGGCTTTGCTTGGCGCTCTGGCTGATCTGGTTTTTGAGCAGACCAGCGCATATCGCCTTTGGCTAGGCGTTTTTCCCGAAAACCTTCGTGCCCGCAAAGCCTATGAAGCCAGCGGATTTGTGGCTGAAGGTATCGCGCGCGGTAGTGCCTATTTCGGGGGCAAATATCGTGATGAACTTGTCATGTCGCTGCTGCGCCCGGAATGGGAAGCTGCAAGATGAGCGCAGATTTCCTCTCAAGCCTGAGCATTTTTTAACCCTGTCTCTTGGACGAATTTTAGCGCTTCCCCGCTAGAACTCCTGCCGGGCAGGGAAGTGATCTATGAGATTTGTGTTGTCGGGCGCGGCTGCTCTGGCTGCGCTTGCGGCATCGGTAAAGGCCGAGCCGGAATATGATCGAAAGCTGGAGCGGGCGGTGATGGAGATCGTCGCGCGCAAAATGGGCGATATACGCGGCGGTTTCGAACATGGCCGCGCCCCGGAATTCGTGATTATTCGCAATCCGTTATCCGAGGAAGACGTGTGGCGCGGTGTGCTTCATGCGAAGCGTCCAGTCCGGGAAAACAACGAAATCGCGGAAAATAATCTGAATTTGCGCATCACCTCGTTCTGAGTGCGCTGTTGCGGGGGCTTGCCTTCGCCCGCCTCTTTCGCCAATGAAGGCCAATGAACGCAATGCACGCAACACGCAGGCTGCGCCTCGACGAGCTTCTCGTCGCGCGCGGCCTTTTCGTTTCCCGCTCACGGGCGCGCGATGCCGTGGAGCGTGGCACGGTTTTTGTCGATGGCATCGTCGCCTCCAAACCGGGACAGAATGTTGTCGAGACGGCGTCTGTGACGGTGGATGATCCCGCGCGCCATTACGTCTCGCGCGCGGCTTTGAAGCTTCTGGGCGGGCTTGATCATTTTGGTTTCGATCCGGCAGGCACCAATGCGCTGGATGTCGGCGCATCGACTGGCGGGTTCACGCAGGTTCTGCTTGAACGGCAAGCAGCGCATGTCATCGCAATCGATGTTGGCCACGGCCAGATGAATTCCGCGCTTGCCGCCGACCCGCGAGTCACCTCGATCGAAGGGCTGAACGCGCGCGAACTGGCCCGTGAGCATCTTGAAAAGACCATCGATTTCATCGTGTCTGATGTCAGCTTCATATCGCTGAAACTCGCTCTGCCGCCCGCACTTGATCTTGCAGAACCCGGCGCGAAGGCGATTCTTCTGGTAAAGCCGCAATTCGAAGCTGGCCGCGAAGCAATCGGCAAGGGTGGGCTTTTACGCAATCCCGAAACCGCGGATGCTGTGGCCGAAGATTTGCGCCTTTGGCTGGATGCCATTCCCGGCTGGCGCGCGGTTGCGCTGACGCCATCGCCCATCGAAGGTGGCGATGGAAACCGAGAATTCCTGCTTGGCGGAGTAAAAGACCGATGAGCACACAATTTCAGATCGAGCGCCTTGGTGCGCAGGGCGATGGCATTGCGCGCGCGCCGGGCGGGCAGGTTTTCATACCTTTTGCACTGCCGGGCGAAACGGTCACGGCGGCGCGCGACAAGGATCGTGCCGACCTGATCGCCGTGCTTGAAGCCTCGCCGCAGCGCATTGCGCCCGCTTGCCGCCATTTCACCGATTGCGGCGGCTGCGCCATCCAGCATCTGGAAAATTCCGAATATCTCGATTGGAAACGCGGCAAGGTGCATGACGCGCTGCGCGGCAAAGGCATCGAAGCCGAAATCGCGCCGACCGTACCCTGCGCGCCAAATTCGCGACGCCGGGCGGTGTTTTCGGTCCGTCGCACGGAAGGCGGAATGCTGCTCGGCTACAACCGGGCGCTGTCGCATCAGATCATCGACATTGAGGAATGCCCGGTGATTGTGCCGGAGATCGAGTCATCACTTGATCGCCTTCGCGGTCTGGCAGCGAAGATCTGCAACACGACCAAATCTTTCCATATGACGGTGACGCATACCGAAACAGGCCTCGATGTGGCCGCGAGCGATGCAGGAAAACTGCCCGAGGAAAAGCGCTTCGAAGTCTCGCAATTCGTGATTCGCGAGGGTTTCGCACGGCTTTCGATGGATGGCGAGATCATCGTCGAGCCCACCAAGCCTATGGTGAATTTCGGCGATGTGCCGGTGTTCATCCCGTCCGGCAGCTTTCTTCAAGCCGTCTCGACCGCAGAAGCGGTCATGGTGCAACTGGTCATGGAACATCTGGGCAAGGCCAAGCGCGTTGCCGACCTTTTCGCGGGCTCCGGCGCTTTCGCGCTGCGCCTTGCCAAAGCGTCAGAGGTTCACGCGGTGGAAGGCGATGCCGTAGCACTCGCCGCGCTCGACCGTGGCTTTCGGTTTGCGACCGGGCTGAAGCGCGTAACTGTTGAAAAGCGCGATCTTTTCCGCCGTCCAGTGACCTTCAAGGAACTCAACGCATTCAACGGCTTGGTGTTCGACCCGCCACGCGCAGGCGCCGAAGACCAGTGCAAGCAGATTGCCCGTTCCGATGTGCCGCTGGTCGCAGCCGTATCCTGCAACCCCGTCACGCTGGCGCGCGACCTGCGCATTCTCATCGATGGCGGCTACAAGTTGAAAAGCGTCACGCCGGTAGACCAGTTCATCTGGTCCCCGCATGTCGAGGCCGTCGCGTTGCTCGAAAAGCCGAAGAAGCGGCGTTGAGATCTGGGCTCAGGGCTTATTGAGCGCCAGTCCAGAAGATGACGACGGCGATGGCCGAGAAGTGTGAATCCCCTTGATGGTCCTGAGCCTGGGAGCGCCGAGACACACAGTGGCGTCAGAGCTTTAGCGCCCCATTTGTTGCCTTTGGGCATGCTAAAAGGCATATTGTCAGGGATGACGAAGAAGGATAACCATGACGCTTATATAGCCGCCGCGCCGGAGCAGTTTCGCGTCATGTTGGGTCAACTGCGTGCACAGCTATCGCGGGCACTACCAGACGCCGAAGAAGTCATTAAATACGATATGCCCGGATTTCAGATCGAAGAAACGATCATCGCGGGCTATGCCGCCTTTAGTAAACAATGTGGTCTATATGTCGACCCGGGTGCAATTGCCGCCCATTCAGACGAGATCGCTTCTTTGAAACTCAAGGCAAGCAAGACCGGAGTTACGTTCTCGGTAAGTAAGCCCATCACTGATAAGCTAGTTGAGAAATTGGCAATCAGTTCGCGTAGCAAAAAGGGGCTTTAGCGACTGCCTTCAGCAACCGAAAGCTTGGTTTGCAACCGTTTCGAACTCGGAGTGGGGTCATTTGGACTTGAAGCGTTCGGCCACGAACATTAGCCAATTACATTTCGGAAGCAGTTGGGCTTATCGCCGTCTTTCGATGCTACCCTAGTTAATAGGTCCTGACCCTAGCGGCTTTCCAGAAATCGGCTGACATAATCCGGGACGACTTTCGTCGCCGGTCCAAGATGCGTTTCCGCAAATAGATCATAGCCTTCTGACGGTTCAAGATTGAGCTCGACCGTATGCGCGCCTGCACCCTTCGCTTCTTCTATGAAGCCTGCGGCCGGATAGACGTTGCCGCTTGTGCCAATTGAAATGAAAAGGTCGCATGAGGACAGCGCCTCATCGATCCTTTCCATTTCATAAGGCATTTCACCGAACCAGACGATGTCTGGACGCATGAAGCCGATTGTGTCGCAGGATTTGCATTTCGAATCGATGGACATGTCGTCGTGCCAGGGCTGGCGCAGCCCGCACACGATGCAAAGGCCGCTGTTCAATTCGCCATGCATGTGGACAAGATTTTTTGAGCCCGCACCCTCATGGAGGTCGTCGATATTCTGCGTGACGAGCAGGAAAGAGCCGGAAAACTCATCCTCAAGACGGGCGAGGGCAGCATGCGCCGCGTTGGGTTTTACACCGCGCAAGCCCCGGCGGCGGCGATTGTAGAAATCGTAAACCTTGGCCGGATTGCGCGCGAAGCCTTCAGGCGTGGCGACTTCGCGATAATCGACTTTCGACCATATGCCATGCTTGTCACGGAACGTATCGACGCCCGATTCCGCCGAAATGCCTGCGCCGCTGAGAATGACGATGCGTTCGCAACGCAAAGCTTTAGACCCGCGTGCCGCCGACGGTCATCTGGTTCATGCGCAGATGCGGCTGGCCGACGCCGACTGGAACGCCCTGACCGGCCTTGCCGCACATGCCGATGCCCGTATCGAGCTTCATATCGTTGCCGACCATTGTCACGCGATGCATCGCGTCCGGCCCGTTGCCGATCAGCATTGCGCCCTTCACCGGCTGCGTGACCTTGCCGTCCTCGATCATGTAGGCTTCGGTGCAGCCGAACACGAATTTGCCGCTGGTGATGTCGACCTGTCCGCCGCCGAACGACACCGCATATATGCCGTTCTTCACCGAAGCGATGATTTCCTCGGGCGTCATGTCGCCGGAGGTCATGTAGGTGTTGGTCATGCGGGGCATCGGCTGGTGCGCATATGATTCGCGGCGTCCATTGCCGGTCGCCTTCATGCCCATGAGGCGGGCGTTCTGCCTGTCCTGCATGTAGCCGACGAGCTTGCCGTCATCGATCAGCACATTGTGCGCCGAAGGCGTGCCTTCATCGTCCACCGTGATTGAACCGCGGCGCTCCGGCATCGTGCCGTCATCCACGACGGTAACGCCCTTTGCCGCGACCTGAGTGCCGAGAAGTCCCGAAAATGCGGATGTTTTCTTGCGGTTGAAGTCGCCTTCGAGGCCGTGGCCGACGGCCTCATGCAGCATCACGCCCGGCCAGCCGCTGGAAAGGACGATGTCGAACGTGCCCGCAGGGGCGGGGATCGCCTGCAGATTGACCAATGCCTGACGCAAAGCCTCTCCGGCTGCAAACTTCCAGCTATCTTCGGTCAGGAATTCGTCGAAAGATTTGCGCCCGCCTGCACCGTATGATCCGGTTTCCTGCCGGTCGCCGTCACCGACGACAACGGAAATGCTCATGCGCACCAGCGGACGAATGTCGCGAACGATCTGGCCGTCTGCGCGCAGGATTTCGATATGCTTCCATGAGGCGGCAAGCGATGCCGTGACCTGGCGCACGCGCGGGTCTTCCGCGCGAAGCCATGCGTCGATTTCCTGCAAAAGCTTCGATTTCGCCTCGAAGGAAGGCGACGAGATCGGGTTTTCGTCGCCGTAAAGATGGCGATTGGTGCGCGCGGGCGCATCGGCCAGCGTGCCGGAATAGCCGCCCTTGATGGCAGATACGGCATCGGAAGCGCGCAGCAGCGCGTGCTCGGAAAGCTCGCTCGAATGGGCGTAACCGCTTGATTCGCCCGCAACCGCGCGCAGGCCAAAACCCTGATCGGTGTTGAAATTGGCAGTCTTCAGCCGGCCATTGTCAAACATCAGCGCTTCGGCTTCGCTGTATTCCAGATAAAGCTCGCCATCGTCTGTGCCGTTGATCGTGTCGGCAACGATTTGCCGGATGCGTTCCTCGGAAATGTCGAACTGGCTGAAAAGACTGGTCATGAAACGCTCACTGGTTTTCGCGGACAGGTCGATGCCCGCGTTTACGCTTATGCTCCGGTCAAACGGGAACATTCACCTGACATGTAGGAGCCGTCACCTGCTGCGCCAATGCGGTGTCAGTTCGGCAGAGCGTCGAAGCTTTCGCCGAAGCCTGCGAGATCGACGGGGATGCCGATGCCTTCTTCCGGGGTCTGGAAAACGATGAAGGTAGCCGAGGTGCCGGTTTTCAGCGTGTCGAGCAGCGGCTTTTCGAGAATGACCTCTGCATAGCAGCCATCACCGAAGCAGCGCACGAAATAGGCGCGGCCGATATCCTTGCCGTCGACATTGAGGCCGAGGCCATTCGGCAGGAGAACGCCAAGCGGTGCAAGCACACGCAGGATTTCAGCTTTATTGTCGGCAGTGCGCAGGACAACGACGGAGAGACCCATTTCGGGGCGATCTTCCGCGATGACATTTTGCATCATCACGCATTGCTCGGCGGTTGCACCGGCTGGCGTGTCACAGATCACCGACCATGCACCATGAGTCGCGCGCACCGTGCCAGGCTGCTGCTGTTGTTGCGGCTGCTGGGCTGCTGGCGGAGTCGGCGCTGCAGCAGGCGGCTGGGCCGGTTGCTCCTGCGCACCAGCCGGCATAGCCGCGAAAGATAAGGCGGCGAGAAACGCGGTCTTCGCCAATATATTCGAAAGCCTGAGTTTCATGACGACTCCATTGCGAATCACGGACAAATTCGTCCACGACAGACATACTTATAGGGCAAGATCGGAGTTGAAAAAGCCGGATGGCGGGTTTCTCCTTACTTTTCAGGGAGAATTTGCCCGAATTACGGCTTTCGGAAGGGCTCGGCCTGCAAAATACGCACTGCTCAACCGCGCGCTTGCGCGCTTCGCAGTTGCAGCCGGTGTCTGTGCGATCCGCTCCTGCGCGCAAAAATGCCGCATGGCTTCCGCCGCTCCTTTCTTGCGGTTACAAAGAGAGTATGGTTTGAACCACAAAATATGCCATCGGGATTCCGGTTCCGGTGTTTTTTCTATATTCCAGCGGCATTCTCGCATGGGAATCGGGAGATGATGAGGGCGATGAACAAATTTCTTGGAAGCGCTGCTGCACTGACCGCCTTCCTGGCCGGCGGCGTGGCTTACGCTGACCAGCCATACCCCTGGCAGATGCGGTTTCAGCCTGCTGTTACCGGGATCATGGAACAGATTACCTGGTTCGAGATCTACACGCTGTGGTTCATAGTGCCGATCACGCTTTTCGTGCTGGCACTTCTTGCCTATTGCGTGATCCGGTTCCGTGAGAGCGCCAATCCGGTGCCTTCGCGCACCAGCCACAACACGCTGATCGAGGTGATCTGGACCGTTGGTCCGGTGGTTATCCTGCTTTTCCTGGCGGTTCCGTCCTTCCAGCTTCTGACCGCGCAATATTCGCCGCAGGAAGAAGCCAAGCTGACGATCAAGGCGACCGCCAACCAGTGGAACTGGGATTACGAATACCAGATGGAGGAGCCGCTCTCCTTCAACTCCGCAATGCTTCATGAAGGCGATCGCGGCGCTGCTGGCAAGGAAGACGTCGCCCGCTATCCGCGCCTTCTGGCTGTGGACAACGAGGTCGTCGTGCCAATCAACACCATGGTTCGCGTGCTGGTCACGGCAAGCGACGTTATCCACGCTTTCGCAATGCCTGCTTTCGGCATGAAAGTGGACGCCGTTCCGGGTCGCATCAACGAGACCTGGTTCAAGGCTGAAAAGGAAGGCCTCTATTACGGCCAGTGCTCCGAGCTTTGCGGCAAGGATCACGCCTATATGCCGATTGCCGTGCGCGTCGTGAGCCAGGAACAATACGATACCTGGGAAACGGCAGCCCGGACTGACATGAATGGCGCAAACCGTGCGCTGATGGCTGAAATCGAAGGCACCGAAAAGGTGGCGGACGCCGGCAAGTAATTGCGCGTTCAAGGAAATTAGGGAACGGAACGGAGCGAAAAATGGCAACCGCTGCAGCTCACGACGACCACGATCATCGGCCTAAGGGTTGGGTGCGTTGGGTCTATTCGACCAACCACAAGGACATTGGTACGCTCTACCTGATCTTCGCGATTTTCGCGGGTATCGTCGGCGGCTTCCTGTCCGTCATGATGCGCTGGGAGCTCGCTGAGCCGGGCATCCAGATTTTCTCCGGCCTCGCCGAAATGGTTTACGGTGTCGGGGGCGATGCCTCCATCGATGCCGGTAAGTCGATGTACAACGCCTTCACCACGGCGCACGGCCTCGTCATGATCTTCTTCATGGTCATGCCCGCGCTGATCGGCGGTTTCGCGAACTGGATGATCCCGCTCATGATCGGCGCGCCTGACATGGCGTTCCCGCGCATGAACAACATCTCGTTCTGGCTTCTGCCGCCTGCGTTCCTGCTGCTCATCATCTCGGCTTTCGTTCCTTCTGCTCCGGGCGCTTACGGCGTTGGCGGCGGCTGGACGATCTATCCTCCGATGTCGACCTCGGGTCAGCCCGGTCCGGCTATGGATCTTGCGATCCTGTCGCTGCACATTGCCGGTGCCTCGTCGATCCTCGGCGCGATCAACTTCATCACCACCATCTTCAACATGCGCGCTCCGGGCATGACGCTGCACAAGATGCCGCTCTTTGCCTGGTCGGTGCTGATCACGGCTTTCCTTCTGCTTCTGTCGCTCCCGGTTCTGGCCGGCGGCATCACGATGCTTTTGACCGACCGTAACTTCGGCACCACCTTCTTCGCACCTGAAGGCGGCGGCGACCCGATCCTGTTCCAGCATCTGTTCTGGTTCTTCGGTCACCCTGAAGTGTACATTCTGATCCTGCCGGGCTTCGGCATCGTCAGCCACATCATCTCGACCTTCTCGCGCAAGCCGGTCTTTGGTTATCTTGGCATGGCCTATGCCATGGTCGCCATCGGCGCAGTCGGCTTCGTCGTGTGGGCTCACCACATGTACACGACCGGTCTTTCGCTCGACACGCAGCGCTACTTCGTCTTCGCGACGATGGTTATCGCTGTTCCGACGGGCGTTAAGATCTTCTCGTGGATCGCGACGATGTGGGGCGGTTCGATCTCGATGCGCACGCCTATGCTGTGGGCGATCGGCTTCATCTTCCTGTTCACCGTTGGTGGCGTGACGGGCGTTCAGCTCGCCAATGCAGGTCTCGACCGCTCCTTCCACGACACATACTACGTGGTTGCGCACTTCCATTACGTCCTGTCGCTGGGCGCGGTCTTCGCAATCTTCGCGGCCTGGTACTACTGGTTCCCGAAGATGACCGGCTACATGTACTCGTCGGCCATCGCGCGCACGCACTTCTGGGTCACGTTCGTCGGCGTCAACCTCGTGTTCTTCCCGCAGCATTTCCTTGGTCTTGCAGGCATGCCGCGCCGCTACATCGACTACCCGGATGCGTTCGCGGGCTGGAACCTGGTTTCGTCCTACGGCTCCTACATCTCGGCCGTTGGCGTCCTGATCTTCCTCTTCGGTGTCTTCGAAGCATTCTCGAAGAAGCGCGTTGCAGGTGCCAACCCATGGGGCGAGGGTGCGACCACGCTCGAATGGCAGCTTCCTTCGCCGCCGCCGTTCCACCAGTGGGAACAGTTGCCGAAGATCAAGTAACGGCAAGCTTTTTACCAAAATCGAAACCGCCGGTTCACCGGCGGTTTTGGCCAAACGGAACAATCGGAATTACGCATGGCCCTTGTTGAAAATCATAGTGCAGAGGACGCCCGTTTCCGCATGTCGGAAGCGACCGCTGGCGACTTCCTGGCACTCTTGAAGCCAAGGGTGATGTCGCTCGTCGTGTTCACGGCGTTTGTCGGACTGATCGCGGCACCCGCATCCATGAACCCGCTCATCGCGGCGATTGCGATTGCGGCGATTGCCGTAGGCGCAGGCGCTTCGGGTGCGCTCAACATGTGGTACGACGCAGACATCGACGCCATCATGACCAGAACCGCATCGCGCCCGGTGCCATCCGGCCGTATTCAGGCAGGCGAGGCGCTGACCTTCGGGATCATCCTGTCGGTGCTGTCCGTGCTGACGCTCGGCGTGCTGGTGAACTGGCTTTCGGGCGCATTGCTCGCCTTCACGATCTTCTTCTACGCAGTCGTCTATACGATGTGGCTGAAGCGCTGGACGCCGCAGAACATCGTCATCGGTGGCGCTGCCGGTTCCTTCCCTCCGATGATCGGCTGGGCGGCGGCGACCGGCACCATCAGCCTCGAAAGCGTTATCCTCTTCCTCATTATCTTCCTCTGGACGCCGCCGCATTTCTGGGCGCTGGCCCTGTTCAAGTCGGACGATTACCAGCGCGCGGGCATTCCGATGATGCCGAACGTCGCCGGTGCGGAATCGACCCGCAGGCAGATTTTCGTCTATTCGTTGCTGGTTGCCGTTGTTGGCGTGCTGCCTTGGTTCTTCGGCTTCTCGTCGAGCGTCTACGGCGTTGTTGCTGCTGCCCTTGGTATCGGCTTTGTCTGGTATGCCTGGAAGGTGCTAGAAGCTGGCGACACCGGCATGAAGCCCGCCAAGGCGCTGTTCGGATATTCACTTATCTATCTCTTCGCGATTTTCGCGGTCTATCTCGCAGACAGCGTCGTTATTCGTATTCTGGCCGCCGGCAATGGAGCTTGATGCGATGAAGGACGACGAAATGGTCACGCTCACAGAACGGCAGAAAAAAGCGCGCCGCAGCCGATCGCTGGCGATCGGCATTGCCTTGGCCGCGCTTGTCATCATCTTCTACATTGCCACGATCGCGAAATTCGGTCCCGCGATCCTAAGCAGACCTTTGTGAGGTAAGATGAGCGAACAGAAGACGACATCCCCAGATCCACGAAACCACCGCAGCAACCGTATCGTTGCGGGCGTCTGCGTGGCGTTTTTCGGCGGTATGATCGGCGCTTCTTACGCTGCGGTCCCGCTCTATCAGATGTTTTGCCAGATCACCGGCTACGGCGGCACGACGCAGCGCGTTGATCAGTATTCCGACACGATCCTCGACCGCGATATCACGATCCGCTTCGATGCCAACACATCCGGCGGTTTGCCGTGGGATTTCGCGCCGGAACAGCGCGAGATCAAAATCAAGATCGGTGAAACGGTTCAGGCGAATTATCACGCCGCCAACAATTTCTCCGTCCCTTCCGCAGGCCGCGCGACATTCAATGTCACGCCCGATCTGGCTGGCGCATATTTCAACAAGGTCGAATGCTTCTGCTTTACCGATACGACGCTAAAGCCCGGTGAAGACATGGAAATGCCGGTTGTTTTCTATGTCGATCCCGAGATAGTGAATGTGCCGGAAATGAAGAATATCAAGACCATCACGCTTTCCTATACGTTCTTTCCGATCGCCGGGGACAAGCCAGTCGCGAAAGCGCCTGACGCGACGACGAAAGACAAAACTCAAGACGCCGACGAAAATCTCGGGGGTTGAAAATGGCAGACGCACACGCAAAACCGCAACACGATTATCACATCATCGACCCGAGCCCGTGGCCGTTTCTGGCGTCGGTCGGCGCCTTCATCATGGCCATCGGTGGCGTCGGCTGGATGCAGTATCTCAAGAGCAGCGAATTCCACCTGCTCGGCATCAATTTTGCCAATCCTTGGCTGTTCTTCATCGGTCTTGCGATCGTTCTCTATGTGATGTTCGCCTGGTGGGCCGATACCATCCGCGAGGGCAATGAAGGCCATCACACGCGCGTCGTCTCGTTGCATCTGCGCTATGGCATGATCATGTTCATCGCGTCGGAGGTCATGTTCTTCGTCGCGTGGTTCTGGGCTTTCTTCGACGCCAGCCTGTTCCCGAACGAGGTTCATCAGGTCATGCGCGCCGAGTACACAGGCGGCATCTGGCCGCCCAAGGGCATCGAGGTGCTCGACCCGTTCCACCTGCCGCTCTACAACACGGTTATCCTGCTGCTTTCGGGCACCACCGTCACCTGGGCGCACCACGCATTGCTGCATGACGACCGCAAGGGCCTGATCAACGGTCTGGTTCTGACGGTTGCGCTCGGCGTGCTGTTCTCCTTCGTGCAGGCTTACGAGTACATCCACGCTCCGTTCGCCTTCAAGGATTCGATCTACGGCGCGACTTTCTTCATGGCGACCGGCTTCCATGGCTTCCACGTCTTCGTCGGAACCATCTTCCTGCTGGTCTGCCTGATCCGTGCCATGAAGGGCGAGTTCACCTCGAAGCAGCATTTCGGCTTCGAAGCTGCCGCCTGGTACTGGCACTTCGTCGACGTCGTCTGGATCTTCCTGTTCGCGACGATCTATGTTTGGGCTTCGATCGGCGCCGTTATCGCCGTCGGGCACTGACACCGGTTGCATGAATGCGGGAGGGGCGGCCATGGCAACGTGGCCGCCCTTTCTCTTTTTTGGGCCGCAATGATTGCTAATCTGCGAGTGGTTCAGCGCGGCAAGAAGGGTTTGAGACTTTGATACAGGACGACCGCAAACCGGATAGCGAAAGCGCTGCGCCGGTCGATCAGGCGATCTGGCCGCCCATCGAACCGATTGCCGCCGGATTGAAGGGTACATGCCCGCGCTGCGGCGAGGGAAAGCTGTTCTCCGGCTTTCTGGATATCGGCAAAAACTGCGGCGTCTGCGGACTGGATTATTCCTTCGCCGATGCGGGCGACGGCCCGGCGGTCTTTGTCATCCTGATCATAGGCTTCATCGTCGTCGGACTGGCGCTGTGGATGGAAGTGTCGGTCAACCCGCCGCTCTGGGTGCATTTCATCATGTGGATACCCCTGACCATCGTGCTCTCCCTCACCGCGCTCAGAATGATCAAGGGCGTGCTGATCACGCTTCAATATTCCAACAAGGCTTCTGAAGGCCGGATAGATCGCGTGTGATGGATACTGAACTGGAAATCGCGCAGCCAAGGCGCGGCCGCATATTCTTGCTTGTAACGTCAGTGCTGGCACTGGTGATCTTCGCGATCCTCATCATGCTCGGCACATGGCAGGTGCAGCGCATGCACTGGAAGGAAGGTCTGCTCGCCACGATCGATAATCGTGTGCATTCAGCCCCGGTGCCGCTCGAAGAGATCGAGCGTCGCTTCGCCGAGACGGGCGATATCGAATACACGCCGGTCACAGTGTCGGGCAATTTCATTCACAGTGGCGAGCGGCACTTTTTCGCGACCCATAACAGCCAGTCGGGCTTTTTCGTCTACACACCCATGCGGCTTGCCGACCAGCGCGTGGTGCTCGTCAATCGCGGCTTCGTGCCTTACGATTTGAAAGATGCGGCCAAACGCCCGGCAGGGCAGGTCGAAGGCGAAGTCACTATCACCGGACTTGCGCGCAATCCGCTGTCCGAAAAGCCGTCGTTCCTTGTGCCGGAAAACGACACGGTCAAGAATGTCTTCTATTGGAAGGACCGTGACGTGATGGCCGCGACCGCCGGCCTTGAGCCGAACGTCCAGATCGTGCCGGTTTTTGTCGATGCCGATAAGACAGCGAACCCCGGCGGCCTGCCGGTAGGCGGCGTGACGCTTATCGATCTGCCGAACAATCACATGCAATATGTGATCACCTGGTATGGCCTCGCATTGGCGCTTTTCGGCGTCTTCGCGGTTTGGGCATGGCGAGCGCTAAAAGGCCGATCCTGAAATTGTCTGTGCGCCGCGCCCTTGACAGGAGGGGTGTGCAGACATCATTTCGGCACGAACAAAAGACTGGGAAATAATGGCCGACGCAATTTCCAAATCACCCTTGACGATCAGGCTGTGCCAGCCGCGCGGTTTCTGCGCAGGCGTCGATCGGGCTATCCAGATCGTCGTGCTGGCGCTCAAGAAATACGGCAAACCGGTCTATGTGCGCCACGAAATCGTGCACAACCGTTATGTGGTCGAAGGCCTACAGAATCTCGGCGCGGTCTTCATCAAGGAATTGAGCGAAATACCGCCGGAAAACAAGAAATCGCCGGTGGTTTTTTCCGCGCATGGTGTCCCGAAATCGGTGCCTGCGGATGCCGAAGCACGCAATCTGTTCTATCTCGACGCAACTTGCCCGCTGGTTTCCAAGGTCCACAAGCAGGCGCTGCGCCACATGCGCCTTGGCCGTCATGTCCTGTTGATCGGCCATGCAGGCCACCCGGAAGTCATCGGCACGATGGGGCAACTGCCTGAGGGCTCGGTCACGCTGATCGAGACGGATACGGACGTCGCGAATTTCTCGCCGGAAGATCCGGCAGCACTCGGCTTCGTCACGCAGACGACCCTTTCGGTCGAGGATACGGCGCATGTCATCCGCGCGCTTGAGGCACGTTTCCCGCAGCTTAATGCACCCGCGGCCGAATCCATCTGCTATGCGACGACCAATCGTCAGGAAGCCGTGAAAGACACCGCGCCCGGCGCGGATCTCTACCTCATCGTCGGCGCGCCCAATTCCTCGAACTCGCGACGGCTGGTCGAAGTCGCGGAGCGTGCGGGCGCAAAGATGTCACTGCTCGTTCAGCGCGCGACGGACATTCCCTGGGACGATATCGGCGAGATTTCGACGCTCGGTCTTTCGGCAGGCGCATCCGCCCCGGAAATCATCGTCGATGAAGTCATCGATGCTTTCCGCGCGCGTTTCGATGTTTCAGTGGAGATTGCAGTCACTGCGACGGAAACAGAAGATTTCCCGGTCATGCGCATTCTGCGCGATGTCGAACTCACTCCCGCCGATATGGCATTCGTCAACGGAAACGCATAAATGGCCGTCTATACCGATGTCCCGGAAGGGGAACTGGAAGCCTTTTTGCGCGACTATCCGGTGGGCCAACTCCTGTCCTACAAAGGCATTGCTGAGGGCACCGAGAACTCGAATTTTCTGCTGCACACCACGCAGGGCGCATTCATTCTGACGCTTTATGAAAAGCGGGTGGATCAAAGCGATCTGCCGTTTTTTCTAGGCCTGATGGAGCATCTGGCTGGCAAGGGACTGAACTGCCCGCTGCCGGTGCATCGCAATGACGGTGCGATTATCGGCACGCTTTCGGGCCGCTCGGCCGCACTCATCACCTTCCTCGAGGGCATGTGGATCAGGCGTCCGAGCGCCATGCATTGCCGCGAAGTCGGCAAGGCACTCGCCTCGCTGCATCTCGCTGGCATGGATTTTCCGCTGAGCCGTGCGAACTCGCTTGAAATCTCCGGCTGGCGCACGCTTTGGGATGCATCGCGCGGCCGTGCCGACGAGGTCGAGCCCGGCCTTGCCGCTGAAGTCGATCGCGATTTTTCCGAAATAGACAGCGCTTGGCCGCATGATTTGCCGGCAGGCATCATTCACGCCGACCTTTTCCCGGACAATGTCTTCTTTCTGGGCGAGAATCTTTCCGGCCTGATCGACTTCTATTTCGCCTGCAACGACCTCTACGCCTATGACGTCGCGACCTGCCTGAATGCGTGGTGCTTCGAGAAGGATTTCTCGTTCAACCTCACGAAAGGCACAGCACTTCTAGCGGGTTATCAGAGTGTCAGGCCACTCAGTGAGGAAGAACAGGCGGCATTGCCGCTTCTGGCGCGCGGGTCTGCCCTGCGCTTCATGCTGACGCGTCTTTACGACTGGCTGACCATTCCCGATGGCGGGCTGGTCCAGAAGCGTGATCCGATGGAATATATCAGAAAGCTGCGCTTCCACCGGCAGATCCGGTCGGCAGCCGAGTACGGATTGAAATGACCACCAAGAAAGTCGAAGCCTACACCGATGGCGCATGTTCGGGCAATCCCGGCCCCGGCGGCTGGGGCGCGATATTGCGCTACAACGGCAAGATAAAAGAGCTTTCGGGCGGCGAAGCCGACACGACCAACAACCGCATGGAATTGATGGCCGCGATTTCCGCGCTGAACGCGCTGAAAGAACCATGCAGCGTCGATCTCTACACCGACAGTAATTACGTGAAGGACGGGATTTCCGGCTGGATCGAGGGCTGGAAGCGCAATGGCTGGAAGACTGCGGCCAAAAAACCGGTGAAAAACGCCGAGCTTTGGCAGGCTTTGGACGAAGCCAACAAGCGGCACAAGGTTACGTGGCACTGGGTCAAGGGCCATGCCGGACACCCGGAAAACGAGCGGGCGGACGAGCTTGCGCGTATGGGAATGGCTCCGTTCAAGCCGGGCAAAAAGCCCGCTATGGTTGTAAAGACCGACGTTTGAAACCTGGCCACACTCTTGCCTTTTTCTGAAAACTGACACCTCATGCGTTCGTTGGGGGGAAAAACGCAATGCGAATCACCAGGACTTGCGCCGGGTGACGCTTACTGGAGGGTGCGCCATGGGCGTTGAAAGTCTTATCGTTTTCTTGATTATCGGTGCGATTGCGGGCTGGCTCGCGGGTGTTCTGGTCAAAGGTTTCGGATTCGGCATTCTCGGCAATATCGTGGTTGGCATCGTCGGCGCATTCATCGCCGGCTGGCTCTTTCCCTATCTCGGAATAAGCCTCGGTACGGGCATCATCGCCGCCATCATCCACGCGACAATCGGTGCAGTCATTCTGCTTGTTCTGCTGCGGCTCGTAAAATCCGCCTGACCAGGTTTTTAAACGCAAAAAAACGGGCGGAATTTCCGCCCGTTTTCGTTTTTTGCATTCAAATATTAAAGCTGTTCGAGAATCTTCGCGGCGCCCGATTCGACGGCCTGACCCGGATTTTCCTCGATGTTCAAGGCAGTGACCTTGCCGTCTTCGACGATTGCCGAAAAGCGCTTCGAACGCACGCCAAGGCCGCCAGCGCTCAGATCGATGTCGAGGCCGATCGACTTGACGAAATCGGCATTGCCATCTGCGAGAAACAGCAGCTTGCCTTCACCGCCGGTAAAATTCGCCCACGCCTTCATGACGTGATGGTCGTTGGCGGCCAGCACCGCGATCGTGTCGACGCCCTTGGCGAGGATCGCGTCGTGGTTTTCAAGATAACCCGGCAGGTGGTTGTTGCTGCAGGTCGGCGTGAAAGCGCCAGGTACTGCGAACAGAACGACCTTCTTGCCGCCGAAAATCTCGGCCGTGGTCAGGGTTTTGACGCCATCGGCATCGGGAGACTTGAAGCTGTGTTCCGGCAGTTTGTCGCCAACGGCAATGGTCATGATAAATCCTTGTCTGTGGTTTCAGTGGGTTTTCGTTATCGGAGGATCGGCAGAACAGCAATCACCGCGGCTGCATTGCGCCGCTCACCGCCGCGTTTTTGGTTGCGAGCGTATAAGACAGCGGGGGCAGCGAAGTTCCTTTTGGCTTTCCCAGAATATCGATGATGAACTCGCCACCCTTGTCGCTGCGCTTCGGGGCAGCGAAGCTGTAGCCCTCGGGCGCGGCAATGAAGAGATCGGCCTCACCCGAATCTGCGGGCAGAATTGCCTTCACGACGAAGCGTTCTTCTTCGCTGCTGGCGATTTCAGCGCTGAAATCCTTGCGCGCTGGTGCCGGTAAAGCGCTGTAGGCCGCATCTATCAGCGCAGTGTCCTGCATGTTGCTGGCGTCGTCATTGGGGTTCAGCACGAAATCCGCCTGCACCGGGACGCAGATCGACTGGCAGACGCCAAGAAACACGCCTGCGTCTATCTTCGTCGGCACCGTCTTGTCGTGCAGCTTGAAGGTGATGGGCAGGGAAACCGGATGGTCATAGCCTGCCCAGATCGAATAGCCGTCATCGTGCCTTTGAGGCACCGGAAACTCCAGCTTGGCGTCTGCGACGTTCTCGCTTTTCGAAATGTCGATCTCCGGCGGAACGCCTGAATCGCCGGGGTCTTTCCAGTACGTTTTCCAGCCCGGCTGGAGCTGGATGTCCAGAACGCCCCTTATATTGCCTTCGCTGTCCGGTTCGCCTGCGGTCACGAGCCGGATGCGCGCACCTTCCGTTTTGTACCAATCAGTGCTTGCGGCCACGGCTTGACTGGCAATCAGGCTGGCGGCGATCAGAAGGGGAGCGACATAAAAATTCATGGTGCTGATTTGATGCGGCGCGGGTCGTTTCGCAATCGTTTCTGCTCCCGATCGTTTCATTTTTGCGTGAAGTTTCTGGAAAACATATGAAAATAACGGCCTATCCGCATCTTTAAAGCGGTGTGGAAAGGCGCTAGCTTCGCTTCTATGGATCTTTTGCGCCAGAAAAAAACCGGCTCTGTCAGCGGTTTTCTAGAAGACCAGTTCCTCATCGCCATGCCCGGCATGCAGGACGACCGGTTTTCGCGCGCCGTGATTTACGTCTGCGCGCATAGCGAAGAGGGCGCGATGGGCCTGATCATCAATCAGGCGCAGCAGATGATGTTCCCCGATCTTCTGGTTCAACTCGGCATTATGGATGAGCAAGCGGCGATACGCCTGCCGCCCGCAACGCGCGATTTTGTCGTCAGAAACGGCGGTCCGGTCGATCGCAGCCGCGGCTTCGTTCTGCATTCGGACGACTATCGGGTGGAATCCTCGCTGAAGGTTTCCGACGAGGTGTGCCTGACTGCGACGGTCGATATATTGCGCGCGATTTCATCCGGTCGCGGCCCGCGCCAGGCGCTGATGGCGCTTGGCTATTCGGGCTGGGGCGCGGGCCAGCTTGAAAACGAAATCGCCGAAAATGGCTGGCTGACCTGCCCGGCGCAGCCGGACTTCCTGTTCGATGCCGACATCGAGCGCAAATACGATCGCCTCATGGCGTCAATCGGCATCGACCTCGCGCATCTGAGCGCAAAGGCCGGTCACGCCTGAGCGAGCGGGTACTGTTCCTTCAGCATCTTCAGCACGGACTCGCCTGATACGGGCGGGCCGAACATGAAGCTCTGAACATATTCGCAGCCCATCTGGCGCAGTTCCAGCGCGTCGCTTTCATCCGAAATTCCTTCCGCCACGACCGACAGGCCAAGCTCATGCGCCATGTTGACCATGGAGCGCAGCAGCACCGTGCGCTTCGGCGTGGTGTCGTCGAGGAAGCTCTTGTCGATCTTGATCGTATCGAAGGGAAAGCGCGTCAGATAAGCGAGCGACGAATAGCCCGTGCCGAAATCGTCGAGCGACAGGCCGATGCCCAATTGCTTGAGCTTGTCGAGCACATGCGTCGTCTGTTCGGGATTGTCCATCACCAGCGATTCCGTCAGCTCCAGACGGAAACACCGCGCTTTCAGGCCCGCCCGCGCGATGATCGAGCGCACATCGCTGACGAGATCGCGGCGGATAAGCTGCTTGCTGGACAGGTTCACGGAAACCGAAAGCGGCGCGTCGTTGATCTGCTTCTGCCAACCGACCAGATCTTCCGCTGCGCGCTGCATGGCAAACAGGCCAAGCGGCACGATCAGGCCGCAGCTTTCGGCGACGGGAATGAAATCCGCCGGCGGAATATTGCCGCGGCGCGGGTGATCCCATCTCAGAAGCGCCTCGAAACCGGCAATTGTCGCGTCTTCCAGCCGCACGATCGGCTGATAGGCAAGCGTCAGTTCCTTGCGCTCTATCGCACGGCGCAAATCGGATTCGAGCTGCAACCTGTCGGTTCCTGCCGAGCGGAAAGCGGGGCGGAACGGCTCGATACGGTCGCCGCCAAAGCGCTTGGCCTGGTGCATCGCGAGTTCGGCGTCCTTCACCATGTCGTCGGCCGTCGCCTGCGCGCTCGTCCAGGTGATGAGGCCGACCGAGGCGGTCAGCACGATCTCGCGCTTGGCGAAGGTGATGGGTGAGCGGATCGCCTGCTTGATCGCATCGGCGACAGCCGCGATGCGCGCCGGATCCTGTTCTGAAAGCAGCATATAGGCGAACTGATCGCCGGTGAGGCGAGACAGCGAATCCTGCGGCTTCAGGAGCCTGTGCAGGCGCCGCGCGATGGTAAGCAGGATCGTGTCGCCCGCCGATATGCCGAGCCCGTCATTGACCTGTTTGAAGCGGTCTATGTCGATGACAAAAACGGTCGGGCGCACGCGCTCTTCCGATTTCGCAATCGAAATGACTGCATCGAGCCGGTTCATGAACAATTCGCGGTTCGGCAGTCCGGTCAGATTGTCGTGCACGGCATCATGCAGCAGGCGCTCTTCGGCCTTCTTGTGCTCGGTGATATCGACCAGCGTGCCGACGCAGCGGATCACTTCCCCATCCGAGCCGACGACGGGCCGGGCGCGCAACGCAAACCAATGATAATGCCCATCGGCCCCGCGCAGGCGGAAGCTTTGGGCAACGCGTCCGCGCCGGTGTTCCAGAACCACGTCGAGCGTCGTGCGGAACATGTCGCGGTCATCGACATGAAGAACGGGCAGCCAGTTGCGCGCAGCACCGCCGAGCGTGCCAGCCGGCAGGCCAAGTTGCACGCAGACATCGGGGCGGGTTACGACGCGGTCGCGCAATACGTCCCAATCCCAGACGATGTCGCCAGCGCCCGAAACCGCCAGCGCCTGACGTTCCATGTCGCTGAACAGGCCCTGATGAAGCGCGCCGCCTGCGAATGCGTGCTGGATGACGGTGAAGCCGATCAGCAGGATGATGAGGATCAAGCCGCCGCCGAGTGCCGGTTGCACGATGTCATTGTCCAGCATGCCGGTAACGGTCATCCATGAACATGCGAGCCACGCCAGCACCATCACCCAGCTTGGGATCAGCATGATTGCGCGGTCATAGCCGCGGAAGCCGAGGAAGGCGATCAGGCCGATGCCCATGACGGCGGTTGCGGCGAAGGAAAGCCGCGCGATACCGGCCGCGATCGAAGGGTCGATGATGGCGATGCCGGAAATGGCCAGCAGGCCGAATATCCAGACCACCGCACCATAGCTGAAATGGCCGTGCCATCGGTTCAAGTTGAGATAGGCGAACAGGAAGACGACGAATGTCGCCGCAAGCCCCACTTCGCTGCCCGCTCGCCACATCTGCTCATTGCCGGGCGTTATCTCGATCAGCTTGTTCAGGAAGCCGAAATCGACGCTGATATAGGCAAGAACGGCCCATGCGAGGGCTGCAGTTGCCGGGAACATTGAGGTTCCCTTGACGACGAAAAGGATGGTGAGAAACAGCGCCAGAAGGCCCGCAATGCCGATGACGATGCCGCGATAGAGCGTGTAGGAATTGACCGAATCCTTGTAGGATTCAGGCTCCCAGAGATAGACCTGCGGCAGCCGCGGCGAGGCGAGTTCGGCAATGAACGTCACCACGGTTCCGGGGTTCAGCGTGACCAGAAACACATCGGAATCGGCACTTGTCTGGCGGTCGAGGGCAAAACCCTCGCTGGGCGTGATGGCGGCGATGCGGCTGGAACCGAGATCGGGCCAGAAGATGCCGGAATTCACCAGCCGGAAATGCGGCGCGACGATGATGCGGTCGAGCTGCTGGTCGGTTGTGTTGGCGAGTGCGAAGACGGCCCAGTCGCCGCTGGAGCGCGCATCATTGGCCTCGACCTCGATGCGGCGCACGATGCCGTCCGGTCCGGGTGCCGTGGAAACCTGAAAATTCTCACCCTGGTTCCGGTAGATTTCGACGGCGCCGGAGAGGTTGAGCGCGACATCGTCGCGGGAAATCTTGATCGGCTCGACCGCCATTGCGGGAGCCAGAAAGCCAAGGTTTGCGACCAGCACTAGAAGCAGTGCGGCCAGAAACCGGATTGGAAAGGAATACGCCAACAATCAGCCCTTCTTCTTCACATCGTCCCGATCATCGCAAATCCGGCCGTAGAGGTAATGATCCTGCCAGAACCCGTTGATCTTGAGATAGGAGCGTAGAAGTCCTTCTCGCTGAAATCCGGCTTTTTCAAGCACGCGTATGGAACGATTGTTCTCCGGGATACAGGCTGCTTCGACCCGGTGCAACTTCAGTGTGTTGAAAGCATAGCGGCAAAGCAGCTTCACCGCCTCGGTCATGAACCCTTGTCCGGCATAGCGCGCGCCCACCCAATAGCCGATATGGCCGGATTGGGAGACGCCGTAGCGGATGTTTCCGAGCGTGATGCCGCCCACAAGTTTTCCAGACCTTTTTTCGAAAATAAAGAATGCGATTGCCGCGCCGCTTGCAAAATCCTCGCGATAGCGCCCCAGCCGCAAGCGCCATGAATTCCTGTCCAGTTCCTCCGGCGACCAGCGCGGTTCCCAATGTTCGAGGAAGCTGCGGCTCTCGTGCCGCAGCCCCGCCCAATCACGATAGTCGCCGACGACCGGCATCCTCATGACGATGCGCTCGCTCGTTAGAACCGGTAGATCGCGGCGGAAGAACGGGAGCGCGAACATGTCACGAGGAAAGTATCAGACGGCGACTTTACGCTGCCCCGCATCGAACAGCGGCAGCGAATCGCGAATGGAATCATAGGACGGAAGTGCGGCGATCGGCCCGACCGCGGCAATCGTCGGCGTGGTCGAGAACAGGCGCGACGAAAGATCGGTCAACCGGTCCACTGTAAGTGCCGAAAGACGCTCCATGAGTTCCTCCTTGGCGATCGGGCGTCCGAAAAGCAGAAGCTGCCTGGCGATCTGCGAGGCGCGGCTGGCAGCACTTTCGCCCGACATTATGAGCCCTGCGCGATACTGCGCGCGCGCCCGGTCGAGCTCTTCCTGGCCGATGCGCTCGCCTGCGCGTTCCAGTTCGCGGATGATCACCGGAACGAGCTTGTCGATGTCGCTCGGGCCGGTCGCGGCATGCACGCCGAAAACGCCCGTGTCGGAGAAACCCCAATGGAAGGCATAGACCGAATAGCAGAGGCCGCGCTTTTCGCGCACTTCCTGAAACAGCCGCGAAGACATGCCGCCGCCGAGGATCATCGACAGAACCTGCGAGGCGTAGAAATCGCGCACATGGTAGGCGCGGCCTTCGAAGCCGAGCACGATCTGCGCATCCATCAAATCGCGGTTTTCGCGGAAATCACCGCCTACATATTGCGCGAATTGCGGGGTGAAGCTGTCGGATGAGGCCCGGAACGTGCCGAGGCGTTTTTCGACTTCGCGGACGAAATCGTCGTGCTTCACATTGCCGGCCGCAACGACGATCATCCGGTCGGCGCCGTATTGGCGCTCCATGAAGGCGTGCAATTGCTTCGAGGTAAAAGATTTCACGGTCTGCGGCGTGCCGAGGATCGAACGGCCGATGGTCTGATCGCGGAAGGCGGTCTCGGTGAAGCGGTCGAAAACGATGTCGTCGGGCGTGTCGTGAGCCGCGCCGATTTCCTGAAGAATGACGTGCTGCTCGCGCTCCAGTTCCTCCGGGTCGAACTTCGAATCCTGAAGAATGTCGGCCAGAAGATCGATTGCCAGCGGCATGTCGTCGGACAGAACTCGCGCGTAGAAAGCGGTGGTTTCGACGCTGGTTGCTGCGTTGATTTCGCCGCCCACATCCTCGATTTCCGAGGCGATCTGGAAGGCGGTCCGCCGTCCGGTGCCTTTGAAAGCCATGTGTTCGAGAAGATGCGCCATCCCATGTTCATCGTCACGTTCATTGCGTGCGCCGGATTTGACCCAGACACCCAATGCGACGGAATCGATGCTTGGAAGGGTTTCGGTTGCGACCGTCAGGCCGTTCGACAGACGGCTTACCTCAACACCCATATAACTATTACTCCTCAACGCGCCGCGCGTGCATGGCGAACTATATGATCTTCGACCATTTTCAGGTCGGATGGAAGTACAGTGAACCTTTCCTCGCGTTCCATCAAGCCCGACAGCCATTCGGGCAGTGCTGGAACGACGCCGCAAGCAGCCTCCACCGCAGCCGGGAATTTGGCCGGATGCGCGGTGCCCAGAATGACCATCGGCGTCGAGCCTTGTGTCTCGTGGGCGACGTGAACTGCTGCTGCCGTATGGGGATCGAGCAGATAGCCGCTCTTTTCCAGCGTGTCGCGAATGGTCTTTGCGGTCTCTTCCATGGTCGAGCGCCCGGCGTCGAATTCGGCACGGATTTTCGCCAGCGGAGCCGCGTCGATGGTGAACGCGCCGGACTGTTTCAGGCTGCTCATATAGCGCCGAACGGCATTTGAATCGCGGCCGGTCGCCTCGAAAAGAAGGCGTTCGAAATTCGAGGAAATCTGAATATCCATCGAAGGCGAAGTGGTCTCGACCACGCCCTTCATGCTGTATTCGCCAGTCGCCAGCGTGCGCACCAGAATGTCATTGTCATTGGTGGCGATTGCCAGGCGGTCGATCGGCAGGCCCATTTTCTTGGCGGCGTAGCCCGCGAAAATATCACCGAAATTGCCGGTCGGAACGGTGAAGGAGACTGGCCGGTCGGGTGCGCCGAGCGAAATAGCCGACGAGAAATAATAGACGATCTGCGCCATTATCCGCGCCCAGTTGATCGAGTTCACGCCCGAAAGCGAAACGGAATCGCGGAAGCGGTGGTCGTTGAACATGTCCTTGAGCATCGACTGGCAATCGTCGAAATTGCCCTCGACGGCTATCGCATGAACATTGCTGGCGCTCGAAGTCGTCATTTGGCGCTGCTGCACCGGCGAGACGCGGCCATGCGGGAAGAGAATGAAGATGTCGGTGCGGTCGCGCCCGGCGAATGCATCGATCGCAGCGCCGCCCGTATCGCCGGAAGTGGCGCCGACGATGGTTGCCCGCTCGCCGCGCTCGGCCAGAACATGGTCCATCAGCCTTGCAATGAGCTGCATCGCCACGTCCTTGAACGCCAGCGTCGGGCCGTGGAAAAGCTCAAGCACGAAGCTGTTCGCGCCGGTCTGTACCAGCGGGCAGACGGCCTCATGCCGGAATGTGCCATAGGCTTCGCGCACGAGTTTTTCGAAAACAGGTGTGGAAATCTCACCGCCGAGAAACGGCGTCAGCAGCCGGATTGCCAGATCGGAATAGGACAGGCCGCGCATCGCGCGAATCTCTGCTGCGCTGAATTGCGGCCATTCTTTCGGCAGATAAAGCCCGCCATCTCGGGCCAAACCGGCCAGAATGGCATCCGAGAAACCAAGTGCGGGGGCTTCTCCGCGGCTGCTGATATATTGCATGCTCACCCTTCCGTGGCGTCAAACGGTCTTCAAAAAACTACATTCTGTCAGTCGCATTTTCGCCAAGTGGTTGCTATAGATCGGCAGCGTTGCGAGAGGGAATTGCAGTACATGGCGTTTCGATTTGTCAACGGTCGTCTTCTGACCGCATTTTCGGTTTCGAGCTTTATTCTTGTTGTCGCGGGTTGCCAATCCAGCGGTAACAATGGCGTGGAAACAGCGGATGGCTCCGCCCCGCCAAAGGTCACGCAAGAGGATTTGCGCGCTTTCTGCCCGCAGGTGAAGCTGCGCGAAGGAACCGCTTATTTCAACACCTATGCGAAGGGCGGCCAGGATGATCCATCGAAGATCATCTATCAGGCGTCCATCAGCGACGTGACCAGAAGCTGCGCGCGCGGCGATGGCACGATGACTATGAATGTCGCTGTTGCCGGACGCATCGTGCCCGGCCCGGCAGGGTCTGCTGGAAACATCACCATGCCGATCCGCATTGCGGTCGTGCGCGGCGATGAAGTCCTTTATTCGAAGCTTCATCAGCATCAGGTTTCGGCGGGCGCTGCTTCCACGCAGTTCGTCTTCAACGATGCGGCTGTCAGCTTCCCGATGCCCAATGATCGAAGCGTTCAGGTCTTCGCGGGCTTCGACGAAGGCCCGCCCTCCAAGAAGTAAGCTCAAGCGTTTTCCGACCATTCGGAAAGCGCTGCAAGAACGCCCGGCAGATCGGCCCAGCGACGGATAACCGTCTCTGCGCCGGCCTCCGTTAGTGCGTCTGCATGGCTCGGATAGCTGTGCGACGCGCCGGTGAAACCGATGACTCGCATACCGGCTGCACGTGCGCCGGTGATGCCATGCACCGAATCCTCGATGACGAAGGTGTTTGCCGGATTGGCGTTAAGCTTTTCGGCGGCGAGCAGAAAGACGTCGGGCGCAGGTTTCGGCTTGCCGGTTGGTGTTTCGAGCGCCGAAAAGATGCGGCCCTTGAAAAATGGCAGCAACTGCGTCTTTTCCAGCATGAACTCGATGCGTTCCGTGCGTGAATTCGAACAGATGCAATAATTGACCGGCACAGAAGCAACGGCCTGATGCACGCCTTCGATCGCGCGGACCTCGTTTTTGAGGCGGCGATCGACCAGCTCTTCGGCCTGATCCAGAAGCGAAATCTGGAACGGGATTTTCGCCTGTTCCTCTATGCGCAGCATGATGTCCTTGAAGGTCAGTCCGGCATAATTTTCGGAAATTTCTTCGGGGGAAATCTCGAAACCTGCCGCCGTCAGGAGATCGGCTTCCACGCGGGCTGCGATGATTTCGGAATCGACGAGAACGCCGTCGCAATCGAATATGACGAGATCGGGCTGGGACATGACTTTCCGGATGTGAAGCAGGGAGGGAATTGGCCCGTCACATACACGATCGCTGCCGCCGCCGCAAATTTCGAAGGCAAGTTCACTAAATATTTACGCTGAACAGTAACCATAACGAGGTGTAAACAGTAACGCGTAGATCGGGTATCAGAATGTCGGCCGTGCGTCCTCTCGACCAGTTTTCCCATCGTCCTGAAACATCCGAATGGCTCGACACGATCCTCAAAGGGGATTGTGTGGCGGCTCTCAACAAATTGCCGGAAAAGTCGATCGACGTCGTTTTCGCCGATCCGCCCTACAATCTTCAGCTCGAAGGCGATCTGCATCGCCCCGACCAGTCGAAAGTCGATGCGGTCGACGATCATTGGGATCAGTTCGAAAGCTTTCAGGCCTATGACGCTTTCACCCGCGCATGGCTTCTGGCCGTTCGCCGCGTGTTGAAACCGAACGGCACGATCTGGGTGATCGGCTCCTATCACAATATTTTCCGCGTCGGCGCGACCATGCAGGATCTGGGCTTCTGGATTTTGAACGATGTCGTTTGGCGCAAGACCAACCCGATGCCGAACTTCCGTGGCCGTCGCTTCCAGAATGCCCATGAAACCATGATCTGGGCTTCCCGCGACCAAAAGGGAAAAGGTTACACTTTCAACTATGACGCGCTGAAGGCTTCCAATGATGACGTCCAGATGCGCTCGGATTGGCTTTTCCCGATCTGCACCGGTTCCGAGCGCCTGAAAGATGAGAATGGTGACAAGGTTCATCCGACCCAGAAGCCGGAAGCGCTTCTTGCCCGCGTCATGATGGCATCGACCAAGCCGGGCGACATCGTACTCGACCCGTTCTTCGGTTCGGGAACGACCGGCGCGGTTGCAAAGCGCCTTGGCCGTCACTTCGTCGGCGTCGAGCGCGAAGATGCCTATATCGAGGCAGCTTACGACCGTATCGCTTCCGTGCAGCCGCTTCAGTTAGCTGATTTGCAGGTACTTACCGGCAAGCGTGCCGAGCCGCGTGTCGCCTTTGTCAGCCTCATCGACACCGGCCTCATCAAGCCGGGCGCAACCCTTTACGACGCCAAGAAGCGCTACGCCGCAAAGGTTCGTGCCGATGGCACTTTGGCCGTTAGCGATGCTGCGGGTTCAATCCACCGCATCGGCGCGCATGTGCAGGGCCTGGATGCCTGCAATGGCTGGACCTTCTGGCACTATGAGCGCAATGGCGGCCTCAACCAGCTCGACGAACTGCGCCGCATTGCACGGCTCGGAATGGAGCGGGCAGGGGCTTAGCCCCTGCATGACCCCGAAAAGTTGCAGACTTTTCGGATAAGGATCATGCAGAAACAGAGTTTACCGTATCAGGCGTTTCCCAATCACCGCCTGATTCCAAGACGCTCGAGGTCCGCCTCGAGCGTTTTTGCATTTGTAAACAGCAATGCCTGCCATCCCGCCTGTTTCGCAGCGTCGACATTCTTCTGGCTGTCGTCGATGAAAATAGTCGCGGAAGGCTGAAGACCGAAAGTGCTGGCATGGCGCTCATAAATGGCGAGGTCCGGCTTGATCAGGCCAATATCGCCCGAAACCGTCACGCCGCGCGGCTTTTCGAGGAAGGTAAAGCGCTGGCGGGCTTCCTTGAACGTGTCGGAAGCCCAATTGGTCAGAAGCGTCACATCATGGCCCGCATCGATCAGCCCTTCCATGATTTCCACACTGTCGTCATAGGCATGCGGCAGCATTTCGTGCCAGTGCAGGCGGAAATTGCGGATGTTTTCGGCATGGCCGGGATGTTCCGCAATCAGAAGCTCTTCGGCCTCGGCCCATGTACGCCCGCGATCCTGCTCTATGTTCCACGCACCCGTGCAGACATTGTCGAAAAACCAAGCCCGCTCCTGGTCGTCTGGAATGAGGCGGCTGAACGGGATGTTCGGATCGTAGTGAATCAGCACCTTGCCGATGTCGAATACGATGTGGCGGATTTCCGTCATGCTGTACCTCTTTCCTGATTAATGTCTTGGAGCTTTCGTTGCTCCCGGTATGGCGGCTTCGATCACTTTCTTCATGACCGTAGGCAGGGCCTCGCCGCGCAATTCGTCGGGTGGCGACCACCAATCGTCGCCCGACGGCTCGAAACGTGAAATTTCGGCCCGAAAAACCGTCAAATCCAGGGAAAAATGCGTGAAAACATGCGAGATTTGACCGGCCTTTTGCCAGTCTGCTGAAAAAGGTGCGCCGTCTACGGTCGAAATGCCATCGATCCGCGCTGTCCAGCCCGTTGTCGGAACCTCCGTCATGCCGCCAAGCAGGCCGCTGGTCTGGCGCTTGCGCAGAAGCACCGAACCGTCTTCCGCAAACGCAACGAAGGCTGCTCCAACCCGCTGCGGTTTCTCGGCTTTCGGGGCTTTGATTGGCAGCAATTCCGGGTCGCCCGACAGAAGCGCGCGGCAATCTTCCCTGACCGGGCAGAGCATGCAACGCGGCCGCTTTGGCGTGCAGATCGTGGCACCCAAATCCATCATCGCCTGCGCGAAGTCGCCCGGTCGTGCCTCCGGCAATATATCGAGCAAAAGCGCGCGGATGATCGGTTTCGACTGGGGCAGGGGCGTCGTGATTTCGAACAGGCGGCTCATGACGCGCTCGACATTGCCGTCCATCACCGCCGCCGGTCGCGTGAACGCGATGGCGGCGATCGCCGCCGCCGTGTAAGGCCCGACACCCGGCAATTCCAGCAAGCCATCTTCCGCGTCGGGGAACTTGCCGCCCAGTTTTTCAGCGACGAAATCGGCGCAGGCCTTGAGGTTGCGCGCCCGCGAATAATAGCCAAGTCCCGCCCAGGCCTTCATCACATCGTCGGTCTCTGACGCAGCGAGGTCGGCCACGCTTGGCCATTTTTCCAGAAATTTGCGGAAATAAGGTTTTACGGCTTCAACCGTCGTCTGCTGCAGCATGATCTCGGAAATCCAGACATGGTAAGGGTCTGGACGTGTGCCGGAAGCCAGCGCATGCGGCGGCGTACGCCACGGCAGATCGCGATGATGCGCGTCGTACCACGCAAGCAGGCGTTGCGCCGTTTGCCGGTCTGGGTTCACATCACTTTTGGTTTTGTCCGCTAGGGCCATTTCGGTTGCGCGATGACTCATGTTAGGAACGGCTTTTGGAGGATGGACATGGCAGGGAAAAGGCAATTCGGCAATGCTGTTGCCGTCAGCGACCTTGCCAGCGAAATTCTGGACCCGCTGCTGCGCAAGCGCGCCGGTATTTCGATCGGGCTCGTCCAATCATGGGAAGAAATCGTCGGAACGCGGCTTGCCCGCACCACGCGCCCTGAGAAAATCCAGTGGCCGCGCCGTCTGCATGAGGACGACCCGTTTCAGCCCGCAACGCTCATTATAGCTTGCGAAGGTCCGGCGGCACTCCATGTAAGCCACGAAACCGGCGAGATCATCGGTCGCGTGAACACCTTTCTGGGGTACAATGCGGTGGCGCGCATCCGCATCGTGCAGAAGACCGTGAATGCCGCTCCGCAAAAGCAGAAGCCCGTTCTGCGCCCGCTGACTTCGCCGGAAAAGACGCGCATTGCCGGAACCGTCAGCCAGATCGAGGATGAGGGTTTGCGTGCTTCGCTCGAGCGTCTCGGCGCTACAATCCTCGGATCGAAGAAATAATGCCGTTTTTCTCTCGTATTCGTGAACAGAATTGCATCCTTTGCCAATTGGATTGGGGAAAGGGATGGCCTAGTTCGTGGTGGCTATCGCTTTCTGGTGCATATGCATCGCAAAATTAAACCCTAGTCAGGTGATTCGCATGAACCGCTCTCTTCCACGCAGAACCGTCCTAGCATCGCTCGCCGCAGTGCCGGCGGCCCTGTTCCTCGCTTCTTGCAGCGATAGCGGGCAGGCCAACGCTCAGACGAGCGAGCCGGCAGCGCCACAGACGCCTGCGCCCTCCGGCGTTGCTGCCCCTCAATCGCAGGGCACCGTCGATATGAAGAAGTTGCTGGAGCCGGGTGCATTGCCGGACAAGATCGTCGGCAATGCCGATGCGCCGGTAACGATCGTCGAATATGCATCGATGACCTGCGGCCACTGCGCTGCGTTCCACAACACGACCTATCCGGAACTCAAGAAGAAATACATCGACACCGGCAAGGTGCGGTTGATTTTCCGCGAATTCCCGTTCGATCCGCGCGCCGAGGCAGGTTTCATGCTGGCGCGCTGCGCAAACGACAATTATTTCCCGATGGTCGAAGTGTTGTTCAAGCAGCAACAAAGCTGGGTTCCTGTGGAAAATGCCAAGGATGCACTGCTCCAGATCTCGAAACTGGCAGGTTTTTCACAAGAGACTTTCGAAGCCTGCTTGACCAACCAGAAACTTCTGGACGATGTGAGAGCAGTACGGACACGCGGCGCTGATGAATTCCGGGTCGACTCGACACCGACCTTCTTCATCAACGGCCAGACCTACAAAGGGGCGATGTCGATTGATGAAATGTCGGCGGTTATCGACGGCATGCTCTGATCTGCACCTGACGCGGGCGCGGCGACCCTTTCGCGCGCCCGAAATCAAGGCGCTCTTTATCAAGGTGCCGGGACTATGAAGTTTTCCCGGCTCCGCCTTCTCGGCTTCAAATCCTTCGTAGAGCCCGGTGAGTTCGTCATCGAGCGCGGGCTGACAGGTATTGTCGGCCCGAATGGCTGCGGCAAATCCAATCTGGTCGAAGCTCTGCGCTGGGTCATGGGCGAAAGCTCATACAAGAACATGCGCGCCTCGGGCATGGACGATGTGATCTTTTCCGGTTCCGGCACACGGCCCGCCCGAAACACCGCTGAAGTCACGCTTTTCCTCGACAATTCGGATCGCACCGCGCCCGCCGCCTTCAACGACGCCGACGAATTGCAGGTGTCGCGCCGTATCGAGCGCGAGGCGGGCTCCGTCTATCGCATCAACGGCAAGGAAGCCCGCGCCAAGGATGTGCAGCTTCTGTTCGCCGACCAATCCACAGGCGCGCGATCGCCCTCCATGGTCGGGCAGGGGCGCATCGGCGAACTCATCCAGGCAAAGCCGCAGGCGCGCCGTGCGCTTCTGGAAGAAGCTGCTGGCATTTCCGGCTTGCACACGAGGCGGCACGAGGCCGAGCTTCGACTGCGCGCTGCCGAACAGAACCTCGAACGGCTGGACGATGTCGTCGGCGAACTCGAAAGCCAGATCGAAAGCCTGAAACGTCAGGCGCGGCAGGCTTCGCGCTTCAAGAATCTGTCGGCTGATATTCGCAAATCCGAGGCAATCCTTTTCCATCTGCGCTGGACGCAGGCGAAATTGCAGGAAGGCGAGGCGCGTTCGGCACTCGCCACCGCCACCGCACAGGTCGGCGACCGCGCCGCAGAACAGATGAATGCCGCCAAAGAGCAGGCGATCAGTGCGCACCGCCTGCCGGAACTGCGCGAGGCGGAAGCAGCAGCGGCGGCGACCGTCCAGCGCCTGTCGATCGCGAAATCGCAGATCGAAGAAGAAGCTGGCCGCATCCGCAACCGCCAGTCGGAACTCGACCGTCGCCTGCAACAGCTCGACGCCGATATTTCGCGCGAGGAGCAGATGGTTCGCGACAATGCGGACATTCTGGCCCGGCTGACGGCCGAAGAAAGCGCGCTCAACGACGACAATGCGAACGCTGCCGACCGCGAAGCGACGACATTGTCGGCCTTCGAGGAAGCGACTGCGACGCTGGCCCTGAGCGAAAGCGCGCTGGCCAAGCTGACCTCCGAACGCGCCGATGCCGCAGCTTCGCGCACGCAAATCGAGCGTTCCTTGCGCGAAACCACGGAAAGACGGGACCGTTTCGCGCGGCAATTGGCCGACATGGACCGCGAAATTTCGGAAATCGCCTCCAAAATTTCATCCCTTGCCGATCCGGAAGAAAAGCGGCAACTGACTGAGGAAGCGCAGATCGCCGTTGAGGACGCCGAAATCGCAGCAGGCGACGCCGAGCAGGCGGTGGCAACAGCACGAGCGCGCGAGGCGGAAGCGCGCGGACCTTTGCAGGAAGCCAAGGCCAAACTTGCAGGCATCGAGACGGAAGCGCGCACGCTCGCGAAAATCCTGAATTCCGGCGGCACGGATCTTTTCCCTGCCGTTCTCGAACAGATCAGCGTGGATCGCGGTTTTGAAACCGCGCTTGGTGCGGCACTTGGCGAAGACCTCGATGTGCCGCTCGACCGCTCGGCACCTGTTCACTGGGGCGATATGGAGCAGGCTGGGTCCGATGCGGCGTTGCCGGATGGGGTGAAAAGCCTCGCCAGCGTCGTGCGTGCCCCGCGTCAGCTCTCCCGTAGACTGGCGCAAATCGGCATTGTCGATGCGGCGGACGGTTCTCGCGTTCAGAAGCTGCTCGCGCCCGGCCAGCGACTTGTGAGCAAGGCAGGCGCGCTCTGGCGCTGGGACGGTTTGACGGCAAGCGCCGATGCACCGACACCTGCCGCGCAACGCCTTGCCCAGAAGAACCGGCTTCTGGAACTCGATGCGGAAGCGATTGCCGCAACCGTGAAGGTTCGTGAGGCGGAGGCAGCACTTGCCGATGCAGCCGATGCATTGCGTCTGGCGAGCGAAGCAGAGACGCAATCGCGTCAGGCCTGGCGCGAGGCGCAGCAGCGGCTTGGCGAAGCGCGAGAGGCGCTTTCGCGGGCTGAAAAGGCGTCCGGCGAATTGTCCAGCCGCCGTTCCGCACTTGAGGAATCGCGCACGCGGCTTTCCGACGGGCATGAAGAAGCGGTGGCCGCACTGATGGAGGCCGAAGCCGCGCTCGATCAGGCGCCCGACCTCAGCGATTTGCAGTCGCGGCTGGAGCAGCTTGCTTCGAATGTCTCGAAAGATCGCTCCGCACTTGCCGATGCGCGCGCCGTTCATGATGGTCTGCAGCGCGAAGCTGATGCGCGGGCGCGTCGTCTGACGGCGATTGGTGCCGAGCGCGCAAGCTGGATTTTGCGCGCCGAAAACGCATCCGGCCATATCGAGGCACTGGCAGAGCGGCGTGCCGAGGCGCTGGACGAGCGCGAAATGCTGGCCGATGCGCCCGACGAAATCGACCAGAAACGCCGCGCGCTTCTTTCGCAGCTTTCGGACTCCGAGGCGCTGCGCAAGCAGGCAGCCGACCGTTTGCAAGAAGCTGAAACCAGACAGGCCGCGCTCGACAAGGCCGCGACCGCTGCCATCCAGACACTGTCCGAAGCGCGCGAAACGCGTGGACGCGCCGAGGAAAGGCTGACCGCCGCAGACGAACGTCGCGCCGAGATCGAGGCGCGCATTCATGAAGCGCTGAACACGCAGCCGCATCTGGTCATCAAGATGACGGGGCTTGGACCCGACGATGCAATGCCCGATGTAGGCCATATCGAGCGACAGCTCGAGCGCCTGAAAATCGAGCGCGAACGGCTGGGCGCGGTCAATCTGCGCGCCGAGGAAGAACAGAGCGAGCTTTCCGAGCGGCTTGAGGCGATCGTCTCCGAGCGCGAAGACATTGTCGAAGCAATCCGCAAGCTGCGTCAGGCGATCCAGAGCCTGAACCGCGAAGGGCGCGAGCGCCTTCTGGCTGCTTTCGATGTGGTGAACACGCAGTTCCAGCGACTATTCACGCATCTGTTCGGCGGCGGCACGGCCGAATTGCAGCTCATCGAATCCGACGATCCGCTTGAGGCCGGGCTGGAAATCCTCGCCCGTCCGCCCGGCAAGAAGCCGCAGACCATGACGCTGCTTTCCGGCGGCGAGCAGGCGCTGACCGCAATGGCGCTGATCTTTGCGGTGTTCCTCACCAACCCCGCGCCGATCTGCGTGCTCGACGAAGTCGATGCACCACTCGACGACCACAATGTCGAGCGCTTCTGCAATCTGATGGACGAAATGGCGCGCACGACCGAAACGCGCTTCGTCATCATCACGCACAACCCCATCACCATGGCGCGCATGAACCGCCTGTTCGGTGTCACCATGGCAGAGCAGGGCGTAAGCCAGCTCGTCTCGGTCGATCTTCAGGCGGCTGAAGAGATGCGCGAAGCGAGTTAGCGTCCTTCATCTTGAAACAGAAACGCCGGCGGGACAGAACCCCCCTCTGCCCTGCCGGGCATCTCCCCCTCAAGGGTGGAGATTGGCTGGCACAACTCTCCGCATGTATTTTGGAACGTCGGCGATTGGTGCTGCGCTTTCACGACAGAGTAATCTCCACCCTTGAGGGGGAGATGCCCGGCAGGGCAGAAGGGGGTGCCTCGCGATTCCGTCAAAACAGGAACCGCTCTAGCGTCCAGAGTGGGGTTTAAGGCCGAAGTCCTAAAGCAAAGCGTTTACATAAACTATAGTTCAAATACGAAGCAAAAAGTAGCGCGTTATTAAGTATAGAAAAGTACACAATTACTTTACCAATCTTTTTAACTGGAAAGAAATCGGTCGTTGTTAGTTTGAGGTCGGCTTCAACGAAAGTCAGACAACGGGGCAAAGGAAATCACATGACCAATCTTCTCAAGCGTTTCGTCAAGAATGAATCGGGTGCAACGGCTATCGAATACGGCCTGATCGCAACGCTGATCGCAGTCGCAATCATCACCGGCGCTGGCCTAGTAGGTACCGAACTCGACTCAAAGTTCACGGACATTTCCGATGCACTCAAGGATAAGACCGTTCCTTGATTGGCAGTATCGTAATAAAAAGAGCCGCCTTCGGGCGGCTCTTTTTATTTGAAGTCTAGTTTGCGGAATACGGAGCAATGGCGGCACGACAAATGTGATAAATCATAAGCGCTGGCTTAAATCTTTGGACGAGTTCGAAGATCCGCCTTGGATAAGCCGCCACTGGAATTCATTCGGATTCTATTCGTTGCTTATTATAGCGGTGCCGCATCCGCGCTTCTCGGATGGCTCATCGGATAAGCAATCGTTTTCCGCAGATAAAATGCATGGCTGGGGCGCCTGGATTCGAACCAGGGGATGGCGGTACCAAAAACCGCTGCCTTACCACTTGGCTACGCCCCAAAAGCTGACTGCGAGTCAGGAATTGGCGGCGTTATATCCAGCCAAAACGAAAAGCACAATCGCGACAAAACTGCCGGATCGAATTTATTCGCGCGAAAGCTGTGCGATCACTCGCCCCAGACGGCAAGCTCGTTTCCGGCTGGATCGGTGAAATGAAACCTGCGCCCGCCGGGAAAGGTGAATATCGGCTTGACGATATTGCCGCCGGCACTCTGAACCGCATCCAGCGTTTCTTCCAGATTTTCCGAATAGAGAACCGGCAGAGGCCTGCCGGAATTGTCCTGCGCGTCCGTATGAAAGCCGCCTTCCAGGCCTTCATCGAAGGCGGAATAGGTTGGACCGTAATCCACGAAAGACCATGAGAAGGCAGCGCTGTAAAACGCTTTCACACTGTCGAGCGTGCCGCCGACTGCAGGCATTTCGAGATAGTCCAGTTTTCCGGTGGTTTTCATTTCTGCCTCTTGTTCCTGATATGTTCTTAATGGATCATCTTGTATTTTACAAGCTTGAACTTCGTGACGAAGCTTAATCGATTGAGTTGCTCCAGTCCGGGCGCTCGGCAATTGCCTTTCGCGGTGCAGCATCGTAACGCATCAAGCTGATTACGGCGCAATGCGAAATGAGGACAGGCATGGCAAAGTGGGTCTACACATTCGGGGACGGCAATGCGGAAGGGCGCGCGAGCGACCGCAATCTGCTGGGCGGCAAGGGCGCGAATCTGGCTGAGATGTGCAGCCTCGGCCTGCCGGTGCCTCCGGGTTTTACGATCACCACCGATGCCTGCAATTCCTTTTATACCGAAGGCAGCGCGTTTCCGTCGGGTCTGGAAGACGATGTTGCCAAGGCACTGGACCATATAGGAAGCATAACCGGGCGGCGCTTCGGCGATCCGGCCAATCTGCTTCTGGTCTCAGTGCGTTCCGGAGCGCGCGCTTCGATGCCGGGCATGATGGACACGGTGCTCAATCTCGGCCTGAACGACGAGACGGTGGAAGCGCTGGCGCGCGATTCCGGCGATCCGCGCTTCGCCTATGACAGCTATCGCCGCTTTATCCAGATGTATTCCGATGTCGTGATGGGGCTGGATCACGAGGTTTTCGAGGAAATCCTGGAAGACGAGAAGGCGCAGCTCGGCCATGAGCTCGACACCGATCTTTCCGCTGCCGAATGGCAAAAGGTGATCGGTCTTTATAAGGAAAAGGTCGAGGAAGAGCTGGGAAAGCCGTTTCCGCAGTCACCGAAAGAACAGCTTTGGGGCGCGATCGGCGCAGTGTTTTCAAGCTGGATGAATGCGCGCGCGGTCACTTATCGCCGCCTGCACGACATTCCCGCAAGCTGGGGCACGGCGGTCAATGTGCAGGCCATGGTGTTCGGCAATATGGGCGAATCCTCGGCCACCGGCGTTGCCTTCACGCGCAATCCTTCGACCGGCGACAAGCAGCTTTACGGCGAATTTCTTGTGAACGCGCAGGGCGAAGACGTGGTGGCGGGCATTCGCACGCCGCAGAATATCACCGAGGCCGCGCGCATCGATGCCGGTTCGGACAAGCCTTCGCTGCAAAAGCTGATGCCGGATGCGTTCAAATCCTTCGTCGAGATTTCCGACCGCCTCGAACAGCACTACCGCGACATGCAGGATCTCGAATTCACCATCGAGCGCGGCAAATTGTGGATGCTGCAAACCCGTTCGGGCAAGCGCACGGCGAAGGCTGCTCTTCGCATAGCGGTCGAGATGGCGGCGGAAGGGCTGATCACCAAGGAGGAGGCGATTGCACGCATCGATCCGGCGTCGCTCGACCAGCTTCTGCACCCGACCATCGACCCCAAGGCCGAGCGCCATGTCATCGCCTCCGGCCTGCCTGCGTCGCCGGGTGCCGCGACCGGCGAAATCGTGTTCTCCTCGGACGATGCGGAAGACATGAAGCAGCAGGGCCGCAAGGTCATTCTGGTGCGCGTCGAAACCAGCCCGGAAGACATTCACGGCATGCATGCGGCGGAAGGCATTCTGACGACGCGTGGCGGCATGACCAGCCATGCGGCGGTGGTTGCGCGCGGCATGGGCAAGCCCTGCGTTTCGGGTGCCGGATCGCTGCGCGTCGATTATCGCACCGCCACGCTGACGGTGATGGGGCAGACTTTCAAGAAGGGCGACATCATCACCATCGATGGCGGCAATGGACAGGTGCTGAAAGGCGCGGTCGCGATGCTTCAGCCGGAGCTTTCCGGTGATTTCGCTGCGATCATGGAATGGGCCGACGCGATACGACGCATGAAAGTGCGCACGAATGCGGAAACGCCCGCTGATGCGCGCATGGCGCGCTCCTTCGGTGCGGAAGGCATTGGCCTTTGCCGCACGGAGCACATGTTCTTCGATGGCGACCGCATTCTGGCGATGCGCGAAATGATCCTCGCGGATACGGAAGAAGGCCGCCGCAAGGCGCTGGCCAAGCTTCTGCCGATGCAGCGCGCGGATTTCCTCGAATTGTTCGAGATCATGGCTGGCCTGCCGGTCACCATCCGCCTGCTTGATCCGCCTTTGCATGAATTCCTGCCGAAGACGGAAGAGGAAATTCAGGAAGTCGCGACCGCCATGAATGTGCCGGTCGACAAGCTGCGCCACCGCACGGAAACGCTTCACGAATTCAACCCGATGCTTGGCCATCGCGGCTGCCGTCTGGCCGTTTCCTATCCGGAAATTGCCGAAATGCAGGCCCGCGCGATTTTCGAGGCAGCGGTCGAGGCAGGCCGCAAGGCGGGTAAGCTGGTCGTTCCCGAAATCATGGTGCCGCTGGTCGGCATCGTGAAGGAACTCGACTATGTGAAGGCGCGCATCGACGATGTTGCGAAAAGCGTGATGCAGGAAACCGGCACCGAGATCGAATATCTCACCGGCACCATGATCGAGCTTCCGCGCGCCGCGATACGCGCGCATGTCATTGCCGAATCGGCTGAATTCTTCTCCTTCGGCACGAATGATCTGACGCAGACGACCTTCGGCATTTCGCGCGACGACGCCTCGTCGTTCCTCGAAACATACCGCCAGAAGGGCATCATCGAGCAGGACCCGTTCGTCTCGCTCGACATCGAAGGCGTCGGCGAACTGGTGCGCATGGCCGCCGAAAAGGGCAGGGCAACGCGCCCCGACATCAAGCTCGGCATCTGCGGCGAGCATGGCGGCGACCCGTCGTCGATCCATTTCTGCGAGGAAGTCGGGCTGGATTACGTCTCCTGCTCACCCTTCCGCGTGCCGATTGCAAGGCTTGCCGCAGCGCAGGCGGCGGTCAAAAGGAAGTGAGCTATACCCGATTTGCAAATTGGGTATAGCGCCGGAACCGCATCCCAACTTCGCCATGATCCGGGCGGATAGCTCCGCCGGATTTACTGGCGCAGAGACAAGACGATGCGGATTTTCCTGGCTTTCACGATAGCAGCGGGGCTGTTGGCATTGCCTGCAATCGCTGCGCCGCAACTCGTCGAGCCATCGCTCCATCTTGCGAAAACACTTCCCGGCGAAACGCGTGTCGCGCTGACGCTGGACGCCTGCGGCGGGCGCACCGACGAGCGCATTCTTTCGACATTGGTCGAGCACCGCATTCCGGCGACGATTTTCGTCACCGGTCTATGGCTGAAACGCAATCCGGCGGCACTCGCAACGATGCGCGCGCATCCCGAATTGTTCGAGCTTGAAAATCACGGCGCGCGCCACATTCCGGCAATCGACCATCCGGCGACGGTCTATGGCATCAAGGCAGCAGGTAGTGCGGATGCCGTGCGCCTCGAAGTCGAAGGCGGTGCCGCCGATCTGGCGCAGGCAGGAATTGCCGCGCCTAAATGGTTTCGCGGCTCGACGGCGAAATACAGCCCGTCATCGGTGACGCTGATCCGCAAGATGGGGTTCCGCATCGCGGGCTATTCGATCAATGGCGATGGCGGCTCGCTACTCGGTGCGGCAGCCACCGAAAAGCGCGTGATGAGTGCGAAGGACGGCGATGTCATCATCGCCCATATCAACCAGCCGACGCATTCGGCAGGCGACGGATTGGTCAAGGGTTTGCTGGCGCTGCAGGCGCGGGGCGTGAAGTTCGTGAGGCTCGAAGATGCCGATGGGGATGGGGTGTTCGAAACTGGGGACTGAGCATTTCCTGTTTTGATGGAATCGCGAGGCGCCCCCCTCTGTCCTGCCGGACATCTCCCCCACAGGTGGGGAGATTACTCTGTCATGGACGCGTGGCACCAATTGTTGACGTTGCAGAATGAAAGCGGATGGTGGTGTCAGCCAATCTCCCCACCCGTGGGGGAGATGTCCGGCAGGACAGAGGGGGGCGCTGTCCCGTCGGCTTTTCTATTTAAAAATGAAGGGCTCGAAGCTGAGGTGTTCGCGCGCCCCAGGCTCACATCGACGCGATGTCGATCTTCACCTTGGTCGGATAAAACGCCCCATAGTCTTTTATCTTCGTCATTTCGTCATAGGGTTTTTGATAGGCCCACATGGCATCCTCGCGGCCTTCGCCGCCGGCTGATGCGTTCCAGTATTTGGCGTCGCCCTTGTAGGGACAATTCGTTCTGGTCGCGCTGGGGGACAGGAATTCGAAATAAATATCTTCGAACGGAATGTACAAGACAGGCTGATATTCTGCCTCGCGCAACGTCAGTACATTTTCCGACGATGCGATGATCGTGTCGGCAAGCGTTACCGTCACCACGCCTGCAAGCGGAGTAACCGTGATGCTTCTGTTCGGGTCGCGTTGAAATCCGGGTGAAGGGTTTTGTTTGGCCGGATCAGGGGCGTGTTCCATAATGTGGTCTCCTTATGAGAGGACAACGCCGCTCAGAACCGCCTGTTCCGTTCGAAAATCCGCCTCATCGGATTTGGCAGCCAATGAGGCGGACGCCCGTATCAATCCCTGGAAATGCTGCCTTCGGCCTCGTTGAGCGAAGTTTCCAGCCGGTCGAACAATTCGTTGAGCTCCGGCTCGGTGATGACCATTGGCGGGCAGAGAGCGATCGTGTCGCCGATGGCGCGCAGGATAGCGCCATTCTTTTCGATGATCTTCGCGACCTGTGCACCCACACCCTTCGATGGATCGAAGGAGCGCTTGGTCTTCTTGTCGGCCACCAGTTCGACACCGCCCATCAGGCCGCAATAACGCGTTTCGCCGACAAGCGGATGGTCGGCGATCTTCTTCAGCCGCTGTTCGAAGAGCGGCGAAAGGGAGCGCACATGCCCGATGATGTCGCGCTTCTGGTAGATTTCGATTGCCTTGACGCCGAGTGCGCAGCCCACTGGATGCCCGCCATAGGTGAAGCCATGGCCGAATGTGCCAAGCGTTGCCGAATGATCGACATAGGACTGATAAATATCCTCCGGCATCATCACGGCACCCAGCGGCGAATAGGCGGAGGTGAGCTGCTTCGCGGCAGAGATCGTCGTCGGGCGCATGCCCAGCGTCTGGCAGCCCCACCAATTGCCGGTGCGGCCGAAACCGGTGATGACTTCATCGTCGATCATGATGATGTCATGCTCGTCCAGAACCGCCTGGATCGCTTCATAATAACCGGCAGGCGGCACGATTACGCCGCCAGCGCCCATAATGGGTTCCGCGATAAAGGCCGCGATTGTATCGGGGCCTTCGCGCTCGATCATGTCGCGCAGGGACTGCACGATGCGCGCGGTGAATTCGGCCTCGCTCTCGCCATCCTGACCGAAGCGGTAATAATGCGGACAATCCGTGTGCAGCACGCGGTCCACCGGCAAATCCCAGCCCTTGTGGTTGCCGGGCAGGCCGGTCAGCGACGCCGACATGATGGTGACGCCATGATAGGCTTTCACGCGCGAAATGATCTTCTTCTTGTTGGGTTTGCCGCGGGCATTGTTCATGTACCAGGCAAGCTTCACCTGCGTATCGTTGGCTTCCGAGCCGGACGAGGTGAAGAACACTTTGGAGATCGGAACAGGCGCGATTTCCTTGAGCTTTTCGGCAAGCTCGATTGCCGGTTCGATGCTCTTTGCGCCGAACAGATGATAGTAAGGCAAAGCGCGCATCTGCTGAACGGCGGCTTCGATAAGCTCTTCATCGCCGAAGCCCAGACCCGCGCACCAAAGACCGGACATGCCTTCGATGTAGCCGCGCCCCTGCGTGTCATAGACATAGACGCCCTTGCCGCTTTCGATAACCAGCGTGCCTGTCTCGCGCAGCTTGTGGATGGGCGTGTAGGGGTGAAGCAGCGAATCGATGTCGCGTGTCTGCAGATTGGTCAGCGGCGGGGTGTTGAGCATATGCGTCTCCCGAAGGTCCGGAATTGGAAAACGCAATCTAGCCTGTTCGCAGGCGCAAACGAAAGGCTTGTGCCTGCTGGTTCAAGAGACAGGCCGATATTTGGACCAATGAATTATGCGGCTGCCGCGAAGGTTTCCAGCACATCTGCATAAGCCGGGATGATGCTTGCCACCGGATTTTCGCTTTTGGAGGCTGCCTCCACGCGAAGCTCGCCGCCTGCGACCGATTGCGTCAGGATCACGAAATGCCGCTCTCCGGCTTCATCGACGAAGGCGGTTGCGACATGGCATGCATCCAGCCCTTCGCCGGTTTTCATCCTGAACAGCAAGGTTCCGCTGAACGCCTCGACCGCGCCTGTTGCGGTGCGTTCGAACTCGTCATCGGAAACGATCTGGATGGTTGCCGGCAGGTTCGCCGTTTCAGCCTGATCCATTTCCAGAAAATCTTCTTCCAAAAGTTCCACAAGCTCGGCGCCCATGAGAATTCTCTCTTTCTCCGGTTTAGCGGCGGCCCCCGTTAATAATCCTTAACAACTCCATGGCTTCAATGTGGCATTTGCCCCGAAGTTCCCTGCTGCACTGGACTTTCGTGACATTCCTTCCAAAATAACCGGAGAGAAAAACCATAGGGAGGAAATCTATGCTCGGATTGATGCAGGAATGGCCGCTGCTCTGCCACAAAATCCTGGACCACGCCGCCGCCCAGCATCCCAATCGCGAGATCGTTTCCCGCTCTGTCGAAGGACCGATAGTCCGCACGACCTATTCCCAGATTCACGCACGCTCGCTGAAAGTCGCGCAACGGCTGGAACGTGATGGTTTCACCGTGGGTGATCGCATCGCGACGATGGCCTGGAACAGCGGCCGTCATCTCGAAGTTTGGTATGGCGCGATGGGCATTGGCGCGATTTACCACACGCTCAATCCGCGGCTCTTTCCCGATCAGATCGCCTGGATCATGAACGATGCGGAAGACAAGGCGCTGTTCGTCGATCTGACCTTCATGCCGCTGGTCGAAAAGATCGCGCCGCAGGTGAATTCGCTCAAGCGCATCGTCGTTTTGACGGATGCGGCGCATATGCCTGAAACCGCGCTTCCCAATGTGGTTTCCTATGAAGAATGGCTGGCCGAGGCCGATGGCGACTTCAAATGGACGGATCTCAGCGAAAACACTGCCGCTGGCATGTGCTACACCTCCGGCACGACGGGTGAGCCGAAGGGCGTGCTTTATAGCCACCGCTCAAATGTGTTTCACGCCATGATCGCCTGCATGCCGGATGCGATGGGCATTTCCTCACGCGACGTGGTTTTGCCGGTCGTGCCGATGTTCCATGCCAATGCCTGGGGGTTGGCGCAAAGCGGCCCCATGGTCGGCGCAAAACTGGTCATGCCGGGCGGCAAGCTCGACGGCGCCTCGATCTACGAATTGCTGGACACGGAAAAGGTGACGTTCACCGCCGCTGTCCCGACGATCTGGCTTATGCTTTTGCAGTTTCTGGAAGAAAGCGGAAAAAAGCTGCCGCATCTGAAAAAAGTGGTCATCGGGGGCTCTGCCTGCCCGCGTGCGATGGTGCAGAAATTCCAGGACAATTACGATGTCGAGGTGATCCACGCCTGGGGCATGACCGAAATGTCACCGCTCGGCACGCTGGCGACCCTCAAGCCAGATTATGCCGAGCTTTCCGCCGAAAAGCGCCTCGACGCGCAATCCAAGCAAGGCCATGCGCCATTCGGTGTTGAGATGAAGGTTACGGACGACGAGAACAAGTCGCTTCCGTGGGATGGCAAGACCTTCGGGCGTTTGAAGGTGCGCGGCCCGGCGGTTTCCAGCGCCTATTATGGCGGCGCGGGGGCCGAGCAATTCGACGAGGATGGCTGGTTCGACACGGGCGATGTCGCCCATATCGACCCGCTCGGCTACATGCAGATCACCGACCGCGCCAAGGATGTCATCAAATCGGGCGGCGAGTGGATTTCGACCATCGATCTCGAAAATCTGGCGGTCGGCCATCCATCCGTTGCGGAAGCTGCGGTCATCGGCGTCCGCCATTCCAAATGGGATGAGCGGCCTCTGCTCGTCGTGGTGAAAAAAGAAGGTGCCGCTCTCGAAAAGGAGGAAATCCTGAGCTTCATGGATGGAAAGGTCGCAAAATGGTGGCTGCCCGACGATGTCGCCTTCGTGAAGGAAATTCCCCACACGGCGACGGGAAAAATCCAGAAAACCGTGCTGCGTGATCAGTTTCGCGACTATCGCCTGCCGACAGATTGAAGCCTTTAAAAAAGCACTACGCTTTGTTCAGCTTGATGCTCTAGAAGCTCATTCAGGAGTTAACAGAGCGGCGCTGAATGACTGCAATCTGGGAAAGACGACATTCGCGGGCGGCGATCTGGTCGAGGCGGCTGGGGCTGTTTTCCGCAGTCCTGCTGGCAACGGCCGCGATCGGGCATCGCTATCGCTTTCTCGAAACGCCCGGCTTCTTCTGGATTCAAGGACTGGTCGGCATTCTGGCGTTGCTGTCGCTGGCGCTGGCCGGATACGCTTTCCTTCGGCTTTGGAACCATGGCGAAGCGGGCGGGCGCAAACTGACCGTCGGTGCGCTGGTGTCGCTGATCGTTCTGGTGCCGTTCGGTTATGCCGCCTATCAGGCGAATACGAACCCGCCGCTCAACGACATTTCGACCGATCTCGACGATCCGCCGGTTCTGTCCAACGCACAGCGCGCGCGAACCGCCGAGATGAACCAGATCGTGCCGTTCACGCCTGCCGAGCGAAATCTGCAGATCGTCAGCTATCCGGGCGTCGTTGGGCGGCGCTACGATCTGCCGTTCGATGCCACGCTGGCGGCGGTCAACGATGTCGTCTCGCGTCAGGGCTGGCAATTGGTCGGGCCGATACCCGTGGCGGTCGGGCAGATGGAAATCACCATTCAGGCGGTTGCTGCGACGTTGATTCTGGCATTCCCCATCGACGTTTCGATCCGCATCACCAATGAGGGTGAAACGACCTATGTCGATATGCGCTCCGCATCGCGTTACGGGCGTCACGACCGGGGCGACAATGCCGCCCGCATCGAAAGCTTTCTGGCCGAACTCGACGCGGAGATTGCAGGCAAGACCGGCGCAATGCCGGAGGAATAGTCAGGCAGCGGGAAAGAATATCCCATTGATCGCCGGCATGCCTTCGGTCTGAACGGCACCGCGTCCGACCAGATCTTCCAGATGCGCCAGAACCGAAAGCGCGGCTGCACCATGCAGACGCGGGTCGGTGTCGCGGTAGATGGCCGCGACCATTTCCGGGATCGTGCGATCACCGGCATTCACACGCTCGATGATGGCGCGCTCGCGCATTTTGCGGTGGGTGCGCAATCCGCGCAGGAAAGGCCGCGGCTTGGTGACCGGCCCGCCATGGCCGGGCAGAAAAATCCGGTCGTCCCGCTCAAGAAGCCGCTCCAGCGAGGCCATGTAATCGGCCATCGCACCATCAGGCGGCGCGACGATCGTCGTTGCCCATGCCATGACGTGATCGGCGGAAAACAGAACACCGTCACGGTCGAGCGCGAATGCGGCGTGGTTGGCCGTGTGTCCGGGTGTCAGAACGGTTTTCAGCGCCCAGCCATCGCCTTCGACGACGCTTCCATCGGCAAGCACGAGGTCGGGTACGAAGTCCATATCGGCGCTGGCGTCGAGCGGATTGATCTCGCCGATCTGCAACGGGCGGGCAGGGCGGTGCGGCCCTTCGGCTGCGGTGACTGCGCCGGTTTCGGCCTTCAGGCGGGCGGCCAGCGGCGAGTGATCGCGATGTGTATGGCTGACGAAGATGTGGCTGACCGGGCGCCCATTGATCGCCTTCATCAAGGCATCGAAATGCGCGTCGTCTTCCGGCCCCGGATCGATCACCGCAAGCGTTTCGCGCCCGACAATATAGCTGTTCGTGCCGTGAAAAGTGAACGCGCTCGGATTATTGACGGTCAGCCGCAGAATGTCTTGTCCGACGGGAATTGCCTGTCCGTAGGCGGGTTCGAACTCGGTGTTGAAATCCATGATGACTCTGGGCTGCTTCGGGAAATCCTATAAAACCGATTGCCGCTCAACATGGAAGGCAATATGCGGAAATTCGGGTTGCGACGGCAATATCAGCACGCGTGCCGCCGCTTGGGGCAGTTTTTTAGCGCCGCAACAGCAAAACCGGCAATTTATGAGCTTCGCGGAATTTCATTTCGCAAAGTAAGCGCCCCGCGCAAAATCACACTGCCAATGGCTTCCATTTTGGTTGCGCTCTCCTTGAGGAAGGAGGGTGTTTAACGGCATTTATGCGGAAACATATAAAGCGGCCGTTTTCGACCCGGCCGCTGTTGTGAGGCCTTCCGAATGCCAGCCAAACTCACCCACCTCGATCGGCTAGAAGCCGAGGCGATTCATATTTTCCGTGAGGTCGCGGCCACGTTTACCAAGCCCGTGATGCTCTATTCGGTCGGCAAGGATTCGTCCGTTCTGCTGCATTTGGCGATGAAGGCGTTCTATCCCGCCAAGCCGCCATTTCCGTTTTTGCATGTCGATACGACGTGGAAATTCCGCGAGATGATCGAGTTTCGCGATGCAATGGCCGAAAAGCTCGGCTTCGATCTTCTCGTTCACATCAATGAGGATGGCGTTCGCCAGAACATCAACCCCTTCGTGCACGGCTCGAACACGCATACCCACATCATGAAGACGGTCGGTCTGCGCCAGGCGCTCGACAAATACGGCTTTGATGCAGCCTTTGGCGGCGCGCGCCGCGACGAGGAAAAATCCCGCGCGAAAGAGCGCATTTTTTCCTTCCGCGACAAGCAGCATAGCTGGGACCCGAAGAACCAGCGTCCGGAAATGTGGAAGATCTTCAACACCCGTGTCGCGCAGGGCGAATCCATCCGCGTCTTCCCGCTGTCGAACTGGACCGAGCTCGATATCTGGCAGTACATCCTGCAGGAAAACATCCCCATCGTGCCGCTCTATTTCGCCAAGAAAAGGCCCGTCGTTCAGCGCGACGGCATGCTCATTCTGGTCGATGACGACCGCATCAAACTGCAGCCCGGCGAGGTGGTGGAAAACCGTCTCGTGCGCTTCCGCACACTCGGCTGCTACCCGCTGACCGGCGCAATCGATTCCGATGCGGACGATCTTGAGGGCATCGTTTCCGAAATGCTGACCGCCCGCACCTCCGAGCGGCAGGGAAGATTGATCGACCGCGACGAAGCCGGGTCGATGGAAAAAAAGAAGCGCGAAGGGTATTTCTGAAAATGCGCCATCTGCGTGCCGAAACCATCACCGAAGTCGAAACAGTCCGCGATTATCTGGCCGCGCAGGAGCAGAAATCGCTGCTGCGCTTCCTCACCTGCGGCTCGGTCGATGACGGGAAATCCACGCTGATCGGGCGGCTTTTGTCCGACACCAAGCAGATATTCGAAGACCAGCTCGCGACGCTCGAAAGCGACTCGCGCAAGCATGGCACGACCGGCGACGATGTCGATTTCGCGCTGCTTGTCGACGGGCTGGAAGCGGAGCGCGAGCAGGGCATCACCATCGATGTCGCCTACCGCTTTTTCGCGACGCCGAAGCGCAAATTCATCGTCGCAGATACGCCCGGCCATGAACAGTACACCCGCAACATGGCAACGGGTGCTTCGACCGCCGATCTGGCAATCGTGCTTATCGATGCACGTCAGGGCGTGTTGAAACAGACGCGGCGGCATTCGTTCATCGCATCTTTGCTGGGCATCCGGCACATCATAATCGCGGTCAACAAGATCGATCTCGTCGGCTATGAACGGTCGGTTTTCGAGCGCATCGTGCGCGATTACAACGCCTTTGCCGGCGATCTCGGCTTCCAGACCATCACCGCCATTCCGCTTTCGGCGCGCTATGGCGACAACGTCACCAAAAGCTCCGACAAACTCGGCTGGTATGAGGGGCCGACGCTTCTCGAACATCTCGAAACCATCTCGGTCGATGAAGAACCGGCGGAGCGGCCCTTCCGCTTTCCGGTGCAATATGTGAACCGTCCGAACCTCGATTTCCGCGGTTTCGCAGGTACGGTTTCATCGGGTTCGATCTCGCAGGGCGACGAAATCGTCGTCGCGAAATCCGGCAAGGCATCGAAGGTCAAGCGCATCGTCGCCTATGGCGGTGATCTGCAGACGGCTGTCGCGGGGCAGGCGGTAACGCTTATGCTCGAAGACGAGGTCGAAGTCTCGCGCGGCAACATGCTGGTCGCGCCCACCGCCCGCCCGCAGGTGGTGGATCAGTTTGCAGCCAATGTCGTCTGGTTCGACGAACAGGCACTGCTGCCCGGCCGCTCCTACATTCTGCGCACCGAAACCGATCAGGCGAGCGCCACCGTCACCGATCTGAAATACCGCATCGACGTCAATAATTTCGCGCATGAAGCGGTGAAATCGCTGGAAATGAACGAGGTCGGCGTCTGCAACATCGCGGTCCAATCGCCAATCGCCTTCGATAATTTCGCCGACAACCGCACCACCGGTGCTTTCATCCTCATCGACCGCATCAGCAATGCGACGGTCGGCGCGGGCATGATCCTGCATCCGCTGCGCCGCGCCGAAAACATTCATTGGCAGTCGCTCGATGTCGGTAAGGTGGAGCGCGCGGCGATCAAGAACCAGCAGCCTGCGGTTCTCTGGTTCACGGGTCTGTCCGGCTCCGGCAAATCGACCATCGCCAATCTGCTCGAAAAGAAGCTGCATTCGGCGGGCCGCCACACCTACATTCTGGACGGCGACAATGTCCGCCACGGTCTCAATCGCGATCTCGGTTTCAAGACGGAAGACCGTGTTGAGAACATCCGCCGCGTGGCCGAAGTCGCGCGCCTGATGGCCGATGCGGGACTGATCGTCATCGTGTCCTTCATTTCGCCCTTCCGGGCCGAGCGCGAATTGGCGCGCAGCCTGATGGCGCCGGGCGAATTCGTTGAGGTTTTTGTCGATACGCCTTTCGAAGAATGCGCGCGCCGCGACCCCAAGGGGCTTTACTTGCGCGCCATGAGTGGTGAAATCAAAAACTTCACCGGTGTCGATTCTCCCTATGAAGTGCCGGTAAAACCGGAGCTTCATCTTCAAACGCTCGGTAGAACACCGGAAGAAATGGTAGAAGCCCTGGAAAATTGGCTTCGCGAACGCAAGAGTGCAGACCAGCAATATGACGAGGGCGGCGGCATCTGACGGAACGATCCTCGAAACATTCGAGCGATTGGCGCTGGATGCCGGAAAGGCGGTCATGAAGGTGTTTCACACCGATATGACCGTGTTCGAAAAATCGGACTCTTCTCCGGTAACGGAGGCAGACCGGGCAGCCGAAAAAATCATCCTGAAGGGCCTGCGCGCGGCCTTTCCCGAAATCCCCTGCGTGGCGGAGGAGGAAGCGTCGGCTGGCGTCGTTCCGCCGCCGCTGGACGGGTTGTTTTTCCTTGTCGACCCGCTGGATGGCACGCGCGAATTCGTCAACCGCAAGCAGGATTTCACCGTCAATATCGCGCTGGTGCGCAATGGAATTCCCGAAATCGGCGTCGTTTACGCGCCGTGCAGCGGGCATTTCTACTCAGGCCGTCCCGATCTTGCCGAAAAGCTCGACATTTCCGAAGACGGGACTATCGAAAAGCGCCGCAAAATCCATGTCCGTGAAGGGCAGGTGCCGCTAACCATTCTCGCCAGCCGCTCGCACCGCACGCCCGAAACCGACGCCTTCATTCGTAAGATAGAGGCCGCCGAGATCATCTCGGTCGGCTCGTCGTTGAAATTCTGTCTGATCGCATCGGGTGAGGCCGACATCTACCCGCGCTTCGGCCGCACCATGGAGTGGGACACGGCAGCCGGTGACGCGATCCTGCGCGCTGCGGGAGGGTCCACCAGGACGCTTGACGGCAAGCCGCTGCAATATGGCAAGCGCGATCTGGCGACGGATGTGGATTTCGTGAACCCGTATTTCGTGGCGCGCGGGAATATTGTCGAGGCTGGCTGAACCCCTCTCCGGTTTGCTGCGCAAACCACCTCTCCCCTTGGAAAGGGGCAAGGAAGGATGCCGCCGCTTTTCCTCTCCCTCACGAAGTGGGGGAGAGGTGGCCGCGTAGCGGACGGAGTGGGGGTAGCCTACTCCGCCGCAGCCTTCGACGAATTCGACCCCACGAAATTCCTGATTTCGCTAATCACCCGGTCCTGATCGGCTTCACTGAGATAGGGGTGCATCGGCAGGCAGAGGATGTTTTTCGGCAGCGTCTCCGACACCGTCAAACCGGTCGGCGTACGCGGGAAATCGCGGTAGGCGATTTGCGCGTGCAGCGGCTTCACATAGTAGATGACGGACGGAATGCTCTTCTCCTTAAGATGGGCTTTCAACCCGTCGCGGTTCGGTGTCTCGATGGCATATTGCGCCCAGGCCGAGCGGCTGCCATCGGGCGCATGCGCGGCCTTTACGACATCGCCAAGGCCTTCGACATAGCGGCGTGCCACGCGGTCGCGTGCTTCCATCTCGTCTTCGAGGATCGCCAGCTTTTCGATGAGAATTGCCGCCTGCAACGTGTCGAGGCGCGAGTTCAGGCCGACAACCACATTGTCATATTGCGTCTCGCCCTTGCCGTGGAAGGCAAAGGAGCGCAGGCGTTCGGCCAGCGCATCGTCATTGGTGAACATCGCGCCGCCATCGCCATAACAGCCGAGCGGCTTTGCCGGGTAGAAGCTGGTTCCGGCGACATGGCCGAACGCGCCGCACATCTTGCCATCGAGTTTGCCGCCGATGGACTGAGCGGCGTCTTCAATGACCAGCAGATTTTCGCGCTCGGCGATCTTTTCGATTGCCTCATAGTCGGCCCCAAGGCCGAACAGATCGACGGGGATGATCGCGCGCGGCGTCAGGCGGCCTTCCGCCTTCACCATCGCGATTGCCGCTTCGAGGCTTTGAATGTCGATATTGTAATTGTTCTTGTCGACGTCGACGAAAATCGGCTCTGCCTTGGCAAGCGACACGACTTCCGCGGTCGCTGCAAAGGTGAAGCTCGGCACGAACACCGCGTCGCCGGGGCCGATGCCCGAAGCGTAGAGCGGCAAAAGCAGCGCGTCGGTGCCGTTTGCGCAGGCGACGACATGCTTGACGCCGACATAATCCGCGAGCTTTTTCTCGAACTCCGCCACCTGCGGGCCGAGGATGTAGCGGCCATCATCGACCACATGGTCGATTGCCGCTTTCAGCCTGTCGCGGATTCTTTCGCGCTGTGCGCCGAGGTCGATGAATTGCATGATCGCTCCGGAAAAAATTCTGGCCCTTTGGCCACATTACGAACGCTGATTAGCAGGGAAGCCAGCGCCTGAGGAAGCGCCCCGCGCCCTGCCGGATTTCACCGGCGTTCGCTCGCCGTTACTATAGCGATGCCGGGGAGGGGGTCAAAGGCGCACAATGCCGCGATTTTTGGCATGTGACGGAATTTGCTGGAGAATGTGGGAAATATAAAGTGATCGTGGGGCCAACTTATATGGAGAGGTTTGCGTTCCGTCGCGCGCCCCTCTGTCCTGCCGGACATCTCCCCCACAGGTGGGGAGATTGGCAGTTGGTCCCGCCGCTCTAAGCCTTCAACGATTGGCGAAATCATAGATGAAAGCCAATCTCCCCACCCGTGGGGGAGATGTCCGGCAGGACAGAGGGGGGCAGCGTCGAGCGTTGACCTAATTACCAAGCTCCCGCCGCCAAGGCGGATTGGCACCCGCCCGCGAAACCGTCACCGCAGCCGCCTGCGACCCAAGTGTCAGCGCCTGCCGGATTGCCTCCGGCGTTAGCCGTTCAAGCGCCTGCTTGGACAGCAAATTCTGATCATACAGCGAGGCCAGCACGCCGGCATTGAACGTATCGCCAGCACCGACCGTATCGACGACCTGAACCTGTTTCGGCTCGACCTGAACCTTTTCGCGCTTCGTGTAGCCGACCGCGCCATCGCCGCCATGGGTGACGAGAATGAGCTTGGGGCCACTTTCGAGCCATGCGGCGGCGATGTCGTCTTCGCTGCCATCCAGTCCGAACCATGCCAGATCCTCGTTCGACAGTTTCACGATGTCGGCCATCGCCATCATGCGGCGGATGCGATCCATGTGCTTGTCCTTGTCGGGAATGAAACCCGGCCGGATGTTGGGATCGAGCATGGTTACGCGGCGGTCGTGCTCGCGCCGCATCAGGGCCTCATAGGCACTGCCGCTCGGCTCTGGAATGAGGCTGATCGCGCCGAAAAGCATGGCCGATATGTCGTCTTCCAGAAGCGGAAGATCGTCTTCACTCAGCATACGCCCGGCGGTGTTTTCGTCGTAGAACGTATATGTCGCGTGGCCGTTTTCCAGCCGCACGAAGGCGAGCGTGGTCGGGCGTGCCGAAACGTCCGCATAGCGCGAGCCGACATTGCTTGTGGCCAGAACGTCCCTGATCTGCTGGCCGAAAAGATCCGACGACAGGCCGGAAAAGAATTCGACAGGGATGCCCAGCCGCCCCAGCGCAATAGCGCTGTTGAACACCGCGCCGCCCGCATAGGGCGCAAAGGATGGCTCGCCGTCGCGGCTTTCGCGCGGCAGCATGTCGATCAGCGCTTCACCACAGCAAAGGATCATGCGTTGGAGCCTTTTTCGGGATAGATCACGCCCTTGCGCAGGATGACATTGGCGTAGAGCAGGGGTTCGCTGGTTGCGATCACGACATGGGCGGCGGCAACGCGCGCGTAAAAATCGGCACCGGCAAGCGGTGTGATGGTGCGGCCGGGCGCATGTTTGCGGATGAGATTTTCGATGTCACCATGCACCGGCGCGACCTCGCTTGGAATTCCCTTGGCCGACGAGCGGAAAATCGCATCCTCGATGAAATCGTCGATTGGCAGCACGCGCAGTATCGCGTCGAGCATCGGCAAAAGCTCGATCCCGTCTGCTCGTATGATGCGCCGCGCATGTTCTTCTGCCGGATAATTGCCGTCCACCAGCGCGATTTCGTCGCCATGACCCATCGCGCGCAGCGTCGAAAGAAGTTCCGGCCCGAGAATTGGCGGTATGCCGATAAGCATGTTCAATTACCTTTCAAAAGCGGGGCTGGCCCGATCAAAAAACGTTCCGACAGGGGCAGGCTGGCGCCACCCAGCGCGCGGGCATGGATGCCCACCGTTCCCTCGATGATGGAAGGCACGTTTAGCCCTTCGACGTCGATTTCGTCCATCGCCATTCTGACGGATGCGACGAGCCGTTCGCGGATTTTGGCGGGCATCCAGCCTTCGATGACTGCTGCCTCGAAATCGAGGATCGAGGATGCACTGACGATCGCGTAGGCCAGTGCCTGCCCGGCCTTGGAAATCCATTGGTCGAGCTCCGGGCCGAGGTCGCCCCAATCTTCCGGCGCGGTCCACAGATGGTCGGCCTTGCCGCCCTTATCCGTGATGGATTTTTCCAGCGTGGCGAGCGAGGCGACGTCGATGAGCTGCTGCATCGGCTCTCCTTTCTCGCCTGGAACCGGCATCGAGCCGACAGCACCGGCATTGCCGCTTTGTCCCGTGTAAAGCCCGCCATTCAGCACCACGCCGCCGCCTGCAAATGCGCCGATGTAGAAATAGATGAAGTCGCGCAGGCCGTGCGTTTTTCCGAAAACCAGTTCGGCGCCGCAGGCAGCGCTCGCATCGTTTTCCAGATAGACCGGGAAATCCACGAAGGGCTGAAGGTCGGCCCGAATATCGCGGTTGCGCCATTCTTCCATGACCTCGAGCGGCGCGCCAGCGGCATCCGCCCAGTTCCAGAGTTCGTAGGGAATGGCGATGCCAAGGCCCGAAATCCGGGAATTCTGTGCCGCGTCGAGTGTTCCGCGCAGCTTTGCGATGGCCTTGGATGCAAACTCGACGGTCTTTTGCGGTGTTGGATATTTGTAGGAATCGCGCAGCATGCCGCGCACCTGTCCGAGGAAATCGATCAGCACCAGTTCAGCGCTGCGCCTGCCGATTTTCAGGCCGAGAAAATATGCGCCCTCCGGATCGAGCGCCATCGGAACGGAAGGCTGGCCAACCTTGCCGCGAACGGGTTCCTGCCTCAGCAGAAGTTTCGCGTCTTCCAGTTCGCGCATGATGACCGAGACGGTCTGCGCGGAAAGCCTGGTCATGCGGGCAATGTCGCTTTTCGACAGGCTGCCATAGCGCCGCACGAGCGAAAGCACGAGACGCTCATTGTAATCGCGCATGCCGCTCTGGTTGGTGCCGCGAAAACGGCTTTCCTGCGGCTCCTGCGAACCCTTTGCATGATTGGCGGCGTCCACCAAAATCCTCCTGAACGCACATATGACGTGGCCAAAATGAGTAGTTTGCGAAACTCTGTCAATAATAAATAAGAGTGATTTAATTATTGACAGCAAGTTTCATTGCTGGTTTTCTGATCGGGCTTGAGGATGGGAGAGACAAGTCCGATGGCGCGGCGGCAAAGACCGCCAAGGGCTTTCAACTGGGAGGTATAAGTGAGCAAATTTTACGTAAGGAATCCGGCTTTGCTCGGCGCGGCAGCGCTCGCAATAGCAGCCTTCACCGCGCCCGCTTCGGCGGCAGACGTTTCCGCGTGCCTGATTACGAAGACCGACACGAACCCGTTTTTCGTGAAGATGAAGGAAGGCGCGACGGAAAAGGCAAAGGAACTGGGCGTCAGCCTCAAGACCTATGCGGGCAGGATCGACGGTGACAGCGAAAGCCAGGTCGCGGCCATCGAAACCTGCATCGCGGATGGCGTGAAGGGCATTCTGCTGGCCGCATCTGACACCGCAGGCATCGTGCCTTCGGTCAAGAAAGCGCGCGATGCGGGCATTCTGGTCATCGCGCTTGATACGCCGCTTGAGCCGACTGATGCCGCCGATGCAACCTTTGCCACCGATAATCTTCTGGCTGGCGAACTCATCGGAAAATGGGCTGCAGGCACGCTTGGCGATGCAGCCAAGGAGGCGAAAATCGCATTCCTCAATCTGAATGCGTCGCAGCCCTCGGTCGACGTTATGCGCAATCAGGGTTTCATGATCGGCTTCGGCATCGATGCGAAGGATCCCAAGAGGATCGGCGATGAGGACGATGCACGCATCGTCGGTCATGGCGCGACCGACGGCAATGAGGAAGGCGGCCGCAAGGCCATGGAAAACCTTCTCCAGAAAGACCCTTCGATCAATGTCGTCCACACGATCAACGAGCCTGCCGCTGCCGGTGCGTATGAAGCGCTGAAGGCTGTCGGCATGGAACAGAACGTGCTGATCGTCTCCGTCGATGGCGGCTGCCCGGGCGTCAAGAACGTTCAGGACGGCGTGATCGGCGCGACCTCGCAGCAATATCCGTTGCTGATGGCGTCTCTTGGCGTCGAGGCGATCAAGAAATTCGCCGACAGCGGTGAGAAGCCCAAGCCGACCGAAGGCAAGGATTTCTTCGACACCGGCGTAGCCCTCGTCACTGACAAGCCCGTGGAAGGCGTGGAGTCGATCGACGTGAAAACCGGCCTCGATAAGTGCTGGGGCTGATCTGACCCTAAAGCATGTCTCCCGAAAGTGGGATCCGGTTTCGGGATGAAGACATGCATAAACAAGGTCAAGCCGCATCGGTGGAGGGTGGCCTCGCGGCCCCCTCCCAGATCGGCCCGGATCGGAATAGAACTGCGGGAGAAAATCGCAGATGAGTGAAATTCCAGCAGGCGTCCGGCAGTCGCAGGAATACGAGGCGGCTTTGTCCGAAAGCGACAGGGCGGTGGCGAATTTCTCCAGCGAAAAGCGGACGTTTTTCGAGCAGGCTCAACACTTCCTCCACTCCAGCCCCTCGGCGGTTCCGCTGATCGTGCTTGTCGTGGCGCTGGTCGTGTTCGGCGTTCTCATCGGCGGAAAGTTCTTCTCCGCCTTTTCCTTGACCCTTATTCTTCAACAGGTCGCCATTGTCGGTATCGTGGGTGCTGCGCAGACGCTCGTCATCACGACCGCCGGTATCGATCTTTCCGTCGGCGCGATCATGGTTCTGTCGTCGGTGGTGATGGGGCAATTCACCTTCCGCTATGGCCTGCCGCCAGCCGCGGCTGTTGCATGCGGCCTTGCTGTCGGCGCTTTCTGCGGCTGGATAAACGGCGTGCTGATTGCCTATATGAAGCTGCCGCCTTTCATCGTCACACTCGGCATGTGGCAGATCGTTCTGGCCTCGAACTTCCTCTATTCGGCCAATGAAACGATCCGCGCGCAGGATGTCGAGACGCAGGCGCCCCTGCTGCAATTTTTCGGCAATACGTTCCGGATGGGCGGCGCGGTCTTCACCTACGGCGTCATCTTCATGGTGCTGCTGGTGCTGCTCTTATGGTACGTGATGAATTACACGGCCTGGGGGCGGCACGTCTATGCGATAGGCGACGACCCGGAGGCGGCCAAGCTTTCCGGCGTGCGGGTCAAGCGCGTGCTGGTTTCCGTCTACATGCTGTCGGGCCTCATCTGCGCATTGGCGGGCTGGGCACTCATCGGCCGTATCGGTTCCGTGTCTCCGACGGTCGGGCAGTTCGCCAACATCGAATCCATTACGGCTGTGGTGATCGGCGGTATCTCGCTTTTCGGCGGGCGCGGCTCGATCCTCGGCATGCTCTTCGGCGCGCTCATCGTCGGCGTTTCGTCCTTCGGCCTGCGCATGATGGGTGCGGACCCGCAATGGACCTTTCTCCTCATCGGCGCCCTTATCATCGCCGCTGTCGCGGTCGATCAGTGGATCAGAAAGGTAGCAGGCTGATGTCAGTCGAACCGTTTCTCACAGCGCGCGGCCTCGTCAAAAGATATGGACGCGTCACCGCGCTCAACGATTGCGATTTCGATCTCTATCCGGGCGAAATCCTGGCGGTGATCGGCGACAATGGCGCCGGGAAGTCGTCGCTCATCAAGGCGATTTCCGGTGCGATCCTTCCCGATGAAGGCGAAATCCGCATCGACGGCAAGGTCGTCAATTTCCGCTCTCCGATGGAAGCGCGCGATGCGGGCATCGAAACCGTCTACCAGAACCTCGCACTTTCACCGGCCCTCTCCATTGCCGACAACATGTTTCTGGGGCGCGAAATCCGAAAGCCTGGGGTGCTCGGCAAATGGTTTCGCATGCTCGACAGGCAGGCCATGGAAAAGCGGGCGCGCGACAAGCTCTCCGAACTCGGCCTGATGACCATCCAGAATATCGGGCAGGCGGTCGAAACGCTTTCCGGCGGCCAGCGCCAGGGCGTGGCAGTGGCGCGGGCGGCGGCATTCGGCTCGAAAGTCGTCATCATGGATGAACCGACGGCAGCGCTCGGCGTGAAGGAATCGCGGCGTGTGCTGGAACTCATCCTCGACGTGAAGCGCCGCGGCCTGCCGATCGTGCTTATTTCGCACAACATGCCGCATGTCTTTGAGGTTGCCGACCGCATCCACATACACCGGCTCGGACGTCGCCTGACGACGATCGACCCGAAGGAATACACGATGTCGGATGCCGTTGCCTTCATGACGGGTGCGAAAGCACCGCCGGAAGAAGAGATCGCAGCCTTGGCGGATGTTGACTGAGAAATTTTCGTCCGCCCTTTCTTAATCGATTGAGAAAGACACGCCATGCGCTACGATAGCTGCGGGAGGATCGGCTGTTTCTATAGGTAGCGGCCATCAACCGAAAAGGCGGCATCATGCGTCCACAAGCATCGGAACTCCCCCGGCCCATGTTCGATCCCACCGACCCGAAAGTGCTTGCCGACGAGATCCTCAGGGCCTTGCGCTATCGCGTCGGCAAGGATCCGAGCGTTGCAACCGACAATGACTGGCTGACGGCATCGATCATGGTGGTGCGCGACCGCATCATCGATCGCTGGATAAGCTCGACCAAGGAAGCCTACGACCGCAGCGAAAAGCGCGTCTACTATCTCTCGCTCGAATTCCTGATCGGGCGGTTGATGCGCGATGCATTCTCCAATCTCGGCATGCTGAACACGATGCGCGAAGCGCTGTCCTCGCTCGGCGTCGATTTCGATGTCGTCGCAGCACTGGAACCCGACGCCGCACTCGGCAATGGCGGCTTGGGACGGCTTGCGGCCTGCTTCATGGAAAGCATGGCGACTGTCGATGTGCCGGCGCATGGCTATGGCATCCGCTACGCCAACGGCATGTTCCGTCAGGAAATTTCAGACGGCTGGCAGGTCGAATTGCCGGAAACCTGGCTCGATCATGGCAATCCGTGGGAATTCGAGCGCCGCGAACGCTCCTTCGAGGTCGGTTTCGGCGGCACGGTTCAATCCGTCACCGACAAGGAAGGACGCCTCGAACGCCATGTCTGGAAGCCGCAGGAGCGCGTGCTGGCCGTCGCCTACGATACACCGGTCGTCGGCTGGCGCGGCAAGCGCGTCAACACGCTGCGGCTCTGGTCGGGCATGCCGCTCGATCCGATCCTGCTCGACACGTTCAATGCGGGCGACCATATCGGCGCCCTGCGCGAGAGCAACAAGGCGGATGCGCTGTCGCGTGTGCTTTATCCCGCCGATTCAAGCCCGGCAGGGCAGGAGCTTCGGCTGCGGCAGGAATATTTCTTCTCCACCGCCTCGCTGCAGGACATCATCCAGCGGCATCTGAGCCAGTTCAACGATCTGAAATCGCTGCCCGACAAGGCCGCGATCCATCTGAACGATACGCATCCGTCGATTGCGGTTGCCGAACTCATGCGGCTTCTGATGGATCTGCACGGCATGGATTTCGACGGCGCGTGGGACATCACCAAGCGCACCTTCGCCTACACGAACCACACGCTTTTGCCCGAAGCGCTGGAAAGCTGGCCGGTGCCTTTGTTCGAGCGCCTTCTGCCGCGCCACATGCAGATCGTTTACGCAATCAACGCGCAAATCCTTCTGGAAGCGCGCAGCGGCGATTTCGAGGACGAGCAGATCAGCCGCATCTCGCTCATCAACGAAGATGGCGACCGGCGCGTGCGCATGGGCAATCTGGCGTTCGTCGGCTCGCATTCCATCAACGGTGTCTCGGCGCTGCACACCGATCTGATGAAGGAAACGGTGTTCGCAGATTTGAACACGCTCTATCCGGGCCGCATCAACAACAAGACGAACGGCATTACGCCGCGCCGCTGGCTGATCCAGTGCAATCCAGGGCTGACATCGCTTGCCCGCGAGGCGATAGGCGACAAATTCCTCGACGACATCAACGCGCTTCAGGATCTCGATACCTTTGCCGAAGACGCAGGCTTCCGTGAGAAATTCGCTGCCGTGAAGCGCGCCAACAAGGCGCGTCTCGCCAAACTCGTTCTGGAGCGGCAGGGCATCAGGATCGATCCGTCCGCGCTGTTCGACATCCAGATCAAGCGCATCCACGAATACAAGCGCCAGCTTCTGAATATCATCGAAGCGGTCGCGCTCTACGACCAGATCCGCTCGCAGCCCCAGCGCGAATGGATGCCGCGCGTCAAATTCTTCGGCGGCAAGGCAGCACCCAGCTATCACAACGCCAAGCTGATCATAAAGCTCGCCAATGACGTCGCGAAGGTCATCAATCACGACCCTTCGGTGCGCGGATTGCTGAAAGTGGTTTTCGTGCCGAACTACAATGTCAGCCTTGCCGAAATCATGATGCCGGCGGCAGACCTTTCCGAGCAAATCTCGACTGCCGGGATGGAAGCTTCCGGCACCGGCAATATGAAGTTCGCACTGAACGGCGCGCTGACCATCGGCACGCTGGATGGCGCGAATGTCGAAATCAAGGAATGCGTCGGCGACGACAACATCTTCATCTTCGGCCTCACCGCCGAGGAAGTCTCGCAGCGCCGCGCCAACGGCTACGATCCGCGCGCCGTCATCGCCGGTTCGCCGGAACTCTCGCAGGCGCTTTCGGCCATATCATCTGGCGTGTTTTCCCCCGACGATCCCGGTCGCTACCGCGAATTGCTGAACGGGCTTTACGATCATGACTGGTTCATGGTTGCAGCCGATTTCGACGCCTATGCGGATGCGCAACGGCAGGTGGACAAGGTCTGGAAGAACAGCCCCGACTGGTATGCGAAGGCGATCCATAATGTCGCGCGCGTCGGCTTCTTCTCGTCGGATCGTACGATCCGGCAATATGCCAAGGAGATATGGGACATACCTGTATGAAGGCTGACCGAACGACCGCTTCCGCAAAAGAAACCTCCGATCAGGCGGCGGTTTCGGACGTTGAAGCGATTGTTTCGGGCGAACATGGCGATCCGTTCGCGGTTCTTGGCCTTCATAAGCCGGGCAAAAGCTTCATCGCGCGCTGCTTCGTGCCGCATGCCGAAACCGTCACCGCGTTTACGCTGGACGGCAAACAGGCTGGCGTTCTTACCCGCAGGCACGATGCAGGTTTTTTTGAAGGCAAACTCAGCATCCGCAAGCGTCAGCCGCTGCGCTTTCATGCCAGCAATGCGGGCGGCGACTGGTGGCTGACCGATCCCTATTCCTTCGGGCCGGTGCTGGGGCCGATGGACGATTATTACATCGCCGAAGGCTCGCATTTACGGCTTTTCGACAAGCTGGGCGCACATCTGATCGATCATGAAGGTGCCAGCGGCGTGCAATTCGCGGTCTGGGCGCCGAATGCCAAACGCGTCTCCGTGGTGGGTGATTTCAACGATTGGGATGGCCGACGCCATTCCATGCGGCTGCGGCAGGACATAGGCGTATGGGAAGTCTTCGTGCCGGATATCGGCGCTGGCCGCCCCTATAAATACGAAATCATCGGTTCGCAGGGCGAAAAACTGCCGCTGAAGGCAGACCCTTACGCATTCCGCTCCGAATTGCGCCCTGCGACCGCTTCCGTCACCGCCGCCCCGCTTGCCCATGAATGGGGCGACAAGGCGCATCGCGATTTCTGGCGTCAGGCCGATATGCGGCGCGAGGCGGTTTCGATCTATGAGGTTCATGCCGGATCGTGGCAGCGCCACGCCGATGGCTCGTTCCTGTCATGGGATCAGATTGCCGAACGGCTTATCCCCTACGTGGTCGAGATGGGTTTTACCCATATCGAATTCCTGCCGATCTCCGAATATCCCTACGATCCGTCATGGGGCTACCAGACGACGGGGCTCTATGCCCCGACCGCGCGTTTCGGCGAGCCGGAAGGCTTTGCGCGTTTCGTCGATGGCGCGCATCGCGCGGGCCTCGGCGTCATTCTCGACTGGGTGCCAGCGCATTTCCCGGTGGACGAGCACGGTCTGGCGTGGTTCGACGGCACAGCGCTTTACGAACACGCGGACCCTCGCAAGGGTTTCCACCCCGACTGGAACACGGCGATCTACAATTTCGGACGCCGCGAAGTCGTGTCGTTTCTGGTCAACAACGCGCTCTACTGGGCCGAAAAATACCATATCGACGGGCTGCGCGTGGATGCCGTCGCCTCGATGCTTTACCTTGATTATTCGCGCAAGGCAGGCGAGTGGATACCCAACGAGCATGGCGGGCGCGAAAACCTCGACGCGGTGAGCTTTCTCCAGAAGATGAACATCGCAATCTATGGCACGCATCCCGGCGTGATGACGATTGCCGAGGAATCGACCTCTTGGCCGCAGGTTTCGCAGCCCGTTCATGAGGGCGGTCTGGGCTTCGGCTTCAAGTGGAACATGGGGTTCATGAACGACACGCTGGAATATCTGGCGCATGAACCGATCCACCGGAAACACCATCACGACGAGATAACCTTCGGCCTCGTTTACGCCTTCAGCGAGAATTTCGTGCTGCCGCTGTCTCATGACGAGGTGGTGCATGGCAAAGGCACGCTGCTTTCGAAAATGGCGGGCGACGACTGGCAGAAATTCGCGACTTTGCGCGCCTATTACGCCTTCATGTGGGGCTATCCTGGCAAAAAGCTGCTGTTCATGGGGCAGGAATTCGCCCAGCGCGACGAATGGAGCGAGGAGCGTCAGCTCGACTGGCATTTGAACGATTTCGCGCCGCATCGCGGTGTTCACCAGACGGTGCGCGACCTGAATTATCTCTACCGCTCGCGCCCGGCACTGCATGGGCGTGACTGCGAGCCGGAAGGTTTTTCCTGGCTGGTGGTGGACGACCGCGAAAACTCCGTCTTCGCGTGGCTGCGCACCGCGCCCGGCGGAAATCCCGTCGCGGTCATATCCAATTTCACGCCAATTATACGCGAAAACTACAATTTGCCGCTGCCTCATGCGGGCAGATGGATCGAAATCATCAATACGGATTCGACCGATTATGGCGGCTCCGGCAAGGGCAATGGAGGCTCGATACTGGCGCGGCCCGCCGATGGCGGCAACGGTGCCATCGCCAGCATCCTCGTGCCGCCGCTCGCCACAATCATGTTTGAATTCGTGACCGAGTAAAACAGGGGAGGGTTGAGTACTGTGGAGGATCTGAGAAAAAGCCAGCCATTGGCGCGCGATGCCATGGCTTACGTTCTGGCGGGCGGGAGGGGCAGCCGCTTGAAGGAACTGACCGATTTTCGCGCCAAGCCAGCCGTCTATTTCGGCGGCAAGACGCGCATCATCGATTTTGCGCTGTCCAATGCGTTGAATTCCGGCATTCGCCGCATCGGGGTCGCGACACAATACAAGGCGCATTCGATGATCCGTCATTTGCAGCGCGGTTGGAACTTTTTCCGCCCGGAGCGGAACGAGAGTTTCGACATTCTGCCGGCCAGCCAGCGCGTTTCGGAAACGCAATGGTATGAAGGCACAGCGGACGCCGTGTTTCAGAATATCGACATCATCGAATCCTATGGTCCCGAATACATGGTGATTCTGGCGGGCGACCACATCTACAAGATGGATTACGAACTGATGCTGCGCGAGCATGTGGATGCTGGCGCGGACGTCACCGTCGGCTGTCTGGAAGTGCCGCGCCTTGAAGCCTCCGGTTTCGGCGTCATGCATGTGGACGAGCAGGACCGCATCGTCTCCTTCATCGAAAAACCCGTTGATCCGCCGTCGATCCCCGGAAGCCCGGATGTCTCGCTGGCGTCCATGGGCATCTACGTGTTCCGCACGGCCTTCCTGATGGACCAGTTGCGCCGCGACGCCGAAGACCCCGGCTCCAGCCGCGATTTCGGTAAGGACATCATTCCCCATATCGTCGAGCACGGTAAGGCGATCGCGCATCGCTTCACCAAATCCTGCGTGCGGTCCAGCTTCGAGCGCGAGGCTTACTGGCGCGATGTCGGAACTATCGATGCCTATTGGGAAGCCAATGTCGATCTGACCGATATCACGCCCGAACTCGATCTCTATGACCGTGAATGGCCGATCTGGACCTATGCGGAGATCAAGCCGCCTGCGAAATTCGTACATGACGAGGAAGGCCGTCGCGGCTCCGCAATCTCCTCATTGGTCGCGGGCGATTGCATCATTTCGGGTGCTGCACTCTGGCGCAGCCTGATCTTCACCGGCGCGCGCATCAACTCGTTCTCGACGGTCAACGAGTCCGTCGTGTTGCCGGATTGCCATGTCGGGCGCAATGCAAGGCTGAGCCGCGTCGTGGTGGATCGCGGTGTTCGCATTCCCGACGGGCTGGTGGTCGGTGAAGACCCAGAATTCGACGCCAAGCATTTCCGTGTGTCGGAAAAAGGCATCTGCTTGGTCACGCAGCCTATGATCGACCGGATGGTGGTTTAGGTCACATGAAGATTATCCCCCACTCCGTCTCGCTTCGCGAGCCACCTCTCCCCCTTGAAATAAGGGAGAGAGGAAGGGCGCCTTTCCTCTCCCCCACAGCATGGGGGAGAGGTGGCTCGCGAAGCGAGACGGAGTGGGGGCACTTCTATGCGGATCGGCGCCCATGAAAATCCTCGCCGTAACCCCGGAAATCTTCCCGCTCGTCAAAACCGGCGGACTGGCAGATGTGACCGGCGCGCTGCCCGGCGCATTGGCTGCTCATGGCATATCGGTGCGCTCACTTGTGCCGGGTTATCCTTCGGTAATGAGCGCCTTCAAGAAAAAGAAGCCGCTGCATTCATGGGCTTCGCTCTATGGCGGCAAGGTTTCTGTCTATGGCGCGGAGATTTCCGGCCTCGACATTCTCGTGCTGGATGCGCCGCATCTTTTCGACAGGATGGGCGGACCTTATGGCGACGCAACCGGTGCCGACTGGCCCGACAATTGGCGTCGCTTCGCAGCTTTTGGCCGTGCCGCCGCCGACATCGCCCGTGGCGCGATCGTGGGCTACCGCCCGAATATCGTTCACGCACATGACTGGCAGGCTGCACTTGCACTGGCATATCTGCGTTATGGCCCGCAGCCAGCGCCTCCCTCGGTCATGACCGTTCACAATCTGGCTTTTCAAGGCCAGTTCGCAGGCACGATCTTCCCCGAACTTGGTCTGCCGCCGCAGGCAATGGCGCTGGATGGCATCGAATATTATGGCGGCGTCGGCTTCCTGAAGGGCGGCCTGCAGGCGGCTTCCGCAATCACGACCGTCAGCCCGACCTATGCGCAGGAAATCCGCACGCCTGCCTTCGGCATGGGCCTCGACGGACTGCTGAATTTGCGCTCGGCAAACCTTCACGGCATCGTCAACGGCATCGATGTCGAAACGTGGAACCCCGCGACGGACAAGCATCTGCCCGCAACTTATTCCGCGAAAACGCTTGCCGCGCGCCGCACCAACAAGAAGGCTGTCGAACAGCGCTTCAATTTTGCGCATGATACGGGCCCGATCTTCTGCGTCGTCAGCCGCCTGACGTGGCAGAAGGGCATGGACGTTCTGGTGTCCATCCTCGATTCCGTGATCGGGCTTGGCGCGCGCATTGCGATATTGGGTGCAGGTGATGGCGGGCTGGAAGGCGCGCTGCTCGCCGCCGCTTCGCGCCATAAGGGCCGTGTCGGCGTGGTGATCGGCTATGATGAGGGGCTTTCGCATCTCCTGCAGGGCGGCAGCGACGGCATTTTGATCCCGTCGCGTTTCGAGCCATGCGGCCTGACGCAACTTTACGGTCTGCGCTATGGCTGCGTGCCGATCGTCGCGCGCACCGGCGGTCTGGCCGATACGATCATCGACGCAAATGAGGCGGCACTGTCTGCCGGTGTCGCGACAGGTTTTCAGTTCGCACCGGAAAGCGGCGAAGCGCTTTTCCACGCGATACGCAACGCAATTGCCGCATTTTCGGAACCTTCAATCTGGGCGGGGGTTCAGAAGCAGGGCATGAAAGCGGACGTTTCCTGGGATCGGAGCGCCGCGAAATATGCCGAAATTTATCGATCCCTGATTTCCCAAGAGGCATCTTGAAACATGAAACGTGAAGTCCAGACAAAGCCTTACGATGACCAGAAACCGGGCACTTCGGGCCTTCGTAAGAAGGTGCCTGTTTTCCAGCAGGAACACTATGCCGAGAATTTCATCCAGTCGGTGTTCGATGCGCTGGAAGGTTTTGAGGGTGAGATCTTGGTCGTGGGCGGCGATGGCCGCTACTACAATCGCGAAGTGATCCAGAAAGTCATCGCCATGGCCGCCGCAAACGGTTTTGGCCGGGTGGTGGTCGGGCAGGGCGGCATTCTTTCCACGCCTGCCGCCTCGCACCTCATCCGCAAACGCAAGGCGTTCGGTGGGCTGATCCTTTCGGCCAGCCACAATCCCGGTGGCCCGAAAGAAGATTTCGGCATCAAATACAACATCGGCAATGGCGGCCCGGCGCCTGAAAAAATCACCGATGCGATTTATGAAAAGTCGAAGACGATTTCGCGCTTCCTGACCACCGATGCGAAGCCTGTCGACATCGACGCGCTCGGCGAAAGCAAGGTCGGCGACATGATCGTCGAAATTGTCGATCCCGTTTCCGACTACGCCGAACTCATGGAGCAATTGTTCGACTTCGATGCGATCCGCGCGCTGTTTCAGTCCGGTTTCCGCATGAGATTCGACGCAATGCACGCCGTTACCGGCCCTTATGCGACTGAAATTCTCGAAAAACGGCTGGGCGCACCTGCAAAAACCGCAAGAAATGCGAAGCCTTTGGAGGATTTCGGCGGGCATCACCCCGATCCGAACCTCGTTCATGCCAAGCATTTGTTCGATGAACTGATGGGGCCCGATGCACCGGATTTCGGCGCGGCATCGGACGGTGACGGCGACCGCAATCTGATCATCGGGCGCGGAATTTTCGTCACGCCTTCGGATTCGCTGGCGCTGCTTGCCGCAAACGCCCATCTGGCTCCGGGTTACAAGGCAGGCTTGAAAGGCATTGCGCGCTCCATGCCGACCAGCGGCGCGGCTGATCGTGTGGCCGAAAAGCTCGGCATCGGCATGTACGAAACGCCGACCGGCTGGAAGTTCTTCGGCAATCTGCTCGATGCCGGAATGGCGACGATTTGCGGCGAGGAAAGTGCCGGCACCGGCTCGGACCATGTGCGCGAAAAGGACGGTCTCTGGGCGGTTCTGCTATGGCTCAACATCCTTGCCGTGCGCAAGCAGAGCGTGAAGGAAATCGTCAACGAGCATTGGACGCAATATGGCCGAAACTACTATTCGCGGCATGATTACGAGGACGTCGACAGCGCGAAAGCGAACGCGTTGATCGATGAATTGCGCGGCAAGCTTGCTTCGCTTCCCGGCCAGAAATTCGGTGATCTGACGATCGAGAAGGCCGACGATTTCGCCTATCACGATCCGGTCGATGGTTCCGTCAGCGAAAAACAGGGCATCCGCATTCTGTTCAAGGGCGGTTCGCGGGTTGTCTTCCGGCTGTCTGGCACCGGCACGTCGGGCGCGACTTTGCGGGTCTATATCGAGCGTTACGAGTCGGACGCAGCGCGCCATAATATCGAGACGCAGACCGCACTTGCCGATTTGATCCGTGCTGCCAATGAGATTGCCGGGATTGTGAAGCACACCGGGCGCGATGCCCCGACTGTTATTACCTGAGCTTGTCATCTTGGTAAGTATTACCCCCACTCCGTCCGCTTCGCGGCCACCTCTCCCCCACTTCGTGAGGGAGAGGAAGGAGTGATTGTGATGCCGGTGAAACCACACGAACACCTTCCGCGGGTTGGTACCTTTCCTCTCCCCTACAAAGTGGGGGAGAGGTGGCCGCGAAGCGGACGGAGTGGGGGACTTGCCGTGCATGACTGACCAGCTCGGCGCAACCATCCTGCCGGAAGGCATCCGCTTTGCAGTCCGTTCCGCGACAGCCTCGCGCATTTCCGTGTCGATTTTCGATGGCGACAAAGAAGCCACCCACGAGCTGACCCGCGAGGACGACATCTTCTCCGCCACCATACCCGGACTTGGCGAAGGCACGCGCTACGGCTTTCGCGCCGATGGCGATTACGATCCGTGGCTGGGCCTCTGGTTCGACCCTGACAAGTTTCTGATCGACCCGTATGCCGTCGAAATCGACCGGCCTTATGTCTATGACGGACGCCTCGCGACGCGGCGAGGCGAGGGGGAGGATACGGCTTCGCTCATGCCGAAGGCTGTTGCACGGAAGCTCGAACCACTCACGCCCATGCCGCCGCTTTTCCAGCCGGGCGGGCTGATCTACGAAGTTCCGGTGCGCGCCTTTACGATGCTGCACCCTGAAGTGCCGATGAAATTGCGCGGCACGATTGCAGCGTTGGCACAGCCCGCGATCATCAAGCATCTGAAAAAGCTGGGCGTCTCGGCGGTCGAGCTTATGCCGATCACGGCATGGATTGATGAACGTCATCTGCCGCCGCTGGGGCTGACCAATGCGTGGGGCTATAACCCCGTTTCGTTCATGGCGCTCGACCCGCGTCTGGCGCCGGGCGGGCTGATAGAATTGCGCGATACGGTTGCGGCTTTGCGCGAGGCGGGCATCGGCGTGATCCTCGATCTGGTGTTCAACCATACGGGCGAAAGCGATGTGCAGGGGCCGACGCTCTCGCTACGCGGCCTCGACAATCCTGCCTATTATCGTCATGCAACGGGCAAACCGGACACGCTGATAAACGACACCGGAACGGGCAATACGCTGGCCTGCGACCACCCGGCTGTGCGCCAGCTTGTGCTGGATTCGTTGCGCCATTTCGTGCGCTATGCGGGCGTCGATGGCTTTCGCTTTGATCTGGCGAGCATTCTCGGACGCACGGCCTCCGGCTTCGATCCGAATGCCTGCCTGTTCGAGGAAATGCGCCGCGACGAGCTTTTGCGCGACCGTGTTCTGATCGCTGAGCCATGGGACATCGGCCCCGGCGGCTATCAGCTTGGGCATTTTCCGGAGGCGTTTCTGGAATGGAACGACAAATACCGTGACGATGTGCGCCGCTTCTGGCGCGGCGATCCGGGCATGATCGGACGGCTGGCGACGCGACTTGCCGGATCGTCCGATGTGTTTGGCGGCGAGGGCAAATCGCATACGAGAACCGTCAATTTCATCGCGGCGCATGACGGCATGACGCTGGCCGACATCACGGCTTACGAACACAAGCACAATGAAGCCAATGGCGAAGAAAACCGCGACGGCCACGACGACAATATTTCGTGGAACAACGGCGTAGAGGGGAAAACGAACGACGCGAAAATCCTCATTCATCGCGATAATGACAGGCGCGCGCTGCTCGCCACACTTTTCGCTTCACGCGGCACGATCATGCTGACGGCAGGCGACGAGTCCGGCCGCACGCAGCGCGGCAACAACAATGCTTACGCTCAGGACAATGAAATCGCATGGTTCGACTGGGAAAAGCGCGACATCGGGCTTGAGGAATTCGCCACCCATCTATCGCGTTTGAGGGCGGGTTCCGCGCTCACTTCGACGGAATTTCTCAGCGAGCATGACGTCGAGTGGCTGACGGAAACCGGCGCGCCGATGACCGAAAGTGAGTGGAACGATGCCGAGCGCCGCTGCTTCACCATGCTCATGCCCACTTTGTCGAAGACCCGCGAAGGCGGACGATTTGCAATTCTCGTCAATGGGGATTGGCGAGCGGCGGCGTTTTCGTTGCCTTTGTCCGAAGGTCTGGTCTGGGAGGTTGCAGACACGCAGGCGGGGCTGATCGGGGGCCGTGTGCTATCCGTTCACGGTCGCAGCATCGCGTTGGTCGTCGAAGTTAACATGAAGGAGCAAGAGCCATATGACGGTTCCTGAAAAGAACTCGGACTGGTGGCGCGGTTGTGTCATCTATCAGGTCTATCCGCGCTCCTATCAGGACACGACCGGCGACGGCAGCGGCGATTTGAAGGGCGTGGTGCGCCGCATTCCGCATATTGCCTCGCTCGGCGTCGATGCAATCTGGCTTTCGCCTTTCTTCAAATCGCCGATGGCCGACATGGGCTACGACGTTTCCGATTATTGCGCCGTCGATCCGATGTTCGGAACGATGGAGGATTTCGATGAATTGGTGGCCGAGGCGCATCGCCATGGCTTGAAAGTGATGATCGACCAGGTGCTGTCGCACTCGTCTGATCGCCATGCCTGGTTCGCTGAAAGCCGGTCAAGCCGGGACAATCCGAAGGCCGATTGGTATATCTGGGCGGATGCGAAACCGGACGGTTCGGCGCCCAACAACTGGCTGTCGATTTTCGGCGGGCCTGCCTGGGAGTGGGATTCCACAAGGCGGCAATATTACATGCACAATTTCCTCGCATCGCAGCCAGATCTGAATTTCCACAATACGCAAGTGCAGGATGCGCTGCTTGGCACAGTGCGTTTCTGGCTCGATCGCGGAGTCGACGGCTTCCGGCTGGATACGGTGAACTACTATGTTCACGATCAGGAATTGCGCGACAATCCACCTGCCGAGCAGGGCGCGGCGAATGATATTCCAGACACCAATCCATACGGCTACCAGAACCATCTCTACGACAAGACACGGCCTGAAAACCTCGCCTTTCTGGAGAAATTCCGTGCGCTGCTGGACCAATATGAAGGGCGTACCTCCGTTGGTGAGGTGGGCGATGGCGCGCGCTCGCTGAACACGGTTGCCGCCTATACCGAAGGCGATCACCGGCTGCATATGTGCTATACGTTCGACATGCTCGGACCGGAGTTTTCCGCTGCCCATGTGCGCGGCGCGGTCAGCGCTTTCGAAAGCATGGTGCAGGATGGTTGGGTCTGCTGGGCGTTCTCGAACCACGACGTGATGCGCCATGTTTCGCGCTGGACAGCACCCGGCGTGGACCCCGATGCGGTGGCGAAATTCTCCATCTGCCTGCTTGCCTCTATGCGCGGCTCGATCTGTCTTTATCAAGGTGAGGAGCTTGGCTTCGAGGAAGCAGAACTCGCATTCGAGGAACTGCGCGATCCTTACGGCATCCGCTTCTGGCCGGGTTTCAAGGGCCGTGACGGATGCCGCACGCCGATTGCATGGGAAGCAAACGCCATACATGGCGGTTTTTCGGACGGCCAGCCATGGCTGCCGGTGAAGCCTGCGCATCTCTTGAAAGCAGCCGACACGCAGGATGCGTCAGGCTCGGTGCTGAATCATTACCGCGCGATGCTGAAGCTTCGGAAGGAGCATCGCCCGCTGATCGATGGCTCGATCCAGTTCGTCGATACGCATGCCGATTTGCTGGCCTTCATCCGGGAGGCAGGCAATGAAAGGCTGCTTTGCGTGTTCAATTTCATGCCCGAAGCGACCGAGTGGCTAGTGCCTGCCGATCTCGGCAAGGTTACGGCGATTGGCTATCCCGGACAGGATGCACGCTTCGAGGACGGTTCGGTCTCACTCGGCGGCATCGCCGCGTTCGTCGCACGGCTGGAATAGTCCTCAGCTAGATCATTTCAGGCTTTGATGGAAATTGCCCCTCACGTCTCCCTCTCCCCGTGAAGAACGGGGAGAGGGAGACGTGAACGTTGCGGTCAGCCTCCTTCTCCCCGTTCTTTACGGGGAGAAGGTCGCGGCAGCGGGATGAGGGGCGATTCCATCTGAGCCGGAAAGACTCTACTGCACCAGCACCGAACGGGCACATGTCGCCCCGTGAACCTTCACGTCGGCTTCGCCGACCTTCACGCCAAGCAGCGCCAGAACATTGTAAAGCAAGGTATCCACTGCTGGCGTCACACCTCTCAGAATAGACATGAGCGGGTCCAAAGTACCTTTTGGAAGATCGATGGTGATGAACAGCAATTGCGCCTTGAGGCTCAATTGTCCCAGCAGGGAGGAGACAAGCGAGGTGGTGATGTCCCGTGTCGCGACGCTTTTGACAGCCTGGTCCGTGATTTCCTGATTGTTGAAGGTGAGCGTCTGCGGGTTTTCGTTGCCGACATTGATCTGCGCATGGGCCATTACGCCGGCAAGTCCGAGCCCCAGTAGCTCCACATTCACCAGCTTTGCCCTGTCGTCGTTGGGCTTTTTTCTAAAGTCCTTCATGGCAGCACTCTTGATATCGGCAATGCGCAGATCAACGAGGCCGGGACGAGCGGCGATCTTTACCTGGCGGCTGGAAGGGCCGGTGGGGCAGGTGATTTCCGTCAGCCGTGCTTCGGCGTAGGCGACTTCGGCATAGATCGGAATGCTGATAAGCTTACCGAGAAGCGGCGCAAGATTTCCGGCAACATCGACGTTAAGTTTGATGCGTGTCTGCGCGGTGCGCACGACAGCGCCTGTTTCACCGATCGTGTACCAGGGTGATCTTTGCGGCGGTTCGCCTATGGCGATTTCCAGGCTGGCGCCTGCCAGTCCGAGAAGGTCTATGTTGAGGTTGACGCCCGCCTGATTTTTCCCGTCTGCCATAACGACACTCGCCATCAGCATCTGCAATGCGTTGACGTCAGCCGAGAGACCTGCGGGGCGCTGTCCAAGCCCCAGATGCGCGGCGGAACCGATGTCGAAAACCGCTTTCAACGGAACGGTGACTTTGGCGGGTATCCCCACCAGAAGCTTGTTGAGCGCGACTTTCACCGCATTGTCCTGGCCGGGTATGGCGGCCATGGCCGATACGATCTGACCGACTTTTACCGTTGAATTCAATACATCCGAATAGGTGCCTGCCGTGATGTTGAGATTGGTTGCGAGCGCATCCAGAAACGAAAACGCACTGACATCGGCACTGAGCAGGGCATTGTAATCCATGACGCTCAGGCTGACATTGCCGCCGAGCAGGCCGCTCAGCAGCGAGTTGACGATACCGTCATTCAGGGAGGCCAGTCGCGAGCCGACAGAGAAGGCCGCCTCCGTTTTGGTGCCTGCGATCGCTTCCGTGCTGATAGTCGGCGGATCGATCAGCGCGGCACCGAAGAACCGTGTGCCGGTTTTGCTGTATGTCACCTTGACCGCATTGGTGGGTGTCGCACCGGCCTGAAAGCGTGTGCCGATGGCCGCGGAGGCGTTGCCGGTATAGCGGCCGGGCGTGATTGTAACGGTCGGCTTGATCCCGCTGGCGTCAGCAGGCGGTGTTGTGCCTGCGGCGATGACCGTAACGTCGGAGACGCCGTTTTCGCGGAAAGTGGTGAGGACAGCAGTCTGTGCCTTGGAAAGATTGGCCGCTGCCGTAATCGCGGCAAGATCGACCAGAGATTGTGCCTCACGGCGCTCGGTATAGAGCGAGGCTGAGTCGATGGCGATGGCTCCAAGCGCTATCCCGACCGGCATGGTAAGCGCCGCCATGACTGCTATGTTGCCCGAAGTAGTTGAAAGAAAACGTCTTATCGTCGATCTCATTCGTCCCTCCGCTCGCGCTGGTTTCAAATGCCTCCAACGCGGATCGTTGATTGCCGTGAAATGGTTTTGCCCGGCATGGGCAAGTCTCGAAACAGGCTCCAGATGGGTAAGGCGGTCGCGTCATAGCGGAGCGCGACCACGAATTGGTTGCCATCGGCAGAGCTATCACGGGCTTCGACGGTCAGCTTTTGCGGATCGACGAAGGGATAGCCGCCGGCGTTCAATCGAACGAAGTTGGAGGCGAGCGTTGAGCGCTCGTTTGCATTCACGCCCGCAATCGCTGTGCGCGCTGCATCTGCGGCGATCTGCTGGATGGAGTGGCTGGCGCCGAAATAAATGCCGTAAGCGATCATGCCCATAAGAAGGAGGATGAAAAGGGGGGAGAGGATCGCGAACTCGATTGCTGCCGTTCCCGATTTTTCTTTTCGGAAAGTAAGTGGAGCATACTTTACTTGAGCCAATTTAGTCATTTGAAAAGACCTAATTGATCAACTGTACGATCCAAGTAAACGCCCTCATCAATTAAAAATTGTATAAGGTTGCATTTTCGATTTGTTTAAATACTTAACTTGGGGAATTTAGTACTTTATAGGGCTGGACGCGTGGCGCGCGCTGTCAGATGCGCGATCAGGCCACGCGCCGATGGTGACAGTTCCGAACCATCGCGGAAGCACAAGGAAAGGCGGCGTGTCGCCCAGGCATCGGTGAGACGGATGCTGGCAATGGGCATGGAACGCTTGCAGCGGCGTGCGGCAGTTTCGGGAACGATGCCGATGCCGACGCCTTGCGCGACCATGCGGCAGATGCCTTCGAATGTGCGAATACGTATGCGGAATTTCAGCTTGGAGCCGGCGAGATCTGCCTTGCCGTCGATATAGTCCTGCAAGGCGCTGCCTGTGGTCAGTCCGACGAACTGGCTGTTCAGAATTTCTGAAAACGCTATGCGTCTTGTTCCGGCCAGTGGATGCGCTTTGGGCACGACCATGACGAGCCTGTCCAGCGCGAAGGGGCGAAGCTGCAAGGAGCCGCTTTCCACGGCATCCGAGATAATGCCGATTTCCGCCAGTCCGCCCGACACCGCCTTCACGATGTCCGAGCTCTGGCGCTCTTTGAGATCGACGTCGATATGCGGATGGGTTGCAAGCCATGGTGCGAGCGCTTCGGGAAGGAATTCGGTAATCGCCGCCGTGTTCGCCAGAAGGCGGATCGTGGCTTTCAGGCCGGAGGAATATTCGCCGAGTTCGCCCTGCATACGGTCCATATGGCGCAGGATCAGCCGCGCATGATGCGCCATCGCTTCACCGGCCTGCGTTGGCACGACACCCCTGCGGCCGCGTTCCAGAAGCCTGATGCCGCTGGCGTCTTCCATGCCGCGCAGGCGCTCGCTGGCGGAGGGAAGCGACAGGTTCGCCGCCGCCGCGCCATGCGTGATGCTGCCCGCTTCGACGACGAGCAGAAAAAGGCGAAGGTCGGTTAGATCGAAGCGCATGGGGCAAATTACACGGAATCTGCCTTCGGCACAGCCTAAGTCTGTCTCTTTATCTTCCGCATTGTGCGGGAGCCTCGATCCGAGGCAAATGGGCCATGATGGATTCATCGATTTTTCTGGTCGCAGCAATAGGCACGACGTTCTTTCTGGCGGGCATGGTGAAGGGCGTAACCGGCATGGGCCTGCCCACCGTCGCTATGGGCGCTCTGGGCGCAATCATGCCGCCGGTCGCGGCTGCTGCCCTTCTGATCGTGCCGTCCTTCGTTACCAATGTCTGGCAGATCTTTGCCGGTCCAAGTTTCGCGCCGCTGGTTCGCAGGCTCTGGCTTATGATGGCAGGCGTCGTCGTCGGCACCGTCGCAGGCGCATCGCTTCTTGCGGGCGGAAACGTGCAATGGACGACGAGCGCGCTGGGTGCAGCCCTCGTCATCTACGCCGCTTATACGCTGTTTGCGAAGCAGATTTCCGTGCCGAAGCGCGCCGAGCCTTTTCTTTCACTGCTCATCGGGCTGGTGACCGGCGCGGTGACGGGCGCGACGGGCGTCTTCGTCATTCCCGCCGTGCCTTATATCCAATCTCTGGGCTTGAGCCGCGAAGATCTCATTCAGGCGCTCGGCCTGTCCTTTACCGTTTCAACAGTAGCGCTTGCGGTGGGATTGGCATGGCGTGGCGCATTCCAGATCGACAATCTCGCAATGTCGATACTCGCTGTCGCACCGGCTTTGCTTGGCATGTGGGCAGGGCAGGCGATCCGAAAAATGGTCAGTCCGCAGACATTTCGGCGTTGGTTTCTGATTTTCCTGCTGCTTCTCGGCACTGAACTCGCGTTGCGCCCTTTGTTTTAGGGGACAGTTCCGCAAGCTTCCTCAAGGTCATGTTGACATGATGTTGACACGGACAATTGGGGGTCTAGTGTCTGGGCATCTGCCGACGGAACTGGGGTTGTCGGCCGCTCGAAACGAACCGGAAATCCGGCGGCGAGCGTTAAAGAACGCCAATGATCGTGCTCGGGGGAGCGCGTAGGGAAGTGGGAGTATCAATTATGCTGAAACGAATCCTGAAGGCCTCGGTCTTCGCCACAACGCTTGCCCTCGTCGGCGGCGCGCTGAGCGCGCCTGCATTTGCGGACGTCGTTTATAATCGCGGTAACGACACAGACCCGACCACGCTCGACCATCAGAAAACCTCGACGATTGCCGAAGGCAATCTCATGCGCGACCTCTATGAAGGGCTCGTAGTACAGAGCGCTTCTGCCGAAGTGGTTCCCGGTGTCGCCGAGAAGTGGGAGATTTCCGACGATGGCCTGAAATACACGTTCCACCTGCGCCAGGATGCGAAATGGTCGAATGGCGATCCGGTGACGGCCAATGATTTCGTCTTCGCCTATCAGCGCCTGCAGGATGCAAACACGGCAGCACCTTATGCGAATATGCTCTACCCGATGGTCAACGCAGAGGCGATCAACAAGGGTGAGAAGAAGGCCGAAGAACTCGGCGTTAAAGCAATCGACGACCATACGCTTGAAATCACGCTGAACGCGCCGACGCCTTATTTTCTGGAACTGCTGACGCATCAGACCGGCTACCCGATCCACAAGAAGTCGGTCGAGGAATTTGGCGACCAGTTCACGCGTCCCGGCAATATGGTGACGAATGGCGCATATATGCTCGAAGGGTTCACGCCCAACGACAAGATAACTATGCGCAAGAACCCGAATTTCCACGACGCGGCCAACGTCAAGATCGACGTCGTGAACTACATTCCCTTCGAGGATCGCGCGAACTGTCTTCGACGTTTCGAGGCTGGCGAGGTCCAGTCTTGCTCAGACCTTCCTTATGAGCAGTTGAGCTATATGAAGGACAAGCTCGGCGATCAGGTTCGCATCGCGCCCTATCTCGGCACCTACTATCTGCCGGTGAAGGTGAAGAAGGAAAAGCTCGCCGATCCGCGCGTACGCCAGGCAATTTCCATGGCCATCGACCGCGACTTCCTCGCCAATGAAATCTGGCATGGCGGTATGCTGCCGGGTTACTCCATCGTTCCGCCCGGCATCGGCAATTACGACAACCCGGTTTTCCTGCCTTACAAGGACGAGGATATTCTCGACCGTGAGGACGAGGCCAAGAAGCTTCTGGAAGAAGCGGGCGTAAAGCCCGGCACGCTGTCGGTCGAGCTTCGCTACAACACCAGCGAGAACCATAAGAACACCATGACGGCCATTGCCGACATGCTGAAAAATGTCGGCATAGGTGCTTCGCTCTTCGAAATGGAAGGCACCGGCTATTTCGATTACATGAAGCAGGACGGCGATTTCGACATCACCCGCGCCGGCTGGATCGGTGACTATTCCGATCCGCAAAACTTCCTGTTCCTGTTCGAAACCGCCAATCTCGGCTTCAACTATCCGCGCTGGTCCAACAAGGATTATGACGCGGCGATGGCCGAAGCAGGCAAGACCGGCGATCTGAAGGCGCGCGGCGAATTGCTTCGCAAGGCAGAGGAAATCTTCCTCAAGGACGTGCCTGCCATTCCGATCATGTATTACGCATCCGGCGTTCTGGTGTCGTCCAAGCTCAAGGGCTGGGAAGACAACATCATGAACGTGCACGGCACGCGGTATCTTTCGCTCGAAAATTGACCTTGCGACGTAACAATCCTCCCCTGCGGCAAAGCCTTGCCGCAGGGGAGGCCCGTATCGTTTTGAACGGTCGGGAATGCCAAAACGCGAACGCTGTGACGTTCGACGGTTTGCGGAGATAATCCATGCTGCTTTATGTGCTGCGTCGTTTTGCCGGTGCGGTGCCCACGCTGTTCATCATCGTGACCATCGCCTTCTTCATGATCCGGCTGGCGCCGGGCGGCCCCTTCGATCTCGAACGGCCCATCGACCCGCTGATCATCGAAAACCTCAAGCGTGCTTTCAACATGGATAAGCCGCTGTGGCAGCAATATCTGCTGTATCTGTGGAATCTGCTGCATGGCGATCTCGGCCCGAGCTTCACGCGGCGCGATTTCACGGTCATGGATTTGTTCAAGACGGGCCTTCCGGTATCGATCCAGATCGGCGGTTTCGCGATATTGCTGGCCCTGTTCGTCGGCAGCTTTCTGGGCGCAATCGCGGCATTGAAGCAGAACACCTGGGCCGATTACGTCGTCGTCGGCACGGCGACATTCGGCATCACGATCCCGACTTTCGTTATCGCACCACTGCTCAGCCTCGTTTTCGGCGTCATGCTGGGCTGGCTGCCCGCAGGCGGCTGGGGCGACGGTTCGTGGCGAAACATGATCCTGCCGGTCGCGACGCTGGCGCTGCCGCAAATCGCCGTTATCGCCAGATTGACGCGCGGCGCGACCATCGAGGCGCTGCGCTCCAACCATGTTCGAACGGCGCGCGCCTACGGCCTTCCTGCACGCGTGGTGTTGGTGGTCCACACATTGCGCGCCGCCATTTTGCCGGTCGTCTCCTATCTCGGACCGACCGCCGCGACCCTTTTGACCGGCTCGATTGTCGTCGAAACGATTTTCGGCATACCCGGCATCGGCCGCTATTTCGTGCAGGGCGCGCTTGGCCGCGATTACACGCTGGTCATGGGCACGGTCGTTGTGATCGCCGTCTTCGTCGTTGTCTTCAACCTGCTGGTCGATATTCTCTACGCCCTGCTCGATCCGAGGGTTCGCTATGACTGAGGAACGCACCATCTCCGTCGCTCACCCCGACCCATCTATGCCGTCCGGCGAAATGTTCACCGGCACGGTGGCTGGCCGCTCGCAATGGCAGGATGCGTGGCTGCGGTTGCGCCGCAATAAGGCTGCCGTGGCAAGTGCGGCGGTGCTGTTACTACTGGCGCTCGCAAGCATCGTCGGGCCTATCGTCTCGCCGCATCCCTACGACCGCATCTATCCGCAATATGTGCGCGTTCCGGCAAGCCTTGAGGCCTATCCCAAGGAAGACGCCATCGTTCCGGCCTTCGAAAGCGCGGTCAGCCGCGCGCGGGTGCAACTCGGCGAAATCGAGGTGGACGGCTCGACCGTGCGCGTCCCGATTTCCGATGACGAGGCGCTCGATCCGCGCATCACGCGCTATGTGGATCGCTCGGATCTGTTCCAGAATTCGCGCATCGAGGATTTGAGCGCAGATGGCAAAAGCGGCATCATGGCCGCCGATGTCAACCGCGTCCGCTTCCTTGCCGGGACGGATTCCAACGGCCGCGATTTGCTGACCCGCATCCTGATCGGCATTCGCATATCGCTGGCAATCGGCGTTCTGGCGTCCGCAATGTCGCTGCTGCTCGGCGTCAGCTACGGCGCGATTGCCGGCTATCTCGGAGGCCGCGCCGACAATGTCATGATGCGCGTCGTCGATATTTTATATTCGCTGCCCTTCATCTTTTTTGTCATCCTTCTGGTGGTGTTTTTCGGGAGGAATTTCGTTCTCATCTTCATTGCCATCGGCTGTACGGAATGGCTCGATATGGCGCGCATCGTGCGCGGGCAGACGCTGACCATCAAACGGCAGGAATATGTGCAGGCGGCGGAAGCGCTGGGCGTCGATACGGTGGGAATTCTCAAACGCCACGTCATTCCCAATACGCTGGGGCCGGTGGTCGTTTATGTCACGCTTTTGGTGCCAAAGGCGATCCTGCTCGAAAGCCTGCTGTCGTTCCTTGGCCTCGGTGTACAAGAGCCGCTGACCAGCCTCGGCCTGCTGATTGCCGAAGGCGCTTCCAATCTGCGTGGCGCGACGTGGCTGTTGATCTATCCCGCCGTGACGTTGACGGCCATCCTGTTTGCCCTGAATTTCCTGGGCGACGGCCTGCGCGACGCGCTCGACCCGAAGGACCGCTGACATGGATGAAACCGAAGCACCGATCCTGAGCGTGCGGAACCTCGAAGTTTCGTTCCGCACCAATGACGGCATGGTGGATGCGGTCAAAGGCATCGACCTCGACGTGCGACCGGGCGAAACCGTTGCGATCGTCGGCGAATCCGGTTCCGGCAAAAGCCAGACCACGATGGCGATGATGGGGCTTTTGGCCTCCAACGGCCGGGCGAAAGGCTCGGCGCGATACCGCGATCAGGAGCTTATCGGCATGCCCGAACGCAGCCTGAACAAGGTGCGCGGCGCAAAGATCACCATGATCTTCCAGGAGCCGATGACCTCGCTCGATCCGCTCTACAAGATCGGCCGCCAGATGGCCGAACCGTTGATGTACCACAAGGGAATGAGCCGTGCGCAGGCGCGGCCGCGCGTGCTGGAACTCCTGAAACTCGTCGGCATTCCAGACCCGGAAAGGCGCATCGATTCCTATCCGCACGAGCTTTCCGGCGGGCAGCGCCAACGAGTGATGATCGGCATGGCGCTCGCCAACGATCCCGATATTCTGATCGCGGATGAGCCGACGACGGCGCTCGACGTAACTATTCAGGCGCAAATCCTCACCCTGCTTGCCGACCTCCAGCGCAAGCTCGGCATGGCTATCGTCTTCATCACGCATGATCTCGGCATCGTCCGGCGGTTCGCCGACCGCGTCTATGTCATGCGCTCCGGCGAGGTGGTGGAGGAGGGCGTCACCGAGACGCTGTTTTCCAGCCCGCAGCACGCTTATACGAAGATGCTTCTGGCAGCCGAGCCGACCGGGCGAAAGGCGCCGCCGCACGACAATGCGCCGATCCTGTTGGAAGGCCGCAATGTCGAGGTGAGCTTCAATATCGGCGGCGGTTTTCTGGCAGGAAAGCCGATGGTTCTGCGTGCGGTGGACCGCATTTCGATTGCCCTTCGGCAAGGCCAGACCATCGGCATCGTCGGTGAATCCGGGTCTGGAAAATCGACGCTGGGGCGTGCACTGCTGCGTCTTATGCACAGCGAAGGCATCATCCGTTTCGGCATGAAGGAAATCTCGAAAATCGACAAGCAGGGCATGCGCCCGCTGCGCCGCGAATTGCAGCTCGTTTTTCAGGACCCCTTCGGCTCGCTCTCGCCGCGCATGACCATCGGTCAGGTGGTGACGGAGGGCCTGCTGGTGCACGAACCGCATCTTTCATCCAGGGAACGCGACAAGCGCGCCATCGAAGCGCTGAAAGAAGTCGGCCTCGATCCGGTCATGCGCAATCGCTACGCGCATGAATTCTCCGGCGGCCAGCGCCAGCGCATCGCCATTGCTCGCACGATGATCCTGAAGCCGAAGCTCGTCGTGCTGGACGAGCCGACCTCGGCGCTCGACCGTTCCGTGCAAAAGCAGATCGTCGAACTCCTGCGCAAACTGCAAGCCGATCACGACCTGTCCTATCTGTTCATCAGCCATGACCTCGCGGTCGTACGCGCCATGGCCGACTACATCATCGTCATGAAGCAGGGAAAGATCGTCGAGGAGGGGCCGACCGAAGAAATCTTCGACAACCCGCGCGAGGCCTACACGCAAGCCCTGATGGCCGCAGCAATCGACGCGACTAAGTTCCGCTTGGCCGTGTGATGGGCCGGGAGAAATTTTCACCCGGCGCATGTTCTTGTTATTGGTAGAAGATCCGGTTCGACGCCAAAAGGAACATGTCATTGAAGGGACCGCAGACTAACGACATCCAGAGCGAACGTGGCTCCCTGTTTCCCTTCTGGCGTCGCGGGCTTGTCGTATTGACGATTGCAGCCGTTGCCGGACCGCTGCTCGGAGCACTTGCGATACCTCTTGTAGAAGCTTTTCTGGACATCGTTACAGGAAGAACCCCAACTTTTGCCAATGCGCTGCGCAACTTTCAAGCAGCGCTAGGCTTGACCCTCATTGTGGGCGTGCCGTTCGCTCTGGTGGCTGGATTGATTATGGGTTGGATCGTCGCGAAAAGCGGGACCATCGGTTATGGCACCAGTGCACTGATTGCGTTCCTGGTCCCTTGCGTTCTTTCTCTTCCCATTTTGGGCGGGTTGTTTGTGTTCGCCCCGTTCATCGGCCTCGCAGCCGCCATTATCACATTGGCGATGCGCGCTTTGGTTGGATGGATCGCCATTCGCTTTGCCGGGATAACTTTGTGAGGGTAATCAGTTGCTGGCCTGCATAACGGGAGAGGACGAGATGCCTGCTGAAATCCGAGCCGCCACGCTTGCTGACCTGTCTCCGATCGTTGAGCTTTTGATGCAGGATGCTCGGAACAGGCAGACTTACGACCCGCTACTTTGGGCGCTCGCCGATGATGCACAGCAGAAAGTGGAAGAGGCTGTAAAATTCGCCCTGACGGCGCAAAAGCAGCCATTCAGGCAAAAGTGGCTCATTGCCGAGGCGGATGACAGGATCGTTGGCATCATCCATTCCGCGCTCTTGCCGGTCCCGCCCATCTATGCGGGCGAATGGGGAGAGCCCGGCTTATTGATGCCGGAGTGTTTTGTGGTTCAGGACGCGCCGCCCGGCACGATCGAGGCGCTTGTGGACGCTGCCGAAGCCGATCTTCGGGGAGCGGGGGCAGAGCTTTTGTTGGCCTCGTTCATACACGGCGATGACTGGCGCTCGTGTTTCGAGGAGCGGGGATATGAACCGCTGACGCTCTATCTTGCCAAGTCTGGACTCGAAAATACACCAAGACCTGTCGATGTGCGGTCCGCCTCGGTTGATGACATCGAGGGGATTGTCAGCCGAAGCGCGGAAAATAGAACCATACTTGCGCAGTTGGATGTGTTCTGGACCCCTCATGCAGAAGCGAACGACCGTTTCAGGAACTGGATGAAACGAAGCCTGACCTTGGAGGACCGCGACATGCTCGTGGCTGGATCGCCGGACGCTCTGGAGGGTTATGTGATCGCGCAGCCTGCATCCCGACTGCATTTCCCACCGGCGCACGACATCACCGCAACGGGTGTTATCGATGACTACTTCCACAGCGAATATGCCAACCCCGCAAAGATGCAGGATGGCGCAGGGTCTGCGATCTCGTTGCTCCGGGCGGCCGAGGCAGCATTTGCAGGCCGGGGTGTTAGAACCGCTCTGGTGGTTTGTCCCGCCGCGTGGCCTTCAAAAATCTCGGTCCTTCAGAATGCCGGATACGAGACGGCGATGGTCTGGATGATAAAGCGCTAAGTGCCTGTTCCGCGTGCGCTTTTATCCGACAGCGTTCCAATTTCCAAAAAAAGTCTGAAAATTTGTGTCGGATTGGCGAAACTCGGTTCGTCCTTGGGGAGCATAAAGCGGCAATTCAGTCACGAGGAGAGATGAGATGCCCAGCACAATACGCTTGCACCGCGTTCTGGCGACCAGCCCGGAAAAAGTCTATCGCGCATTCATCGAGGCGGATGCGCTCGCGAAATGGCTTCCGCCGAATGGTTTCACCTGCACGGTTCATCATCTGGAAGCGAAAGTTGGCGGTACATTCAAAATGTCCTTCCGCAACTTCACGACGGGCAATAGCCACGCGTTCGGCGGCGAATATCTCGAACTCATTCCGGGCGAACGCGTACGCTACACGGACAAGTTCGACGATCCCAATTTGCCCGGCGAGATGCAGGTGACCGTTACGCTGAAGAAAGTATCGGTCGGCACTGAAATTAATATCACGCAGGAAGGCGTGCCGGACGTCATTCCGGCCGAGGCCTGTTATCTCGGTTGGCAGGAGTCGCTGCGAAGCCTGGCAAGGCTCATCGAACCGGAAATCAACCAGTAAGGCATGCGAATGAGAAGTGCGGCTGCCCGGCCATGCTTGGCCGGGCGTCGGCGCGTCACGGGAGGCTTTCCAATGACACCCACCATCACAGCCTTTGAACGGTCGCCCGACCGCGGCAGGGGACAGGCGCGCGACATGCGCGTTCGTTGGGCGCTCGAAGAAGTGGGCCAACCTTACGATGTTCGTCTCGTTTCGTTCAGTGAGATGAAGGAATCTCCGCATCGAGCGCTTCATCCTTTCGGGCAGATCCCGACCTATGAGGAAGGCGGTCTCGCACTGTTCGAATCCGGGGCGATCGTGTTCCATATCGCGGAGCACCATGGCGGCCTGCTGCCAGATGATGCGAACGCCCGGATGCGCGCCATCACGTGGATGTTTGCCGCGCTCAGCACGCTGGAGCCGCCGATTGTCGAGCGCGAAATGGCTTCGTATGTGGAACGCGACAAGAGCTGGTACGATGAGCGCCTGCCTATCGTCGAGGATCGCATCCGTACCCGGCTCGGTGAACTTTCCCGTAGGTTGGGCGATGCCGACTGGCTCGACGGTGCGTTCAGCGCCGGTGATCTTCTGATGGTAATGGTGCTGCGCAGATTGAACGGTTCGGGTTTGCTGGATCCGAACCTCTGCGCCTATGTCACCCGCGGTGAGGCGCGGCCTGCCTTCAAGCGCGCTTTCGATGCGCAATTGGCTGTGTTCACCGCCGCATCGGATGGCTCATGAGATTGGGTGCCAGGACACTGGAAGCCGCTAGTCCGCGTCCCCGCACGACATAAGTCGGTGAATAGTTGCCACTGCTACGTGTATAGGAATATGACTTCAACCAACTGAATTTCAAAGATAAGGTCGCGGGAAGCGATCGACAACATCCAGATCAATGGTGAAAGCACCCGCATCGACCTGAACTGACAACGGACACCCAGATCATGAACCCTGCCGCCGTCGCTCTGCTCACCACTCTGGTCTCGTCCGCCGGCTGGACGCCAAGTTGCATCACCGACCGGTCAGAGTTCGATTTCTACAGCACGTCACCGACCAACTACGCATTCGGCGCGCGCGAAGACGTTTCAAAAGCCTACAAAACCCTGGTGGAAGAAATCGGCGACCCGGCCAATTACGAAAAACCGACAGTGTTCTACGTGACCAGGGATTTCTCGCATTTCACGCAAGCGGAATGCGCCGGCGACAAATGCCGAGGCAGGGATATCGTATTCGGAGCGCAACAATGCGCGGTAGATCTCGGAAGCAATGGAACGGCCTGCACCCCCATCGCGGCAGTCTATCAGTCGCGGGCCTACTGCCTTCTTGAGCCTTCGCTGGAAGAGTTCCACGCCGACAATCCGTTTCATCCTTTCGAATAGAAAACCGATGCGGCCCCGCTCCTCACGACAACCGGGAATCATCAATGCAGCTTTCGACCATTGCTTTGCTCGCAATTCTGGCATCGTCCTCCGGCTGGGCGCCGAACTGTATCAGCGACAAAGCCGACTTCGATTTCTATGAGACGTCGCCGCAAAAATACGCGTTCGGAACACGCGAGCAGGTTGCCCAAGCCTACGAGCTGCTTGTGGATGCGGTCGGCAACCCGAGATGGTACGCCAAGCCTACACTCTTTTACGTGACGGGAGCTTACACCCAGTTCACACGAGCCGAGTGCGAGGGCGACACATGCAACGCGATGGACTTTCTCATCGGCCTGCAGCAGTGCTCCGCCGGTGCCATGAGCGCTGCTGATACATGTTATCCAATAGTGGCCATCTACAACTCCAAGATGTATTGTCTGCTCGAACCGTCGCATGAAGGAACCGATGCCGACCAACCGTTTCGTCCATACGAGTAAGAGAATGAAGTGTGTCGTTCGGCTTAAAGCAGCAGGATTTATCTTGAGAGTATTGATCTCCATCGCCGCCGTCTGCCTGTCGATGACAGGCGCGCCCGGTGCGAAAGCCGCTGCAAACGAGGCGCTCGCGGACTTCGTCGTGGCACAGGGCTGCGCGATCGGACCCGCGACGCGCGCATTGGCCGGGAATGCCGGCTTTGCAGAGGAGGCAATCGATGCTCTGGCCGCACAGGCAGATGGCGAGGCGGGCACCGTCCGCACGGGCGACTGGATCGTGCTTCCACCCAGCCTTTGCTCTATTCGTCCGCCTGAGGTGCGGAGTGAAATCGGTCTTGGTGATCCGGAGGTGACGGCCCTGACCTCCCGCATCGACGCCTATGCCGAGTCAGGAGAGCGTGGCTGCTTCATAGACGGACCCACGCTCATGGAGCGTGTCCAGGAAACGCGCGGCTGGGATGCGGATAAGGCCAATCAGGAATACCTGCGCTTTCTCGCCGAGAACCTTCGCAGCGGTGATCTGGCCTTCTACAAAAACGATCCGCTCAGCACCCCGGTCGGCTTCCAGGTGCTGACGGACGACTGCGCAGATGTGCCGGAAATCGATGCGATCCAGCGCTCGCAAGCGCTGCGCGACCGGGAGTTTGACGACCTCATACGCGCAGACGCAACCAACGTCGTCTGCGGACGGGACGACGCGCCCAGCTACCATTTTATGAATCTTGTCCAGGAGCGCACCGGCAGCGAAAACACCAATGCCTGGATGCACTTCGAGGTGCGGATGATGGCGATGGGAGGCGGCTGGTATGTCGGCAACAGCGCAACGCAGAAGGGAACGCCGCGCCCGCCGCTTTGCCGGTTTGAGTAGCTATCCACTGTCTTTCGGTATTCGGTGAGATGCGGCCCGCCTTCAAGCGCGCTTTCGATGCACAATTGGCGGTTTTCATCGCCGCGTCGGGTGGCTCATAAGATCAGCTAAGGGAACTGACCGAGCCGTTATGGCACGAGGTGGCGGTTTGCTGTCTGGCGGCTTTTCGATGATAATCATTGAAAGCAGACATCAAATGTCTGCTGGGTATTGGTTTAATTTTTGAGGATTGGGCTTGAATATACTCAAGAGAATTTTCGGTTTTGCATCATCGGGCGTTTCAGATCAGCTTCCTGCACCGCCCAAAGTTCCTACGTCGTCCGAGCCAGGGCCTGATGCATCCTCGTTTATCAACGCCAAGGACTGGCTCAAAGCTGCATCAGAACGCGATTTTGTTTGGTCTGATTTGGGTGAACTTGCCTTACCCTCCCGGGCAATCTTCGTTGGTGATCCCACTGGCGGACACGACTATCACATGCGGGCTTCAACTGGGCTGGAAGTGGACAGTGTCCGGGTCTGGGTTTTCGAATCCGGACCCGAAGGATCTGAGTTCGAGGCTCACACAAACACGCTCTTGTGGCTGGAAGTGCTCGGAACACCACCGGTAACACGCGATTCATCCTTGGATTTCGGCGTTGATGCAGCCTGTCTGGCGTTCGGTGATCTGGAAACGGGAAATGCTTTCACCCGTCTGAGCGATCTCGAATATGATGCTGGGCGAGGCGACAATTTTGAATGGCTCCTGCCGCACATCCAAGAGAAACCGCATTTCGCGCGGTGGGTAGATATACCTCCGGACGCTCACCGGATGTTTATTGCCAGCACCGGCAATGATGGCGGCTTTGCCGCTGTCTGGCTGCATGACGTGCAGGATGAGATTTCGGGTATTCTCATCGATATAGGCGGTCGCGCCAGTGATCTAAGGTTTTTGGATAAGTTGCTGCCGCAACGCAGTGAAAGCTAGCCGTGACATTTCCCGTCAGCGTACGGAGGCATTTGAGGCAGGGTCCGGCACAGACGGTCTGATTTTCTGTTATTCCAAAGTTCGGGATTTTCTGGTCGGAGTGGCAGGATTCGAACCTGCGACCCCCTGCTCCCGAAGCAGGTGCGCTACCAGGCTGCGCTACACTCCGCGACCAGACCGCGGGCTTATAGCTGTCGCGCACCCTTCCTGCAAGCGCCAAAGGGCGATAAGAGACGTCAAAACTTACGCCGTTTGTCGATCTGCCATTGAACGGAATGGGCGTTGGACAAATGGCGTGCGGCAAAGCTTAATGTGAAGTAAGGCATTGCCGATATTGCGCAAAAATTCAGACGTTCCCGGAGTCCCGCCCTTGTTTCCAAAACCCGTCGCAGACGCTGCGCCAAACACATTCGCTTTCGAGACGAGGGCGTTGGTAAAGCCTACCGGATTTCGCGAATATGATGCGCGCTGGTGGTTCGGGCATCCGGCTTCGGATAAGGCACCGGAACTCAATTTGATGGGCGTTCAGGCGCTGGGCATGGGGCTTGGTACGCTGATCCAGCGGCTGGGCGCCGGGCCGGACATCGTGACCGGCCATGATTTCCGTAGCTACTCCATGTCGATCAAGCTGGCGCTTATCTCCGGCCTTCTGGCTGCGGGTGCGCGGGTGAAGGATGTGGGCCTTGCACTTTCGCCTATGGCCTATTTCGCGCAATTCGCGCTCGATACGCCGTCGGTTGCGATGGTCACGGCCTCGCACAATGAGAATGGCTGGACCGGCGTGAAGATGGGTGCGGCCCGTCCGCTGACCTTCGGCCCCGATGAAATGTCGGCCTTGAAGAAAATCGTGCTGGAAGGCGATTTCGATCTTTCCGGTGGCGGGTCATACGAGTTCATCGACGATTTCCGCAAAACCTATCTGGACGATGTGGTTGCGGGCAAAAGGATTTCGCGCAAGCTGAAAGTGGTTGCCGCTTGCGGCAATGGCACGGCCGGCGCATTTGCGCCGGAAGCGCTGGAGCGCATCGGCTGCGAGGTCATTCCGCTTGATGTCGAGCTCGACCACAGTTTTCCACGCTACAATCCGAACCCGGAAGACATGGAAATGCTCCACGCGATCCGCGACAAGGTGCTCGAAACCGGTGCCGATATCGGCCTCGGCTTCGACGGCGATGGCGACCGCTGCGGCGTGGTCGATAATGAAGGCAATGAGATTTTTGCCGACAAGGTCGGCGTGATGCTCGCCCGCGATATTTCGGCGCTGCATCCGGGCTCGACTTTCGTGGTCGATGTGAAATCGACCGGCCTGTTCATGACCGATGAAGTGCTGCGTGCCAACGGCGCGAAGACCGATTACTGGAAAACCGGCCATTCCTACATCAAGCGCCGCGTCGCGGAACTCGGCGCGATTGCAGGCTTCGAGAAATCTGGCCATTTTTTCTTCAATCCGCCGATTGGTCGGGGCTATGATGACGGGCTGGTGACGGCTGTTGCGGTCTGCCAGATGCTCGACCGCAACCCGCAGAAATCGATGGCCGATCTCTACCGCGCTCTGCCCTTGACCTACGGCACGCCGACCATGTCGCCGCATTGCGACGATGAGGTGAAATACGGCGTCGTCGAGCGCGTGGCGGCAGATGTCGAGGCGATGCAGAAGAACGGCGCGCAATTCGCGGGGCAGGGCATTTCGGACGTTATCACCGTCAATGGGGTGCGCATTGTCTCGGAAGACGGCACCTGGGGGCTGATCCGCGCGTCGTCGAACAAGCCTGAAATGGTCGTCGTCGTGGAAAGCCCGGTTTCAGCCGAGCGCCGCCGCGAAATGTTTAATGCGATAGACGAACTCCTGCGCCGAAGCCCCGAAGTCGGCGCTTATAACCAGACGTTCTGAGTGGTGGTTGAAATGACTGAGCGCATCGTCAGTTTCGTCATGAGCGGGGGCGTCGGTTCGCGTCTCTGGCCGCTTTCTCGCGAGGACAATCCCAAGCAGTTTCACGATCTGTCGGGCGACGGCTCGATGCTCATCAAGACGCTGCGGCGGCTGAAAGCGCGCGCCCAAGGCGAAACGCCGGTGTTCCTCATTGCATCCGAGCGTCACGCCGAGCGCGTACGCTCCGATATAGCCTCGATCGATCTGGCAGGCGGCACCGCGATTTTCGAACCGGCGGGCCGCAACACAGCGGCGGCAGTGGCGATTGCCAGCCTGCAAACGCTGGCCCAATTCGGCGACGGCATCGTGCTGGTCGTGCCATCCGATCACGAGATTTCCACCGATCGCCAGTTCTGGGAAACGGTGGAGCGCGGCGTGCCGGCGGCGAGCGAAGGCCATCTGGTCGTCTTCGGCATCAAGCCCAGCCAGCCGGAAACGGGCTATGGCTATATCGAGGTTGCGGGCGAGGGCAACGATGTCAGCGCCGTTTCGCGCTTTGTCGAAAAGCCCAATCTGGAAACCGCCGAATCCTATCTGAAAGCCGGGAATTTCTTCTGGAACACCGGCATCTTTCTGTTCAAAGCGAGCGCCATGCGCGCCGCTTTTCAGAAATTCCAGCCGGAAATCTGGAAAACGGCGGAGGCCGCATTCGCCGCCGCCTCGTCGGATATTTCCGGCCTCTATATGCCGCTCGAACTCTACATGGAGATCCCGTCGAACTCGATCGACTATGCGGTGATGGAGCATGCGGCAGACATCGCAATGGTGCCTGCAAGCTTCCGCTGGAACGATTTGGGTTCATGGCAGTCGCTGCTCGACGTCAGCCCGTCTGACGATGCGGGCAATGTCATTATGGGCGATGTCGTCGCCATCGATTGCGAGAATTCCTATATCCGCAGTGAGGGAAGGCTGCTTTCGGCCATCGGCCTGAAGGACGTCGCCATCGTCTCGACGCCAGATGCGACTTTCGTCGCGCCCGTCAGCCACAGCCAGAACGTCAAGAAAATCGTCGAGCAGCTTGAGCGCAGCGGGCGTCTGGAAACGAAATTCACGCCCTCGCATGATCGCGTGCTGACCAGCGGCGCGTGGCGCAACCGTGTGCATCATTGGCTGTTCGACGAGACGCTGCCGCTCTGGTCGACGGCGGGCGTTGACGAGAAACTCGGCGGTTTTCACGAGGCGCTCGGCTTCAATGGCCTGTCGCTCAGCAAGCCGAAGCGCATGCGCACGCAGGCGCGGCAAATCTATGCATTCGCCGTTGCCAAGGCGCGCGGCTGGAATGGCCCCGCCGATGAGTTGATCGCCCATGGCATCGAATTTATCGCCAAAAACGGGCGGACGGAACGCGGCGGCTGGGTTCGCACTTTAAACGTCGATGGCGGCGTGCTCGATGCGGCAGAAGATGCCTACGATCATTCCTGCGTTTTGCTTGCGCTGGCGCATGCGCATATGTGCGGAAATCCGGATGCGCTGAAGCTCGGCGAAGAGACATTCGCATTTCTCGACGCGCATCTCGAAGACAGCCGCATGACCGGCTTTCTGGAAACGTCGGCGGCGGGTGGTTCGCGCCGTTCGAACCCGCATATGCATTTGCTGGAGGCGTTTCTGGCGTGGTTCCGTGCCACCGGCGACCGTGCCTATCTGCGCCGCGCGGCCCGCATCATCGATCTGTTTCGCAGCCATTTCTTCGACCCGGAAAGCTGGACGCTCGGCGAATTCTTCGACGACGACTGGAAGCCGGAAGCCGGCGAGCGCGGAAGCTGGACCGAGCCGGGCCACCATTTCGAATGGGCGTCGCTGCTGGTCGAATTCGCGGATCGCAGCGGGCAGGTGGATCTCACCGCCTATGCCCGCAAACTCTATGCGTCGGCGATTGCCAACGGGCTGAACCGCGCGACGGGATTGGCATATGGTGCCGTTTCGCGGCAGGGCCTGCCGCTGGATCGCATCTCGCGTAGCTGGCCGCAGACGGAAGCGATCAAGGCGGCAATCGCGCTCGATCGTCCCGATGGGCCTGACCTCAAACCGGAAATCGAAGCCCGCGTCGGACGCCTCTTCCGCTGGCACATCGACGCCGCCCCCACCGGCCTATGGATCGACCCGATCGACGAGCGGGGGAGGTCGCTGGCCAGCGAAGTCCCGGCGAGTATTTTCTACCATCTGGTGACGGCGCTGATGCAGTATCTGGATAAGACGGAAGGTGCCGAGGTTCGGTAGGGGGTGCTGTCCCGCCAGCGTTTCTACTTAAACCATGAGTTCTAGGTGCTTCGACAAACTCAATACGGGCTGTCCACATCCCCCGTCTCGACATAAACCGATTTCACCTGTGAATAATGCGCCAGCGCTTCAAGCGCGTTTTCGCGGCCCATGCCGGATTGTTTGTAGCCGCCGAAGGGCAGTTCCACCGGGGTCAGATTATAGGCGTTGATCCAGCATGTGCCGGCTTGCAGTTCCGCGATGACACGGTGTGCGCGGGGGAGGTCGCGGGTGAAGACGCCGGCGGCCAGGCCGAATTCGGTCGAATTGGCGCGCTCGATTACTTCATCCTCGTGCTCGAATGAAAGCACGCTCATGACGGGGCCGAAGATTTCCTCGCGGGCGATGCGCATGTCGTCCGTTACGCCGGTAAACACGGTCGGCTCGATGAAGCAGCCGCCGTCGAAACCTTGCAGGGCAGGGACGTTGCCACCGCATTGCAGATGCGCGCCGTCGGCTTTTCCGGCTTCGATATAGGCCATGACTTTCTCATGCTGCGCCTTGCTGACCAGCGGCCCCATCTGTGTTTCGGGATCGAGCGGGTCGCCGATGCGGATCGTTTTGGTGCGCTCGGTCAGTCGCTCTACGAAGCGATCATGCAGGCCCTTTTGCACAAAAACGCGGGTGCCGTTCGAGCAGATCTGGCCTGTCGAATAGAAATTGCCGAGCATCGCGCCGCCGATTGCGTTTTCGAGATCGGCATCATCGAAGATGATCAACGGCGATTTTCCGCCAAGCTCCATCGTCGCGTGCTTCATCTTGGAGCCTGCCAGCGACAGCACCTTGCGGCCGGTCGGCACGGAGCCGGTCACCGAAACCTTGGCGACGACATCGTGCTCGACAAGTGCCGCACCCACATCGCCATATCCCTGCACGACATTGAACAAGCCGTCAGGCAGGCCTGCCTCCGTGTAGATTTCAGCCAAGGCGAGTGCTGAAAGCGGCGTGTTTTCGGATGGTTTGAAAACGACCGCATTGCCCATTGCAAGTGCGGGCGCAGATTTCCAGCCTGCGATCTGGATCGGATAGTTCCAGGCACCGATGCCGACGCAGACGCCGAGCGCTTCGCGGCGCGTATAGGCGAACGGCCCGCCGAGATCGACGAACGAGCCGTTGAAGGTGGCGATAGCACCCGCGAAATACTCGAGTGCGTCGGCGGCGGATGCTGCGTCCGCAACGCGCGTTTCCTGAAGCGCTTTGCCGGTGTCCAGCGTTTCCAGCCGCGACAATTCTTCGTTCTTTGCACGTAGCAGATCGGCTGCCCGGCGCAAAATGCGCCCGCGCTCGACAGGCTTCAGTCTTGCCCAGGCAGGCTGCGCGGCGCGTGCCGCCTCGACCGCGAGCTCGACTATGTTGGGCGTCGCCGAATGCAGCTTCGCAATCGTCTCGCCGGTTGCCGGATAGATGACCTCCAGCGGCGCGCCCTGTTCGTCGTCCACATAGCGGCCATTGATGTAATGCGAGGCTTTTGGTTGGGCCTTCATGCGGCGCTCCATTGATTTTTGTAAAGATACTACAGTCACCGGTCGCTGGTGCGCCAGCGCGGATTGATCCACGGCTCCTGATTGGACGGGCTGAGCGGGGTTCGGCCGAGAATATGGTCCGATGCCTTCTCGCCGGTCATGATCGACGGGCCGTTGAGATTGCCATTGGTGATACGCGGGAAAATCGAGGAATCCGCGACCCGCAATCCCTCGACGCCGATGACGCGGCATTCGGGATCGACAACGCTCGTTGGATCGTCGGCGCGCCCCATTTTGCATGTGCCGCAGGGATGGTAGGCGCTCTCGGCATGTTCGCGAATGAAGGCGTCGAGCTGGTCGTCGCTCTGGACGTCCGCACCCGGCGATAGCTCCTTGCCGCGATAGGGATCGAAAGCAGCCTGCCCGAAGATTTCGCGGGTGAGGCGGATGCAGTGGCGAAAGTCTTCCCAGTCGTCGGGATGCGACATGTAGTTGAAGCGGATTTCGGGATTGGCCCAAGGGTCGTTCGAGCGCAGCGAAACCGAGCCGCGCGACTTGGAGCGCATCGGCCCGACATGCGCCTGAAAGCCATGGCTCTTTGCTGCCACCTTGCCGTCATAGCGGATGGCGGCGGGCAGGAAATGGTATTGAATGTCGGGATAGTCGATGCCCGCTTTCGAGCGTAGGAACGCAGCCGCCTCGAAATGGTTTGTGGCACCGAGCCCGCTTTTGAAGAGCAGCCAGCGTGCGCCGATCAGCGCTTTCGAAAACGGGTTCAGCACTGAGTAGAGCGTGATCGGCAGGATCGATTCCTGCTGGATATAAAGCTCCATATGGTCCTGGAGATTCTGTCCTACGCCCGGCCGGTCGGCAACGATTTCGATGCCGTTGGCGCGCAGATGGTCCGCAGGGCCGATACCGGACAGCATCAGCAGTTTCGGTGAATTTATCGAAGAGGCAGCGAGGATCACCTCACGTTTCGCCTTAACGATTTGAATCTGTCCGCGAACTTCGATCTCGACGCCGGTGGCGCGTTGATTCTCGATGACCACGCGCCGCGCGAAGCCTTTGACGAGTTTGACGTTTTTGCGTTTCAGCGCAGGCCGCAGATAGGCATTGGCGGCAGACCAGCGGCGACCCATATGGATCGTCTGTTCCATCGGCCCGAAGCCTTCCTGCTTCTCGCCATTATAGTCTTCGGTGATCTCGAAACCGGCCTGTTTCCCAGCGTCGGCAAAGGCCGCGTAAAGCGGGTTGAGGCGTGGTCCGCGCTGGACATGCAGCGGCCCGTCCGTGCCGCGCCAGCCGGCCTGTCCGCCATGCGAATGCTCCATGCGCTTGAAGTAGGGCAGCACGTCCGCATAAGCCCAGCCGCGCGCGCCTGCGTCCGACCAATGGTCGAAATCATGGGCATGGCCACGCACATAGACCATGCCGTTGATGGAGGACGATCCGCCCATCACCTTGCCGCGCGGCGTGGCCAGCACGCGTCCGCCAAGATGCGGTTCCGGTTCGCTCGAAAAACCCCAATCGTAATGGCGCATGTTCATGGGGATCGACAGGGCGGACGGCATCTGGATCAGCGGCCCGAAATCCGTGCCGCCATATTCGATGACGATGACGGAGTGCTTGCCGTCTTCCGACAGGCGGTAAGCCATGGCCGAGCCCGCCGAGCCCGAACCTACGATGACGAAATCGGCTTCAAGCATGGTGGGGGCCGTTCTTGAAGGGGATCTGGAGGGTCGGCGCAGCACCCCTCTCTGTCCTGCCGGACATCTCTCCCACAAGGGGAGAGAACAGCAGTTTCGACGCATTCGCAATTACGCCGAAGGTTGGCGAAATCCAAAATAAAGGCTGTTCTCTCCCCTTGAGGGGGAGATGGCTGGCAAGCCAGAGGGGGGTGCTGACGTGCTCAAACATCCCCAACATGCCTCATGAAATCCGCAAGCGAAACATTGCCGCCGCTGGCGACCAGCAGGACGTTCTTGCCCTTCACATCGATCTGGCCGGAAAGGAACGCCGCCAGCGAAGCAGCACCCGATGGTTCGAAGACAAGCTTCAACTGCTCGAAGGCGATCTTCATCGCGCGGCGCACATCCACGTCGCGCACGGTTGCTGCCTGAGCGTCGATGGTCCGCATTGCGGCGAAGGTCGATACGCCCGGCGTGCGGGTTAAAAGCCCGTCGCAGATCGAGCTGCCGCCTAGCGGTGCGGTGGTGATCTTGCCCTGCTTCAGGGAACCACCCATGCTGTCGAAGCCTTCCGGCTCCACGGCGACGATCTGCGTTTTGGGCGAGAGGTGGAGGAAGGCGAGCGACACGCCGCCGATCAACCCGCCGCCGCTGACCGGGCAGAAAAGCAGGTCGGCTTTGACGCCCGCCGCTTCAAGCTGCTCGGCGGCTTCCAGTCCCACGCCCGCCTGTCCGGCGACGATTTCCGGGTCGTCGAAGGGATGCAGCAGGGTAAGGTTTTCTTCCGCCGCGATCTGCTTTGCCCGCTCGAACGCGACTTCGCCGCGAACGCGCTCGCCGTGATCGGTCTGCACGACGCGCGCGCCATAGCCGGTCGTGGCATCGACCTTGGCCTTGGGCGCATCTATCGGCATGACGATGGTGACGGGAACGCCCAGCGCTTCGCCCGCTGCGGCCAGCCCTTGCGCGAAATTACCTGACGAATGAGCCACGACGCCGCGTTTGGCTTCTTCGGGCGAAAGCCGGGTCAGCCGCCAATATGCGCCGCGCACCTTGAACGAACCGGTCCATTGCAGCGATTCCGGCTTCACGAATACGCGCGCAGCACCTGCGAGTTTCGCCAGCGCAGGGGATTCCAGAAGCGGTGTGACTTTCGTCGCGCGCGAGGTGACGGTATAGGCACGGCGCAGATGGTCGAGATCGGGGATCATTTTGCCCTCAGACTGTCATAGGAAATCATCACATGCTCGGCATAGGCCGGACGTTTGGTCAGCCGGTCGTAATAGGCGCGCAGATGCGGCGTATCGGCCCGCTCGAAATCGAGATCGAAATAGCGATAGAGCAGCGCGCCGGCGATGATGTCTGCGAAGCACAGCGTGTCGCCGCCGATATAGTCGCTTTCCGCCAGACGCCCATCCAGAATGCGCGCGACGGCTTTCAATTTCTCTGCGCCAGCGCGGATTGCATCCTCATCGCGCTCGCCCTCGCGTTTGGAAATACTTGGCCAGAACACGCCGGTTATGAAGGCAGGCACCAGCGTCGTCTTGGTCCATTCGCCCCAGCGGTCGAGCGTGGCGCGATGAACTGGATCAGCAGGCCAGAAGGCCTCGTCGCCGTGAAGCGCGCCAAGACAGCGCACGACGGCACCGCTTTCCCACAAGTACGTGTCGCCGATCTGGACGACCGGCACGAGCCCGTTCGGGTTCATGGCGAGAAATTCGGGCGTCTTGTTGCCGCCGAATACGCCGCCGACATCGTAGCGCTCGAAGTCGAGGCCGAGTTCGGCAAGCGCCCAGACGACGGTCTGCACATTGCTCGAGGTCGCGCGTCCCCAGACCTTGATCATCTCACTCTCCCCTTGGGAAACGCTTGGAATCTTCCAGCGTGTCGAGGTTCATGTGGTTGCGCATGTAGCGCTCGGAAGCCTTCTGCAACGGCTGGAATTCCCATGGGTAGTAGGCTCCGTTGCGCAGCGCCGGATAGATCACCCAGCGGCGCGCCTGGCTCTCGCGCACATCCGCATCGAAGCGCGCCATGTCCCAGCGCGCGCGGATTTTCTGCATGAAGGAGGCGACCAGATCGGCATGCGCGGCATCGCCCGCGAGGTTCGTCGTCTCCAGCGGATCCGATTCAAGATCAAAGAGTTGCGGCGGGTCGATCTCGCAATGCACGAATTTGAAACGGCCCTCGCGCATCGCAACCATCGGCGCATAAGAGCCTTCGGCGGCGTATTCCATGAGGACGGGCGCGGTACGCTCTTTGCCGCGCGTCAGCGGCAGGAGCGTCTCGCCATCGGTCCATGGCGCGATGCCGCTCATGTCGATGCCTGCGAGGTCGCAAAGCGTCGGGCAGAGGTCGAGATTGGATACCGGCGTGTCGATCAGGCCGGGCGCGATGCCCTTGCCCGCAATCATCAGAGGCACGCGTGCGGAACCTTCGAAGAAGTTCATCTTGAACCACAGGCCGCGCTCGCCCAGCATGTCGCCGTGGTCGGAGGCAAACACGATGATCGTGTCGTCCAGCATCCGCGTGCGCTCCAGCACGCAAAGCAATTCACCTACCTTGTCGTCGAGGTAGGAGATGTTGGCGAAATAGCCCTGCCGCGCACGGCGCACCTGCTCCGGCGTGATCTCATGGGATGGATAATCGCTGGCGGTGTAGAGCCGCCGCGAGTGCGCATCCTGTTCATCGAACGGGATGAAACCGGTCTGCGGTTCGAGCTGCGGGATGCCTTCGTAAAGGTCCCAATATTTGCGCCGCGCCACATAGGGGTCGTGCGGATGCGTGAAGGATACGGTCAGGCTCCACGGACGGCGTGTCTCGTCGTCGGAAACGCGCGAGTAGTCGTAGAGCTTCTGCGTGGCGTGGAAGGCGACCTCGTCGTCATATTCCATCTGGTTGGTGATTTCCGCGACGCCCGCGCCGCTCACCGAACCGAGATTGTGATACCACCAGTCGATGCGTTCGCCCGGCTTGCGATAGTCCGGCGTCCAGCCGAAATCGGCGGGGTAGATGTCGGTCGTCAGCCGTTCTTCGTAGCCGTGAAGCTGATCCGGCCCGACGAAATGCATCTTGCCCGAAAGTACCGTCAGATAACCCGCGCTCCTCAGATGATGCGCGAAGGTTGGTATCGAGGAAGCAAACTCCGCCGCATTGTCGTAGACGCCGGTGCGCGACGGCAATTGCCCGCTCATGAAGGCGGCGCGACCCGGCGCGCAAAGCGGGGAGGCAGTGTAATTGTTGGCAAAACGCGCCGAGCGCTTGGCGAGCGCTTTCAGATGCGGCGCATGCAGGAAATCCGCAGGCCCATCGGGAAAGAACGTCCCGTTGAGCTGGTCCACCATGATGATGAGGATGTTGGGCCGAATGCTCATGCGGCAGTCTTTTCCAATTTCGTTTCGAGATAGTCTTCGATGATGGCTGCGGCACCGGAAGGGTTTGCCGGGCCGTCCTTCAGCGCACGGCGAATGTAGAACCCGTCGATCAATGCCGCGACGGCTTCGGCCGTCTTGTCCGCCGCATCGCGTGGCATCAGCGGCAATAGCCCGCTCATCAAATTGGAATGCAGCCGCCTTGCGTAGACGCGCAGCAGGCGGCGCATCGCGTTGGAGCGCTGTGCCTCGACATAGAAGGCGAGCCATGCCGCGATTGTCTCAGGCCGGAACTGAATGTCGGAAAAATTGACCGAGATGATTGCCGAAAGGCGCTCGCGCGGCGTCTCGGCAGCACTCAGCGCCTTGCGCGCATCCGCGCCCAGCTCGGAAAGAATATGGCGCATCGTTGCCTGAAGAAGCTCGTCCTTCGCACCGAAATAGTGATGCGCGAGTGCAGACGACACGCCAGCGCGTCCGGCGATATCCGACATGGTGACGTCCAGCGAACCACGCTCGCCGATCGCGCATATTGCAGCGTCGATCAGCGCGCGACGACGCACCGGCTCCATTCCAAGCTTGGGCATAGGTTCCCCTTCTGCGGGCAACTTATTTTTTATTGAGTGATCAATCAATAAAAAACCGACGCTGGTGGGGACGCGGCCCGCATCCCATATGTTCCTCAGGATTGCCCGGAATTCGCCCGGTTGGATTCTCGCTGCAAATGTCGCAACATGCGTAATGTCGATGGCGGGTCTCCGGCTGGTTCAGGGCAGAGTTCGTCTTTGAAAACATAAGGTTGGAGCGCGGCCCCGATTCAGTTCGTCAACGCCGCCCCATCCGGGAAGGACAGTTATGACTGCATGTATCGTTGGCTGGGCGCATTCCCGCTTCGGCAAGCTCGAAGGTGAAACGCTGGAAGGGCTGATCGTCAATGTGGCGCGCGAGGCGCTGGACCATGCGGGTCTCGGACCCGAAGACGTGGACGAGATCGTGCTTGGCCATTTCAACGCAGGCTTCTCGCCGCAGGATTTCACCGCAAGCCTCGTGCTGCAGGCCGATGACCGCCTGCGCTTCAAGCCTGCGACGCGCGTCGAAAATGCCTGCGCCACCGGTTCGGCGGCGGTGCGGCAGGGCATCCGCGCGGTCGAGGCGAAAGCCGCGCGCGTCGTGCTTGTCGTAGGTGCCGAACAGATGACGACGACGCCCGGCCCGGAGATCGGCAAGAACCTTTTGAAGGCCTCCTACCTGCCGGAAGAGGGCGATATTCCCGGCGGCTTTGCCGGTGTGTTCGGTAAGATCGCGGATGCATACTTCCAGCGCTATGGCGACCAGTCCGACGCGCTGGCGACCATTGCCGCCAAGGCGCACAAGAACGGCGTCGATAATCCTTACGCGCAAATGCGCAAGGATCTGGGTTTCGATTTCTGCCGTCACGAGAGCGAGAAGAACCCGTTCGTCGCAGGCCCGTTGAAGCGCACGGATTGCTCGCTGGTTTCGGATGGTGCAGCCGCGCTGGTTCTGACAGATGCGACGACCGCGCTTTCCATGCGCCGCGCCGTCGCCTTCCGCGCCAATGAGCATGTGCAGGATTTCCTGCCCATGTCGAAGCGCGACATTCTGCTTTTCGAAGGTTGTGAAGAGGCATGGGCGCGGGCGCTGAAAAACGCCGGCGTCACGCTGGACGATCTCTCCTTTGTCGAAACGCATGACTGCTTCACCATCGCCGAACTCATCGAATATGAGGCGATGGGGCTGGCGAAACGCGGGGAGGGCGGCAAGATCGCGCTGGAAGGCCAGACGGCGAAAAACGGTCGCCTTCCGGTCAATCCTTCGGGCGGGCTGAAATCCAAGGGCCACCCGATCGGCGCGACGGGCGTTTCCATGCATGTGTTGACCGCGATGCAGCTTACCGGCGAGGCGGGCGGCATTCAGGTGCCGAATGCGAAACTCGGCGGCATCTTCAATATGGGCGGTGCCGCGGTCGCAAACTACGTCTCCATTCTGGACCGCATCAGATGAAGCAATCGGCTGTCGTCACCGGTGGTGCGTCCGGCATCGGCCTTGCCGTTGTCGAGCGCCTGTTGGAAGACGGCTGGCCGGTCGCGATCATCGACGCCGATGCAGCAGCACTTGCCGAGGCGGAAGACAATTTCGCCGGTGAAAACGCGATTTTCATCGAAGCCGATCCGACCGATGAAGATGAACTGGCCGAAGCCTTCGATCAGACGGTGGACAGCCTTGGCCTGATCGGCGGTCTGGTCAACTGCATGGAAATCTGGCGCGAAGCATCCGCCGAAGAAACCAGCGCCGAACTGCTGCGCGAAATGCTCGACGTCAATCTCGTCGGGCCGTTCATGGCCGCGAAAGCCGCGCTCGAACGGATGGGGCAGACCCTTGCCATCGTCAATATCGGGTCCGTTTCGGGCGTTCGCGCCAACCGGGGCAATCTTGCCTATGGCGCATCAAAGGCCGCGTTGAAACTGATGTCGGATACGCTGGCCATCGAATTTGCCGGACATGGCGTGCGGGTAAACTGCGTCGCGCCCGGCCCGGTCGATGCGCCCGCGCTTGCAGTCTCGCTGCAACAGAGGCTATGGCTTGAATCCGTGCCGCAGGGACGTCTTGCCCAGCCAGAGGAAGTGGCGGCGGCGGTGTCGTTTTTATTGTCGCCGGAAGCGAGTTTTATCACAGGCCAGACGATTGCCGTCGATGGCGGACTGATTGCTGCCGGAATCTTCCGCGAAGACTGAGCCCGATTTATCTCCCTTTGAAAGATTCTGAATGAGCTTTTTCGCGAAGATGCTGTCGGCTGGCATGGTTTTATTTTGTGTATACGGGCAGGCTTATGCCTTCGAAACGCCGGAAGCCGTCGCGAAGTCTTTCTGCGAGGCCCGCGTGAAAGGCGACGATGCCGCCCAGCGCGCCCTGTTTTCGCCTTCACTGCTGCGCGCCGTGGATGAAGCCGAAGCCCGCAACAAGCTGATCGCCGATGCCAATCCCGGCGAAAAGCCGCCATTCGGCGACGGCATTCCGTTTCAGGGTTTTCAGGATCATGCGCCGGTCTGCAAGCCGGGAAAAATTACGGGGCGGGCAGGGCGCATGGAAATCCAGGTGTCCTACGATCTCCCGGATTTTCCCGGCAATGGCTGGAGCGACCGGCTGGTGCTCGTCGAAAACGGGAAGGACTTTCTGGTCGATGACATCAAATTCGCCGGGCTGGCCAACAGCGATGTGGATTTGACGCTGCGCCGCGTGTTGTTTGAGGCGTTCGATCAGTAAGGCGGTTCCGCTTTTGACGGAATCGCGGGGCAACCCCCCTCTGCCCTGCCGGGCATCTCCCCCTCAAGGGTGGAGATTGGCCGATACTGCCATCGGTGCTCAATTCTACGACGTTATCGATTGATGCCGCGCTTTCATGACGAAATAATCTCCACCCTTGAGGGGGAGATGCCCGGCAGGGCAGAGGGGGGTCGTCTCGCACAAGCGCATCTATTTGAGATGCCTGCTCTAAAACGCCAACTCCACCCGTCCAAACGCCGGTATCTTCAACGCAGGCTGCAGAATATCGATGCCTGCGACCAAACCCATAAAGTGAATCTCGACACCGCTCAGCGCGCCGACCGAGAAGCCCAAGAACCCGCCCAACGTAGCGTGGAAATCATGCGCTTCCGGCGACCAGTCTATGGCGAAGACGCCCGGCGCATAGTCGCGGCCGGTTGCATTGGGGGGCATGCGCGCGCCAAGTTCCGGCACGGTGCGCACCACATGCGCGACGAAGCTGTTGGAGTTCGGTCCCGGCCAGATGTGATAATCGCCGCTCTTGGAATAGGGGTAGTCGGCAATCGCCGCCTCGACTTTCGGGATCAGCCGCTCAGCCGTTTCGCCTGTCACCGCATGTACGATTACCGGCTCGTTCGAATACCAGCGCGCATCGGCGGGATAGCCGTTCTTGCGCACGGGCGAGCCCCAGCCGACCTTGTCGTAGCGGTCGTAATGATCCGACCCGGCCTGCTTCGTCACCACCCAGCTATGCACCGAAAGCGCACCCTTCATGCCGCCGGTCCGCGCCGCCATGATGTAGATCGCCGCATCGTCTTCGCTGCGCACGACCGGCAGCACGCCGCTCGCCGACCAATCGGCGGAGCGCCACGAGTTCGGGCGGTCCTGCATCGCCCACCAGCCGAGTGTGGCGAGGGTCGGAAAAATGAAGAAGATCAGCACGAACAATGCCAAGCGCGTTGCGATCCACATGCGTTGAAAAGCCTTTGCATCGGGTTTTTTACGGAATAAGCACGTGAGTAAGCGTGCTTTGAGATAAACTTCCAATCAATTTGGTGAAATCGTGACAAACCCTGTTCTGGTCGAAGTTTTGCGCGGCAGCCATGTTGAAAGCAGGCATCGCGGCACGGTTTCGGTTTTCGATGCGGATGGCAAAAGCGTTCTCGCGCTTGGCGATACGCAACGGCCGGTCTTTCCGCGTTCTGCAGTCAAATCCATCCAGGCTTTGCCGTTGATGGAAAGCGGCGCGGCGGATGCGTTCGGCTTCGGAAACAAGGAACTCGCGCTGGCCTGCGCCTCACACAATGGCGAAGTCGCACACACCGAACTGGCGCGCGCCATGCTGGCCAAAGCCGGTCTGGACGGCACCGCACTCGAATGTGGTGCGCATTGGCCCTCGCGGCAAGAGGCGACCATCGAGCTTGCGCGCACCGGCGGCAAGCCCAGCGCCCTGCACAACAATTGCTCCGGCAAGCATTCCGGTTTCGTCTGCACCTGCTGCCATGCGGGCATCGCGCATAAGGGCTACATCCATGCAGGCCACGCGCTGCAGGAAATGGTGCGCGAGGCGATGGAGGATGTGACGGGCGCTACGCATAATGCGGAAAACAGCGGCATAGATGGCTGCTCGATCCCGACCTATGCCGTGCCGCTCGACAATCTGGCGCAAGGTTTTGCCAAGATGGCGACCGGCGTCGGCTTGGGTGCCGAGCGTGCGAAATCAGCGAAACGGCTGTTCACGGCCTGCATGGCTGAGCCATTCTATGTGGCCGGAACCGGCCGTGCCGACACGAAACTCATGGAGGCCGCGCCGGGGCGCATCTTCGTGAAGATCGGCGCCGAAGGCGTGTTCTGCGCGGCAGTGCCTGAACTTGGGCTGGGTATTGCCCTAAAGTGCGACGATGGCGGCAGCCGCGCTGCGGAAGTGATGGTGTCCGCCGTGCTTGCAAAGCTTCTAAGCAAAGATGAAGCGCTGGCCGCACGGCTGGGCGAGCTTGCCAATCCGGTTTTGAAAAACTGGAACGGCATCGAAGTCGCCTCGCTTCGTCCGACTGCCGAGTTGAGCTAGTCAGCGCAACTGATTGTTCGAAACGATGAGGTTCGGCATGCGCGCATCCGGCTCGCGCGCCAGATCGACGGTGACAGGGTCCGCCCAGCGATAGCCGACGATGCCGCCGTTGGAGGCGTCTTCGATGATATTGTTGGCGATGGTTGCCGCACCCACGCCCTCGACCACGCTGACCGCGATGCCGGTCGAGACCTTGCGGAGGACATTGCCGGTGGCGGTCACATTGCGCATGAACGGCCCCCAGCCGATATTCATGCCGAGCCGGGCACCTTCCACGATGTTGCCCGTAACAGTCGTATCGGCTTCGACCGAAAGCCCGATGCCGAAGCCTGCGGCGGTCGCTTCATAAGGGCCTTTGGTGGTCAGGTTGCGCACCAGATTGCCCGAACAGACGGCCATGCGTCCGCCCTCGTTGAAATTGGCGATGGACACGCCATTCGCGGCACCATCCACGATGTTGTCGGTAATGACCGCGCCTTCGAAGGCGAATTCGGCGTAAAGCGCGGTCTCGCCAAGCCGCTGGCAAGTGTTTCCACGTATCTGGATATTGCCCGAACTGTTGGCGCGGATGGCCGAAAAGGCGCAATCCGAAACCATATTGTTCGCCACGATGACGTTTCCGGCGCGAAATGCGTTGATGCCATTGCCGGTCTGCCCGGTGCCGCCATTGCGCGAAGCGATGCGGCTGACGCGGTTTCCCGTGACATTCGTTCCGTCTTCGCCGATGGCCCAGCGATGTACCAGAATGCCGCCATTTCCGCAGTCAGAAACATTGTTGCCGATAATGTCGAGGCCGCTTGCATCGACCGAGAAAATGCCGAAATCTGCCGCGCCCGAAATCCTGTTTGCGTTGACGCGGCCGGATGCGCGCTCCAGCGCCAGTCCATCTCTGCCGCTGCCGAGGATTTCGCAGCCTTCTACGATGAGCCGCGCGACGCGTTTCAGGTCAATCAGCGCACGGGCGCTGCCATCTATCGCGTGATTTGCGCCATCGAATGTGAGGCCCTGCAAATCGATATGTTGCGCTTCGTTTGTGCTGAACAGATGGCCGTTTCCGCCGAAGACGATGCGTGTCGCACCCGCAACGCCGGACAGGCGCACGGCGGCGGGTAGCGCGATGGATGAAAGGATATAGTTTCCGGGCGGCAGGAAGATTGGTGCATTTCGGTCCGCGGCCTCACGCAGCATTTTGGCAAACGCCTTGCTCTGATCTTGCGAAGAATTCGCGCGAAGCCCAAGTTCGGTTGCGTTGAGTGCGCCGCGCAGGCTGCTGTTTGCCGCGAAGGCTCCCGAAAGGCCGAGAACGGAAAATCCTGCGGTTCCGACCAAAAATCTGCGCCTGTTCAGCATCGTTGTGTCTGCCTCGTTTGCGGGAACCCGTTCGACCTTACTTCATTCGTGCGGCTTGCCGCATGTCGCCTGCTTTCCTAGATTAAAAGTATGAGCAGAGCATTCACACGCGAAGAAGATAGCGAAAACGCAATTTCGGGTATCGGCGAACGTCCGGTGAGCGAACATCGCAATCTGGTGACTGAAAACGGGCTTGCGCTTATCGATGCGGAGCTTGCCGAACTGCGTGAAAATCTCGCAAAGGCGGAGGCCGATTCCGACCGCGAAAAGATGGCGCTGACCTCGCGCGATCTGCGCTACTGGACGGCGCGGCGCGAAAGCGCGGAACTCTCCGTCCCGGAAGCCGACAGTTCTGTCGTGCGCTTCGGTATGACCGTGACCATCGAAGACGAGCAGGACAAGAAAAACGTCTGGAAGATCGTCGGCGAGGACGAAGCCGATGCCACCAAAGGCATGATCTCACATGTCTCGCCAATGGCGCAGGCCATGTTCGGCAAAAGCGTGGGCGATGTGTTTACGGTCAATGGCCGCGAATGGGAAATCGTGAAGTTCGGCGGGAAGTGAGCGCTTAAATTCAGCGTGGCAGCTACTTAGCCAAGGCCCGGTAGGCTACTTTATATTTTTCCATCCGTTTTTTAGCGACTTCTATTTGAGCCTGCATGTCAGGTGTCAATTTCGGCTCCGACTTCGCAAGCATAGAAAGCGCATCGTGGTACTTATCGGCTGCTTCTTTTGCAGCCAATATCTGTTTTTTCACGTTGTCTTTGCTCGAATTACTCATCGAAGCCTCCTTCCATCAGCAGATTACAAAAAACAGATTAAAACCTCAAGTTGTGTTTAGCCTATCCAGCAGCCGTTCTGCTGCTTCCGGGATCACCGTGCCTGGCGGGAAGATTTCGGCGGCGCCTGCTTTGAGGACGGCTTCGTAATCCTGCGGGGGGATGACGCCGCCTGCGACGATGACGATGTCGCCGCGGCCAAGGCGGGCAAGCGCCTCGCGTAGTTCCGGCACCAGCGTCAGATGGCCAGCGGCCAGCGATGATGCGCCGACGATGTGCACGTCATGATCGGCGGCGATGCGGGCGATTTCTTCCGGGGTCTGGAACATCGCGCCGACGGTGACGTCGAAACCAAGATCGGCAAAGGCGGTCGCGATGACCTTCTGGCCGCGATCATGCCCGTCCTGACCCATTTTCGCGACGAGAATGCGTGGTTTCGAGCCGTTTTCGCGCTCGAAAATCTCGACTTTGCCCTGCACGCGGTCAACCACCGGATTCTCGCCGATTTCCTTGCGGTAGACGCCGGAAATCGTCTGGACCTCGGCAACGTGGCGACCGAATACTTTTTCCAGCGCCAGCGAGATTTCGCCGACTGTGGCTTTGGCGCGGGCGGCACGGATTGCGAATTCGAGCAGATTGCCGTCGCCATGCGCGGCATTGGTCAGCGCATCGAGTGCGCTTTCGACCGCTGCGACATCGCGCGTGCCTTTGAGTTCCTGCAATTTCGACAATTGGCGGGCGCGGACCTCGGCATTGTCGATCTTGAGAACATCGACTTCCATGTCCTGTTCGGGACGGAACGCGTTGACGCCGACGAGGATCTGCTTGCCGGAATCGATGCGCGCCTGCGTGCGTGCGGCGGCTTCCTCGATGCGAAGCTTCGGAATGCCTTTTTCGGTCGCGGCGGCCATGCCGCCCAGCGTTTCGACTTCCTCGATATGCGACAGCGCGCGGGCGGCGAGGTCATGCGTCAGCCGCTCGACATAGGCCGAGCCGCCCCACGGATCGATGAGCCTCGTCGTACCGGATTCCTTTTGCAGGATAAGCTGGGTGTTGCGCGCGATGCGGGCCGAATGGTCGGTCGGCAGCGCCAGCGCTTCGTCAAAGGAATTGGTGTGCAGCGATTGCGTGTGGCCTTGCGTGGCGGCCATCGCCTCGATCATGGTGCGCATGATGTTGTTGTAAGGGTCCTGCGCGGTCAGTGACCAGCCGGAGGTCTGCGAATGGGTGCGCAGCGACAGCGAGCGCGCATCCTTCGGCGCGAAGTTCTTCTGCATGAGCTGCGCCCAGATGAGGCGCGCGGCGCGCATCTTGGCAACTTCCATGAAGAAGTTCATGCCGATGGCCCAGAAGAAGGAGAGGCGCGGCGCAAAACGGTCGATGTTCAGCCCGGTGGCGACACCGGCCCGCGCATATTCGATGCCGTCGGCAATCGTATAGGCGAGCTCGAGGTCGGCGGTCGCACCGGCTTCCTGCATGTGATAGCCGGAAATCGAGATCGAGTTGAATTTCGGCATGTGCTCGGATGTGTAGGAGAAGATGTCCGAGATGATCCGCATCGAGGGTTTCGGCGGATAAATGTAGGTGTTGCGAACCATGAACTCCTTCAGAATGTCGTTCTGAATGGTTCCGGCAAGCTGCTTTGGCGAAACGCCCTGCTCCTCGCCCGCAACGATGTAAAGCGCCATGATGGGCAGAACCGCGCCGTTCATGGTCATCGAAACGGTCATCTCGTCGAGCGGAATGCCGTCGAAAAGCTGGCGCATGTCGAGGATGGAATCGATTGCCACGCCAGCCATGCCGACATCCCCCGCAACGCGCGGATGGTCGCTGTCATAGCCGCGGTGGGTGGCCAGATCGAAGGCGATGGACAGGCCTTTTTGACCCGCCGCGAGATTGCGGCGGTAGAAGGCGTTGGACTCTTCGGCCGTCGAAAACCCGGCATATTGGCGGATCGTCCACGGTTTCTGGACATACATGGTCGGGTAGGGGCCGCGAATGAACGGCGCGATGCCCGGATAGGTATCGAGATAGGGCAGGTTTTTCAGGTCGGCCTCGCCATAGGCGGATTTGACCTTGATGCCTTCCGGCGTTTTCCACTGGCGCGTTTCGCCGCCGGACGGAGCGTTTTTCGGCTCCGACCAGGGAATCGCCGTGAAGTCTGGCGTCATTGCGCCGCCTCTAGCAACTCGTCGATGCGCTTTGCCGCGAGGTTTTCGCAAAATACCGTGCCGTCGCTCGGTGCCGGGCGCTGTTCGGCGGCAATCGTCGAAATCGGGCGCTCGACCTTCAGCGGATAGACCGTCGTGCCGACGATCTGGCGCTTGCCTTCGCGATAATCGCGGGTGCGCTCGTCGCGTGCGGCAAGAACCCGCTTCTGGATATGGCCCGCGGCAAGACTTGCCAGCACGCCGCCTTCGGCTTCGATCGCCTGGAATTCCTTCCACGCGGCTTCGCAAAGCGAGGTGGTAAGGCTTTCGACGCCGCCCGAACCGGCAGCCGGATCGGAAACGAAATCGATATGGCTTTCATCGGCCAGCAACAATTGCGTGTTGCGCGCGACGCGGCGGGCGAATGCATCCGGCAGGCCGTGGGCAATCGTATAGGGCAAAACCGAAATCGAATCCGCGCCGCCTGTCGCCGCACCGAATGCCGCGAGCGTGCCGCGCAAGATGTTGGTTTCCGGGTCCTTTGCCGTCATCATGCGATGCGAGGTCTCGGCATGGATGATAGCGGGTGAGGGCGGGATCGACCAGATTTCCTGGACCTTCGCCCACAATGTACGAACGGCGCGAACCTTGGCGGTGGACAGGAACTGGTCCTGATCGACGCTGAGCGCAAAGCCGATATGGGGTGCTGCATAGACCAGCGCCTGACGGGCCTCGACGAAGAGTTTCAGATGCGCGACGGCTGCGGCAAGCATGATGCCGAGCTCCTGCGCTTCGGTCGCGCCCGCATTGTGGAAGACGCGGCCATCGGCTTCCAGAAGCACGCCCGGAACGCCGATGGTGAAGAAATGCGCCAGCGACTGCGGCATGGAGGCCTGAAGGGCTGCAATCGACATGCGCAGCCTGCCGGTGCCGGCAAAGATCGCGGACGGGTCGATGCCGAAGGACATGCTGAGCTTTGCCGGATCGACGGCGCGCTTGTTGAGGATCGCCACCAGCCAGTCGGCCATGGCGCGGCTGGACGGATGCACATCGACGCGCACATGCGTCTTGTTGAGATCGACGCCTGCCAGAACCTGCTCAAGTGCCTGCGGCGTTCCGGGCAGGCCATAGCCGAACGCATTCGGCGCGCCTTCGAAGACGAGCGAAAGCCCTGTCGCGCCCTGCGCAATGTCTTCCAGCGCCTGTTTTGCCGCGCGCGCCGGATCGGGATCGTCGACGCGCTGAACGATGCGCCATGGAACGGAAGGGTTTGCGCGGGTAAGCGGATTGATTTTCGTCGAGCGTTCGGGCAGCGGATCGATCTCGATGCCATCATCGGTGCGCGAGACCAGAGCTTCCTCATAGGCAGCCCCTGCGAGCGCCTTTTCGGCCAATGCGCGCCATTCTTCCCTGTCTGCTCCAGGAAATCCGCTTTCGGTCGAACTCATTCCAATTCCCTTATTCCGTATATGAAAATAGACTCTAAGAGGTGAAGCCCACTCCCGCAATCCAATAAGAACCTATGCGACGAAAGGCGGGCCTTTGTCGCGCGGTCCCTTATGAATTGCCAAACACCAAAGGCCTCGGCAAGTCATCAATTTCGCATTTCGACGTATTGCCATTGTGACGCTGCAAACTGGTCACTATAAATCTCGCATCGCATTCTAACAGACAGTTGTTGGCGGAGGCATTTTCGATGGCGCAGGAAGACAGCATTTTCATCGGCGCTAGCCGAAAGCCTGACGATAGCTATCAACGCCCCGAAGAACTCCTGCTGAAATACGGAAACCGCCACGGACTTGTGACCGGCGCGACGGGCACCGGCAAGACGGTGACGCTGCAGGTTCTGGCCGAGGGCTTTTCGAATGCCGGCGTGCCGGTGTTCTGCGCTGACATCAAGGGCGACCTTTCGGGCGTCGCAGCAATGGGCGAGCCGAAGGATTTCCTGGTCGCGCGCGCCGAAGCCGTGAAGCTCGATCCATATGAATTTCGGGAGTTCCCGGTCATTTTCTGGGATCTCTTCGGCCAGCAGGGACATCCGATCCGGGCGACGATCTCCGAAATGGGGCCGCTTTTGCTCTCGCGCCTGATGAATCTGACGGATGCGCAGGAAGGCGTCCTGAACATTGCGTTCCGCATTGCCGATGAAGAAGGCCTGCTGCTTCTCGATCTCAAGGATTTGCAGGCGCTGCTCGCCAATATCGCAGAGCGTGCCGGTGAAATCGGCTCACGCTACGGCAATGTCACGAAGCCTTCGGTCGGCTCTATCCAGCGTTCGCTGCTGGTGCTCGAACAGCAGGGCGCGGCGAATTTTTTCGGCGAACCTGCGCTGAAAATCGCCGACATCATGCGCACGACGGCTGACGGTCGCGGCGCGATAAATGTGCTGGCAGCCGACAAGCTGATGATGAACCCGCGTCTCTACGCGACATTCCTGCTCTGGCTGCTTTCCGAGCTTTTCGAGGAACTTCCCGAAATCGGCGATCCGGACAAGCCGAAGCTGGTGTTCTTCTTCGACGAAGCGCATCTCCTGTTCGACGACGCGCCGAAGATCGTCGTCGACCGCGTGGAGCAGGTGGTGCGCCTGATTCGTTCGAAAGGCGTCGGTGTTTACTTCGTCACGCAGAACCCGCTCGACATTCCCGACACCGTGCTGGCGCAGCTCGGCAACCGCGTGCAGCACGCGCTGCGCGCCTATACGCCGCGCGAGCAGAAGGCCGTGAAAACGGCTGCCGACACGTTCCGCCCGAACCCGGATTTCGATTGCGCCAAGGCGATTACCCAGCTTGGCGTCGGCGAAGCGCTGGTCTCAACGCTGGAGGCGAAGGCGGTGCCTTCCATGGTTCAGCGCACGCTTATCCGCCCGCCATCCGCCCGCGTTGGCCCGATCACGCCCGAAGAGCGCGCAAAGCTGATCGCCTCCAGTCCGGTCGGCCATCTGTATGACGAGACGATCGACCGCGAATCCGCATTCGAAATGCTGCAGAAGAAGGCGCAAGCAGCGCAACAGGCGCAGCAGGAAGCCCAGCAGCAGCCGCAGGAGGCGGGCGGGTCACGCTGGACGCTTCCCGATTTCGGTGGCGGCAACACGCAAAACCAGACGCCGACGACGCGAGGCCGCACCACAGCACCGCGCGGTTCCAGCCGTCAGACGGTCGCCGAAGCGGCCATCAAGTCGGTCGTCCGCTCGGTCGGCTCCTCGGTCGGTCGTGCGATCGTGCGCGGAATTCTGGGAAGTCTCACCAAGGGTCGCTAATTTAAATCTGACAGGGTCGCGCATGCCCGAAATATCCAGCCTGCTCGCATTTGCGCTGATCGCGCTCGGCATGGTGCTGACGCCCGGGCCGAACATGGTCTATTTGATTTCGCGATCCATATCGCAAGGCCGTAAGGCGGGCCTGATTTCGCTTGGCGGCGTCGCGCTCGGCTTCGTCTTCTACATGCTGTGCGCGGCTTTCGGCATAACGGCGCTCGTCGTCGCTATTCCCTATGCCTATGACACGCTGCGCTTTGCGGGTGCGCTCTATCTGCTTTATCTCGCCTGGCAGGCGGTGCGGCCCGGCGGCCGCTCACCGTTTCAGGTGCGCGACCTGCCGGTAGACAGCCCGCGCAAGCTCTTCATGATGGGTTTTCTGACCAATCTGCTCAACCCGAAGATCGCGGTCATGTATTTGTCGCTGCTGCCGCAATTCATCGATCCGGCGGTTGGCAGTGTTCTGACGCAGTCGCTTACGCTGGGATTGACGCAGATCGTCATCAGCGTCGGCGTCAACGCGCTGATCGCGATGGCCGCAGGCAGCATTGCCGTGTTCCTGGCGGGAAGGCCGATGTGGCTGGTTGTGCAGCGCTGGATTATGGGGACGGTTCTGGCGGGGCTCGCGGTGAGGATGGCGACTGAGGCACGGCGGTAGGACGCACTTCCTATAGAGAATCGCGGCCCGCCAGAGACGAGCCGCGAAATCGAGATCAGGCGGTGCCGACGCCCGAAGTAACCACGATGGGCGAGCCGTTGGGCACGCGGTCGTAAAGGTCCATCACGTCCTGGTGCATCAGGCGTACACAGCCCGACGAGACGGAGCGTCCGATGGATTTCCATTCGGGGGAGCCGTGCAGGCGGTAGAGCGTGTCTTCGCCATTCTGGAAGATGTAGAGGGCGCGGGCGCCGAGCGGGTTGGTGAGGCCGGGCGGCATGCCGCCATTGTCGACGCTCCATTTGCGGAGCTTCGGATCGCGCTGGATCATTTCTTCTGGCGGTGTCCATTTCGGCCATTTGCGCTTCCACTGCATGACAGCGCGACCGGACCACTCGAAACCAGCACGGCCAAGGCCGACACCATAGCGGATCGCCTGTCCGCCGGGGCGCACAAAATAGACGTAGTGACCGCCGGTATCCACGACGACTGTGCCGGGCGCTTCGCCCGTCGGGTCGGCGACGATCTGGCGAAGCAGACGGCGATCGATTTGCTCGAATGGAATGCCGGGAACCGAATATCCCTCATCCACGACCGGCGCATACATTGTGGCGTAATCGGGCAGTGGCGGCTCGGTCGGCACGGGCCGGACTGAGTAGGATGCGCTGCGTGGCGCAGTCGTCGTGCAGGCCGATAGCGTTACGGCAGCAAGCCCGGCAGCCGCCGAGCTCAAAAAGCCGCGACGGCTTAACTTCGAGGGAAATTCCGGACTGTCGGACATGTTGCTGAGTGCTTTCACTAATTATGAACGGTCGTGACACTTGCATATCGGGGAAGTTGCAAGTCTTCAAATCACCAAATCGATAGGTGGCCTCAAATCGGGCGCGATGGTGAAGAAAAAATGGCGAAGATACGACTGGCGTTAAGATGTTGCATTTCAGCAACACTTATTTCAGCCGTCCAAAGCCCACTTATTTGAAATCCAGCATGCCCTTCAGCGAGGGCAGAATGAGCGACGGCTTGTAGTCGGCATATTCGTCCGGCTGGTTGCCGCGGTTGATCCAGACCGTGCGGAAGCCGAACTTCGCCGCGCCCGCAATGTCCCATCTATTCGAGGATTGGAACGAGATCGCCTGCGGATACAGCCGCCAGCCGGTCGTCACCAGATCGTAGACGGAAGGGTCGGTCTTGAAGCGCTTGACCGCGTCCACCGAGAATACCTCATCGATCACCTGATCGAGCGCGGCATGTTTCACTGCCGATTCGAGCATGCCGGGCGAGCCGTTGGAAAGTATCGCGAGCCGCGCGCCATCGGCTTTCAGCGCTTTGAGCACGGATGGCACTTCCGGGTAGCAGTCGAGGTTCCAATAGGCGTCCAGAAGCTTGGCCCGAAGCCCCGAATCGACATTCGGAAATTGCGAGAGCGCGAAATCCAGCGATTGCTCGGTCAGCGCCCAGAAATCCTGATACGCGCCCATGAGGGTGCGAACCCACGAATATTCGAGCTGTTTGGCGCGCCAGATTTCCGAAAGACGCTGGCCGTCGGGGCCGATCGTATCGGCATGACGGCGCACGGCGGCATGGACATCGAATAGCGTGCCATAGGCATCGAAAACGTAGGCGGAGTGGCTCATATTTCTGTCATTCTATGATCGGGACCGCGTAAAGGCCGCGGTCCCGCATTTCCGATTCGGTACGTAGCCGGCAAGGCTGGACCGATGGTTTTCCTGTTACAACGGTTGACCTTCGCACGCAAAGGATCAACCATCGGGGCAAGTCAATCGAATACGGATAGAGCATCTATGAGCCTTGCGACACAAGCGCTGAGCACAACCTGGACCTATGTCGATGGCGACTGGTACGAGGGAAATGTCGCGATAATCGGGCCGCGCAGCCACGCAATGTGGCTTGGATCGACGGTGTTCGACGGCGCCCGCTGGTTCGAAGGCGTCGCGCCCGATCTCCAGCTTCACGCAGAGCGCGTCAACGCATCGGCCATCGCGCTCGGTCTCAAGCCCACCATGACGCCGGACAAAATCGTCGAGCTGACATGGGACGGGTTGAAGAAGTTCGACGGCAACACGGCAGTCTATATTCGCCCGATGTATTGGGCCGAGCATGGCGGATATATGGGCGTTCCGGCCGATCCGGCATCGACCCGCTTCTGCCTGTCGCTTTATGAATCGCCGATGCTGGCACCGACCGGCTTTTCGGTCAGCGTTTCGCCGTTCCGCCGCCCGACCATCGAAACCATGCCGACCAATGCGAAGGCGGGTTGTCTGTATCCGAACAACGGACGTGCCATTCTGGAAGCCAAGATGCGCGGTTTCGACAATGCGCTGGTTCTCGACATGCTTGGCAATGTCGCCGAAACGGGCTCATCGAACATCTTCATGGTGAAGGACGGGCATATCTTCACGCCCGCCGCCAACGGCACTTTCCTTTCCGGCATCACGCGGGCGCGCACCATGGCGCTTCTGGCCGATTACGGCTTCCGCACCACGGAAAAGACGCTGAGCGTGCGCGATTTCCTGGAAGCGGACGAGATTTTCTCGACGGGCAACCATTCCAAGGTCGTTCCGGTGACAAAGATCGAAGATCGCGACCTGCAGCCGGGTCCGGTCGCCAAGAAGGCGCGTGAACTCTATTGGGACTGGGCGAAATCGACGCCGGTGGCTTGAGTATTTTATTTCGCAGATAGGCAGGACTTTGCGGAAAAGCGTCTGCCGTTTTTCATAAACTTGATCTACAGAGTACGGATCATTGGTGCAGGGGTTGTTCGGCAACGAATGCACCATATGTCTGTGCTGTATAGAGATCAGAATTGCCAATAAGGGAGTACGACCATGGCTTTTGAATTGCCCGCTTTGCCTTATGATTATGAGGCCCTTCAGCCCTACATGTCCAAGGAAACGCTCGAATACCACCACGACAAGCACCACAAGGCTTATGTGGACAATGGCAACAAGCTTGCGGCGGAAGCCGGTTTGGACAACCTCTCGCTTGAGGAAGTCGTCAAGCAGTCGTTCGGCAAGAATGCCGGTCTCTTCAACAACGCGGCACAGCATTACAACCACGTCCATTTCTGGAAGTGGATGAAAAAGGGCGGCGGCGGCAACAAGCTGCCCGGCGCGCTTCAGAAGGCAGTCGACAGCGATCTCGGCGGCTATGACAAGTTCAAGGCGGATTTCATTGCCGCCGGTACCACGCAGTTCGGTTCGGGCTGGGCGTGGCTTTCCGTGAAGAACGGCAAGCTGGAAATCTCCAAGACCCCGAACGGCGAAAACCCGCTGGTTCACGGCGCATCGCCGATCCTCGGCGTCGATGTGTGGGAACACTCCTATTACATCGATTACCGCAACGCGCGCCCGAAATACCTCGAAGCTTTCGTCGACAATCTCATCAACTGGGATTACGTGGCAGAGCTTTACGAGAAGGCCGCTTAATCAAGCGCATTCGCGACTTTCAGAAAAACCCCGGCATTGTCCGGGGTTTTTTGTTTTTCGGGTAAATCACGTTGATCACGCAACCGTGAAGGGAACTCTGAAACGTTTTCGGCCATTTTCAGCGCAGGCCCCTAGGCAGCTTTCTGCAACCCCGGAGTGCGACGTGAAAAAAACCATTCTAGCCATTTCTGCTCTCGTTTTTGCTGCGTCTGCAGCCATTGCCGATCCGATCGCGGATCGCGAAGCTCTCATGAAATCCTTCGGCAGGTCGGTTGGTGCTTTGGCGCCGGTCGCAAAAGGCGAAAAGCCTTTCGATGCAGCAGAAGTTCTGGCCGCACTCACCACGCTGAACGAAGACGCGCAGAAACTCGACGTCGAGGCGTTGTTCCCGGAAGGCAGCACGAACGATGAATCAACCGCTTCGCCCAAGATCTGGGAAGACAAGGCGGGCTTTCAGGCAGCCGTAGATAAATACAAGGCCGATGCGGCGGCAGCAGTCGCGGCAGCACCGGGCGATTTGGAAGCCTTCAAGGCCGAATTCGGCAAGGTCACGTCCAATTGCGGCACCTGCCATCAGGCATTTCGCATAAAGAAGGGCTGATGGGCATCGCAAGAGGCATCACGCTTGCGGCGGGCGTCGCGCTCGTCGTCGGGGCTGGTGCCTTCTGGCTGCTTTCGGCTCCGCAAAAGCTGGAAGCGGCGACCATTGCAAAGCTGACGCCCGGAGACGCTGCAAAGGGCGAGCGCATATTCTGGGCGGGCGGTTGTGCCTCCTGTCACGCGGCTGCCGGTGCAGAGGGCGATGCACTGCTGCAACTTGCCGGTGGGCGCGAACTCAAGACGCCGTTCGGGACATTCGTACCGCCCAATATTTCTCCCGACCAGAATGACGGCATTGGAAGCTGGTCGGCAGAGGATTTCGCCAACGCCATGCTGAAAGGCGTGTCGCCTTCCGGCGAGCATTTTTACCCGGCCTTTCCATACGCGTCTTATGCCCGCATGACGCCGGAAGATGTGTCAGACCTTTTCGCCTATGTGAAAACCTTGCCGCCGGTACAGGGCAGGGCCGCGGAAAACGACCTGTCGTTCCCCTATTCGTTCAGGCGCGGCGTTGGCTTGTGGAAGCGGCTTAATCTTTCCGCCGAGCCTGTGGCCGCTCTGCCGAATGATGCCGAACCGCAGGTGATGGCCGGGCGCTATCTGGTCGAAGGGCCGGGCCATTGCGGCGAATGCCATACGCCTCGCGATGCGATGGGCGGAACCGACAAAAGCCAGTGGCTGGCAGGTGCGGTCGCGGCTGAAGGCGGTGGCGTGGTGCCAAACATCACGCCAGAAGGCGGCATCGGCGAATGGTCGGCAGGCGACATCGAGAACTATCTCGAAACCGGCTTCACACCGGACTTCGATTCAGTCGGCGGCACGATGGTCGATGTTCAAAAGAACATGGCAAAACTGACCGGCGAGGATCGCGCGGCGATCGCGGCTTATTTGAAGGCGATTCCGGGTCACGCGAATGGGTATCCGGCGCGGCGGTGAGGGCTGAGTAGTGCTCTACTTAACACCCCTCTCTGTCCTGCCGGACATCTCCCCCCTTGAGGGGGGAGACTAGCTTTCATCGATGATTTCGCAAATCTTGATCGTTACAAAACGAAAGCCGACGGAGCTGATAGCTGTTCTCCCCCCTTGTGGGGGAGATGTCCGGCAGGACAGAGAGGGGTGCTAAGTCAAGCGCAGCCTCGAAATTCCCTAGCCTTTAGTCCGCCTTCGCCATTCCCCCACTCCGTCCGCTTCGCGGCCACCTCTCCCCCACTTCGTGAGGGAGAGGAAAGGCGTCAGGCGTGCGAAGGGTAGTTCACATTCGAAGTTGCACATTGTAGCGCGGACGTCACCACCACTCCTTCCTCTCCCCTACGCAAGTGGGGGAGACGTGGCCGCGTAGCGGGCGGAGTGGGGGCGTTCCGGCAGTGCTCAAACGATTGTTAAGCTGTCGCCTTGCCAACCACCTTCAGCGCAAACGCATAGGTAAACGCGATCTCCTCAAGTCGCGAAAAACGGCCAGAGGCCCCGGCATGGCCTGAATCCATGTTGATCTTGAACAGGACGGGATTGTCGCCGCTTTTGCGTTCGCGCAGGCGCGCGGCCCATTTCGCGGGTTCCCAATAGGTGACGCGGGGGTCGGTCAGGCCCGCGACTGCAAGGATCGGCGGATAATCATGCGCGCCGACATTGTCATAGGGCGAATAGGCCGCGATGGTGCGGTAATCTTCCTCGGAAATGATAGGGTTGCCCCATTCCGGCCATTCCGGCGGGGTGAGCGGCAAGGTCTCGTCGAGCATGGTCGCGAGCACGTCCACAAAAGGCACTTCGGCAATGATACCGCCGAACGCGTCGGGTGCCATATTGGCCACCGCGCCCATCAGCATGCCGCCTGCGGACCCGCCCTGCGCGACGATGCGATCATGGCTGGTGTAGTTTTCTGCCACGAGATGGCGCGCCGCGGAAATGAAGTCGTGGAATGTGTTGGTTTTTTTAGTGCGCTTGCCCTCGTCGTACCAGGAATAGCCCTTGTCCTTGCCGCCGCGAATATGGGCGATGGCATAGACGAAGCCGCGATCGGCCAGCGACAGGCAATTGGTGTTGAAGGACGCCGGGATTGCGATGCCGTAAGAGCCGTAGCCGTAAAGCAGGCAGGGCGCGCTGCCGTCGAGCGGCGTATCCTTGTGATATAGTAGGGAGATCGGCACCAGTTCGCCATCATGCGCAGGTGCGAGCAGGCGGCGCGTGACGTAGTTTTCGGGATCGTGGCCGGAAGGCACTTCCTGCGTTTTCAGGAGAGTGCGTTCGCGGGTGCGCATATTGTAGTCGAAGAGCTGGCCGGGCGTGGTCATCGACGAATAGGAAAACCGCATCATATCGGTGTCGTATTCGTAGGAGCCGGAAAGTCCGAGCGAGAAAGCCTCTTCCTCGAAGGAAATCAGATGCTCTTCGCCGGTGGCGCGTTCGTGAATGACGATGCGCGGCAGGCCGTCCTTGCGCTCCAGCCGCACCATGAAATCCTTGAAGCCGAGTACGGAGAGGATCAGGCGGCCGGGTTCATGCGCGACCAGTTCCTTCCAGTTTTCGCGGCCCGGCGCATCGACCGGCGCGGTGACGATCTTGAAGTCTTTTGCGCCATCGGCATTGGTCAGGATGAAAAAGACGTCGCCGCCTTCTTCCAGATCATATTGCAGGCCGGGCTCACGCGGCACGACGATCTTCGGCGTTCCTTCCGGGTCGTCGGTCCTGAGCAGCCGATATTCGGATGTTTCATGGTCGTTGATGCCGATGAATATCCAGTCATTGCGGCGCGAGCCACCGACATTCATGAAGAAGCCGGGATCGGTTTCCTCATAGATCAGGCGGTCTTCGGCAGTATCGCTGCCCAGCGTGTGGAAGAAAATTTTCGACGGGCGATGGTTCGCATCGAGGCGCGTGTAGTAGAAGCCGTCATTGCTGGCGTTCCAGACGCCGGAGCCGCCGCTGTCGGCGATGTGGTCGGCAAGGTCAGAACCGCTTTCTATGTCGCGAACCGTCAGCGTGTAGAATTCCGAACCCTTGTCGTCATAGGCCCAGAGCAGGCGCTTGTGGTCGCCTGAATGATCGACGCCGCCAATGCGAAAATAGGCTTTGCCTTCACCCTCTGCATCGCCATCGAGAATGATTTCCTCTGCGCCGCCATCGCGCGGGGTGCGGAAATAGCGCGGCTGCTCGCCGCCCTTCTTGAAAGACGAGCCATAAGCGAAGGGGCCATCGCGCATCGGCACGGATGAATCGTCTTCTTTTATGCGGCCCTTCATTTCCTGAAAAAGCGTCTTCTGAAGTTCGCTCGTGTCGGCCATCAATTCGGTCTGGTAGGCGTTTTCTGCTTCCAGATGCTGGCGGATCGCGGGGTCCAGAACAGCCGGATCCTTGAACACGTCCTGCCAGTTAGGCGCGCGCAGCCACGCATATTCATCGACGCGCGTAATACCGTGTCTAGTGTCGTAAACGGGATGTTTTTCAGTTTTTGGAGCGGCAGCGGCGGCAAAAATCGTATTTTTGGTCATAATTTCTCTTATATTTGGCGATTTATCGGCTTCCAACAAGGAAAACGCCGGATTGGCAAAGTGGCGCAGGTAGGGCTGGTACGGCCAGTTTCAATAGTTCAATTAGCGGTGGTGAATATAAAAAGACAGCTTCCTGTCGTCACACTGTTTCCATCTGCTTCATACTGAATGGGGATCGCAAATAACAAGATTAGTTACGTTGCGAAAACTTTCACGTAGCAACATATTTATTACTGCAACAAAAAGTTTGAATTGACTCATCTTTTAATGGGGATCATTAGAAGGACGCGATACGAATCGCGTACACGATTGGTTGTACTGCGCGTGTTTTGCAACTTGAATTCTAGAGTACGATACATTTCAACATATGCCGAGGCCCAACGAAAATGGACGTTTCTGAACAACCCTCAAGAAACAGCGACATGCTGATTGAGCTTACTGCTGACGTTGTTGCTGCTTACGTAAGCAACAATCCGGTTCCTGTGGGCGAGTTGCCCAATCTGATCGCTGATGTTCATGCGGCACTCGGTCGTGTCGGCGGCACTGTGGAAGCGCCTGTGGTGGACAAGCAGAAGCCTGCGGTCAACCCGAAAAGGTCCGTTCATGACGACTATATCGTCTGCCTTGAAGACGGAAAGAAATTCAAGTCGCTGAAGCGCCATTTGATGACTCACTACGGTCTGACCCCTGATCAGTATCGTGAGAAGTGGGGTCTCGATGCGACCTATCCAATGGTTGCTCCCAATTATGCCGCGGCTCGTTCGCAGCTTGCCAAGAAAATGGGCCTGGGCCGCAAGGCCAAACCACGTACGAAGTAAAACGTCGTCGGGGGGCCTTATATCTTCAAGGGCGTCGCAAGACGCCCTTTTCTTTTTGTGCGCGGCGGTTTGCGTTCACGCGGCAAATGATCCTTTCCAAGAAGCCGGTCCAGCGCCTGTTTGAGCGCGATGTGACGGTTCAGATCGTAGCTCCAATGGCGATTGACGCCTCTCAGGCGCTCACGCTCTATCGCCCGCGTCAGCTTTTCGATGAGCTTGCGACGCGTCTCGCCTTCGGCGTTCAATAAATCCCCGAAATCGATTCCGCATGCGAGCTGCAGCGCTGCCATTTGTCTGGCGTCGCCGGTCTCGCCCAGCTTTTTGACGCGAAACGCCTCGAACTCGCTTCTGATATTTTCTGCAATCGACATGATCTTCCCTCGTCTTTTCGAGGTCGACTATCGCGCCGGCTGGAGACAGGGGGAGAAACGAGTGCCAAACGAACAGTGGGGATTTTTATTACTCACGTTTTTTCAATGACTTGACGATTCACTGTCGGCTCTTTTGATCTTGTTTTGTTCACATCTTCGTTTCGCCGCGATATAAGAACTTATTCCTATTCACAGGAGGAGGTTCGGTGAAGTCGATATGCAGCGCGCTTGAGGAGGTGAGGCAGGAGGATACGACCTATCCCGCCTATGTGTATGGTCCTGCCGTTTCGCCTTCGGCACGGCGCGACGAGCGGGCGATGGAGATATGCGAAGGCATGATCGACATCTCGGCGGCGCTCTTCAACGTATCGAGCAAGGATTTGCGGCAGGGCGGACGCTCGGCCGCGCAGATAACGCGCGTGCGCCAGATCGCCATGTATGTGACGCACACGATCCTGCAATTGAGCATGAAAGAGGTGGGGCGCTGCTTCGGGCGGGACAGGACGACGGTCGTCTATGCCTGCAAGACCATCGAAGATTTGCGCGACGATCCCGATTTCGAAAGCGTTTTGGCAATGACGGAAAACATCGCGATTGCCGCATTCCGCAACCGGCTGGAGGTATAGAGATGAACGACAGCAAGGCTGCGAGCCGAATTCTGATGTTTCTCACCAAAGGCACAATTGTCGCTGCGGACATGGCCGATGCGGGCAAACTCATGCTCGATGGGGGAGATCGCGGGGCGATTTCGGTTTCGCGCGACGATATTGAAGCGCTCGCCGCAGGCGGGTTTTTGACGCGTGAGGCAAACAAGGTTTCGCTTTCGGTCAAAGGAGTGGCCCACGTAAAGTCTGTGCGTGCGGATGTGCTGGGCGCTGCAACGCTGGAACTCGAACCGGCAATCATTGTTGCGAATGGCGCGGATGCCGTGGCCCTGGTCAATCTGTCGGAATCGCCGCTCGGGCAATTGGTGCGGCGCAAGGCGCGCGACGGCAGGCCGTTTTTGACCGGTCGCGAATATGATGCAGGCGAGCGCCTGCGTGCCGATTATACGCGCGGGCAGCTCATGCCGCGTCTCGGCGCGAACTGGATGGCGGGTTTGGCGTCCGGCCGGCGTGTCGGCGGCGCTTCGGGTGCGGTCGAGATCACGGAGGCAGCCCTTGCGGCGCGCCAACGGGTCGACAATGCGATCCGCTCAGTCGGGCCGGAGCTTTCGGGCGTGCTGATCGACGTTTGTTGCTTTTTGAAAGGGTTGGAAAAAGTCGAAAGCGAGCGCGGCTGGCCGATACGCTCTGCCAAGATCATTCTGAAAACAGCGCTTGGCGTTCTAAGCCGCCATTACTACCCCGAAAGAGCGGAAAAGCCGCGCGGTTCCGTGCTGCATTGGGGTGCCGAGGGCTACCGGCCGAGTATCAGCTAGGCAAGCGCGTCGGTCGCATCACGCTTGATGCGCTTGACCATCGAGCGCAGGCCGTTGGCGCGCTGCGGGGAGAGATGCTCGTCGAGGCCGAGGCCGCGCAAGGTCGCTTCGGCATCGATCGCCATGATTTCGCTGGCTTTGCGGCCAGAGAAAAGCGCCAGCATGATTGCGACGAGGCCGCGAACGATATGGGCGTCGGAATCGCCGCGAAACTTCATGACCGGATCCTGGCCGTTCCCCGCATCCGTGACCAGCCAGACCTGGCTGACGCAGCCCGGCACCTTGTAGGCATCGTCGCGCAGAGCATCGGGGAAGTCGGGCAGGGCTTCGCCAAGCTCGATGACATAGCGATAGCGATCTTCCCAATCGTCGAGGAAGGCGAAATCGTCCTGTATGGTTTCGATGGTCTGGATCGTCTCGGTCATGAGCGGGATATAATAGCGCCGGGCGGGTACGTCACGGAAAAAAGAGGACGCACCCAACCTCAATGTGCAGGGCGCGGGGTCGGCACCGGCTGCGGCAGGGCTTCGAATGCGGGTGCCTCGACGGCGTGCTGCTCATGACCCTGCGCTTCCGGCACGCTGCCGGTGGTTGCGACATCCGGCTGGCCGAACTGGGTGTCGAGCATTTCATAGGCGATGCGGGCGCTTTCCTTGGCGCGGACGCCGACCGTCTGCATGACCGATTGCCCGGCTTCGCAGACATCGGGCTTGCGCTCGCAGATGCCGGAAATGTCACCGATGGCTTCCTTCGCGGCGAAGAATGCCTGTATCGCGCCGATGGTGGGTTTGTCTCCTTCCTCGCCGCCGCCCAATGGCAGGATGAGGAGGACGACTGCAAACCAGAATGCTGCCTTTATAAGAAAGCCCATAGCCTTCCCTCTCGTCATGTCGGACCTTGCTTGCTCGCCAAGGTCTCTCTTGTTTGAGGCGATAGTGACACAGCAATGCGAAAGACCGCTTTCTGGTGCCATGCAAATTTGCTTCAAATTTTAATTGATCGGTCCTGTGCGGCTTTTGACATAAGCCTTAAAAACCAGGGTCATAAAGCATTAACCAGCCAAGTTTTTGTTTTCTTTCGAAAGAGGGTGTGTTGCCCACTGGTTTCGAGGCCGTTTCGGACGCTCCAGGCGGTGCGATTTTAATAAACGCTCCATTTACCATGCAAACAAACTGACGTGATTTTGGCTCGCAACACCCCATTATTCAGAGGGAGAAAGCCCGTAAATGGCCTGCGCTTTATCGTTTCCTTAAACGCTGGGTGCGAGTTTCGGACTTGTAAGAACGGGCCACCCATTCTCCTTTTTTGAGGTGCCCATGTGCGAGTGTGTTATTTGAGTTCATTTGCCAAAAGAACCGACGATCTCCTGCGCGCTGTCTCAGAGGGCTGCGAACGGCTGGTGCATCCGTCCATCGAAGGCGAGAAGGCGCGTGCGCGTCATCGCCGGTTGATCGGACTTGTGCTGGCATCGCCCTTCCTTATCGGCGGCGCGATCGCGTCGTTCATGCCATTACAGATCGGCGTTGCGGTGACGCTTGCCGCAATCTGCGCGACTTTGGGCCTCGGCTGGCTCGGCGGATTGACCGTCGCCTCTCGCGGCGCTGAGCGCCCCGTGGCGATTGCGGCACTTGTTGCAGGCACGATTGCGGTTGCGATGATTATCGCATCGGCGGGCGGGCTTGCCTCGCCGGTCAGCGTTCTTCTTTTCGCATTGCCTTTCGAGGCTTTCTGGATTTCGCGCAGCAAGCGTGGCCTGCAACTGGGCCTGGGCGCTGCTGCGGCGGCGATTGCCCTGCAGGCATTTGCGGGTGCGACGCTGTTTGCTGCAGCACCCGCCATCAGCGCCTGGCATTGGCTCGTTCCGCTGGCCTATGGCGCGACGCTTCTGCCGCGTCTGCGCGGCGGCTTCGCATTCGAGACGGCAACGCCGGAGCGGCAGGATGCGGCGCTTGAGACGATCATCGATGCGGTCGTGCTGCGCATGGCGCGCAATGGCGAGGTGATGGAAGCCTCGGACAAGTCGCGCACCATGCTGCAATTGCCGCAGGAATGCCTGTTCGGTACCGGCCTGTTCGACCGTATCCACATTGGCGACCGCATTGCCTATCTCTGCGCGCTCTCAGCGCTGCGCGAAGGCAAGGCGGCCAGCCGTGCGGAAGTGCGCATCAGGCTGCCGCGCTTGGTCGAGGGCGGCGCGGACAATTACCGTCCGTTCCTCATCGAAATGCTGAATGAAGGCGCGCTTGGCGACGGCTTCACGCTGCTGGTTCGCGAGAATGACGAAATCAGCGATCTGCGCGCCGCATTGGCCGAGGCCGACCAGAAGAAGGACAGCCTCGAAATCGCCAAGGGCAATTTCCTGGCGGCCGTAAGCCACGAATTGCGCACGCCGCTGAACGCCATCATCGGCTTTTCCGACATGCTGCTGCATGAAATGTTCGGCAAGTTCGCCGACCCGCGCCAGAAGGAATATGTCGATCTGGTGCGCCAGTCGGGCAATCATTTGCTGGCCGTAGTGAACTCGATCCTCGATGTGTCCAAGCTTGAGGCGGGCGCTTATGCGACAAATCCGGAGCCGTTCCGCTTCCGCGAGGCAGTGGAAATGTGCGAGGCGATGGTGCGCCTGCCTGCCTCGGAAAAGCGCATCGCGCTGGCAACCGACATTGCGGCGGACGTTTCCGAAATCCATGCAGACAAGCGCGCCGTGCAGCAGGTGCTCATCAACCTCGCATCGAATGCGATCAAGTTCACGCCGGACAACGGCCAGGTGACGATCGGCGCGCGCCGTGTCGGTTCGCGGCTGCATTTCTGGGTCAGCGATACAGGCATCGGCATTGCCGAAGACGACCTTTCGCGGATCGGCAAGCCGTTCTGCCAGGTGCGCAACGACTATACGCGCCAGTATGACGGCGCAGGCCTTGGCCTCTCGCTGGTCAAGGGGCTGGTGGCGCTGCATGACGGCACCATGTCCATCGAAAGTGCGCCTGCTGAAGGCACGACGGTAACGATCAGCCTTCCCGTCAACGGCCCGGCAAGCTATGCGGAGGCACGGCGCGGCGAACTGGCGACACTGCCGCTGGAAAAGACCAAAGAGGAAGTACATGGCCCGTTCCGCAAGGCAGGCTAAGAAGCGGGTGCAGCAACGCCCCGGCGTGCTGCATGACGGCGCGGCAGCGCTTGGCGGCTTCGTCTCGCGCAACCCGGTGCTCGTCGGCGGCTCGACGGCGTTTCTGGTAGCACTGTTCTATGTCTCGGCAAATGCGCTGTGGTATCAGCCGCATGCGCATCTGGGGGCTTTCTTTGCGACGCGCGACTTCATGCCGGTGCCAACCGTCAGCCGGGTCGAGCAGGAGCTCGCGGACGAACCGGAAACCACATTCCAGATCGAGCGCCCGGCTGAGCCCGTCGAAGAAGTGCGCGGCGGCGACCCGCTTATCGCGCGCGTGCAGACCATCCTCAAGGAACTTAATTTCTACAGCGATGCGGTGGACGGGCTTTCCGGCCCCGGCACGCGCCGGGCAATTGCCGCCTACCAGACCAAGATGGGCCTGAAGGCATCGGGCGAGATCGACGCAGAATTGCTGGACCAGCTTGGCGCATCCGAAAAGCAGGCATCCGCACCGCCGACACCGACACTGCGCCGCGACATCACCAATGCGATCACGCCGCCGAAGCCCGTTGCCGAGGTGAGGCCCGAAGCGCGTACCGCCAAGATTCAGGAAGGCCTGCGCGCCTTCGGAAATGAAGGCATCGAAGTGGACGGCAAGATCGGCGCACGCACGACCGCCGCCATCAAGGAATTCCAGTCGCTGTTCGGCTTGAGCGAATCCGGCCAGCCGGACGAGGCCGTCTATGTGAAGATGAAAGAAATCGGCCTTATCAAATAGGCTGATTGCCTGTTGACTCAGTGCTTCGATCGGCTGAATTCTGCCTCTTCTCAGAGGCGCCCAATGACCACGAATTACACAAACGGCTTCATCCTTGTCTCGCCGGACAGCACCGCGAAAAGCGGGCAGGAGCCTGCGAAGGCCGGTTCGGTCGGGGCAATCCAGTATGCGATGCTTCGGGATGCGCCGTATAAACTCACCAGCGACGATCTGCTGTTCCTGACCCACGCCAAGCGCGCGGACATTGCGGAAGCGGATTGGCCTGCCGCGCGGCAGGAGTTCTTCTCGAAGCCGAAGGCCTGCCTGCGCGCTTCGCCGCTGGTGAAGCAATTCGGCTGGGGTCTGCACCATGACGAAAACAGCCGCGTCGCGCTCTATGGGGTGGAGACTGAGGAATATCGGGGTTTTGCCGGACGCAAGGATTTGAAGGTGGTGAATGGAATGCGCAGTAGCCGGACATAGTGCGCTTCCTCTCCGGCTCGCAATTGCTGCCCGGCCAAGCTAAAAGCCCTTCGACATCAGCTTTCAGGAACAGCCATGCGCGTTACGACCGATTTTTGGGTTTCGGCCATGATACGCCGGGTGTTTGGCGCTGGCGGGTTCGCGGCGGTGATCAAGCGCGGGGCGACGGAGGCGGGGGCGGTGTTTGTGCTGTGCCGGGGGCGGATGGGTGAGGCCAGTCTTTACGGGCCTGCACCGCAGGCAAGCTATGACAGCGCGCGCCCCGATGACCGGCAGTTCACCAAGCTGGCCTTCGATGAGGAAAGCGCCATCGATGCGCGTCTGGAGAAGGAAAAGCGTTTTGATTCCGACATCTGGATTATTGAGCTGGAGGCAGGGAGTGAACCGGTTGAGGATTTGCTTTCGCTGACGGAGCTTTAGCTTTCGTTTTATGGAAATGCCGGCGGGACAGCGCCCCCCTCTGTCCTGCCGGACATCTCCCCCACAGGTGGGGAGATTGGCAGCTTCAATGTTGCCACCGGACTTGCAACGCTCACGATTGGCGAAATCGGAAATGAAATCCGATCTCCCCACCCGTGGGGGAGATGTCCGGCAGGACAGAGGGGGGCGCTGTCCCGCTAACGGTTCTATCTAAAAATGAAGGACTCCAGCGCGATCTGGCGTTCCGGAATGGATCGTGGCCCGCGATGGCACCCTACGACGCCCGGAATTGCTTCGAGCCGGGTTTGTCGCTTTCGCCTTTCCATGAGCGCACGCGGTCCTGCGCGGATTCCTGCCGGAGAAGGCGGAAGCGGCCGAGGAACAGGCTTATCGCTTCGCGGTTTGGGAAATGCGCGGGGAATATCGCCATGGTGATCAGGAAGGCTTCTTCCTCGCTGAGATCGAGCGCGCGAAGGGCGGTGAGCAGGGATGAATAGCCCGTCGCCTCGACGATGAGGCGGGCGCGTTCGAGATCGAGATCCAGCGCTTCGGCAAGGGCGATCTCGACGAAGGTCGCGTTGCCCTTGAGCGAGGTCTCGCGGAGATTGACATAGGCGTCGCGGTCGAGCCGGGGCGGGGCGGTCTTGGCCGGACGCATCATGTCGCGAAGACGCGCGCGCACTTCCTCTGCCATGGCGCCGGGAACGGGGCTCTGCGGCTCTTCGATGGCGTCGGGGTCGGCATCAGCGTCGTCTTCGTCCAGCGCATCATTGAGTCCGGTGGCGCGCTGCAGGGCGGTTGCCAGATGCGCGATGCTGGGATTGAGGTTCAGGCGGCGCGAAATCGCCTTGGCGTGGGGCAGGCCATGCGTTGCGATGAGCGTGATCAAGTCGATTTCGCGCAGCGCATTCGAGCGGATAAGGAGGGGGGCCGCGATGTCCACCGGCTCGCTGCAAAGGCGCAGGACGAGGCTGTGGGGTGCTGTTTCGCACTCCGACAGGGCAGCGGAGACGAAGCGCAGCGATTCCTGCGAAACCTGATCGAAAAGTGGAAGGGTGAGGTCTTCGAGCTTGCTTATTTCCTGCTTCGATGGACGCGGCAGGGAACAGAAAGCGGAAACCGCGGCGCGAAAAAGTCTTTCGGCTTTTCCAGCTTCGCCCTTCAACGCAATCTGCCTGAAATCTGATGATGACACAAAGTACGCTCGACTCGAAAAACTGCAACACTCCGTGCCTGTGTTGCGCGTGCAATGCAGGGGGAGAAAGCTCAATCTAGAGGAATTTTGTTAGCAGACTGTTAACTCTCTGATGGCCTTATCGACAGTGGAGGCGTTGCGTGACTGCTCCGGTCCGGGCTGATGTCGGATTGAAGTGATACCGACCTGCAAACGGCATGGCCAGACCTGAATCTCGATTAAAACCGAACGAGAGAGGGCGCATACCATGAGTATCATACTGGCATTCGTACCGCGAAGAACGGCACAGAACGCGCCGAAGACGGTGCGCGACACACCGGCATCAATCATCATATTTCCGGGCGTTCGTTACGAGCGCGAAAAAGCTGCGGAAGGCGTGATCGCTGGCCGGACAGGAAGCGACCACGGACGACGCCCTACTGCTCGGCGCTGACGGGCAGGGCAGTCGTGCAGGTGGTGGCGGAGAGAAAGCCTTCGACGGCTTGCTTCCATGTCGCGTCCGGCACGAAGCTTCGCACAACCACGATGCCTTCCTCGACGGGGGCTTCGACGAAAATCGACTTTTCGAATGCGGGCGGCAGATCGTTGCGCAAAGCCAGCATCTGCGTCGGGGTAAGCACGACGAAATCGAGCGTACCATCGGTCGAGGTGTGATCGTTGAAACTGTAGATGTTCTGTCCCGCGCGGTCGTAGACCGAGGCAGACCAGAAGGGCACATTGCCCTGCGCGCGCAACTGTACGGGACCATCGGTCAGGTCGAAGCGGCAGGATGAGGCATAAAACAGCGGATCGACGGATTTGACGACAGGTGCAGTGCCTGCCTCCGCATCCAGCCGCGTCATGCGATAAAGACCGGATTCCATTGCCAGCCGCGACCATGCATCCCGCTCCGAAAATTGCGGCACGAGGAACAGCACCGCAATGTGGACGATGCATGCGCCGAGCAGGCCGAGCAGGATTGCATAGAGCAGCCTAAGCATTGCAAGCGGCCCTCACGATGCGCGGTAACTGGATGCCGCTGAGGCCGGTGCTGGAGGCGACGGGCGTGTCGTAGAGCGTCAGCACCAGAAACATCGGGCCGTTTCCGTGGACGGCGAGCCAGTTTCCGGGCGAGGGCTTGCGGCCTGCGTTAACGGAGAAAGTATCGCCATCGCCGCGCAGGATTCCATAGGAATGAAGGGCCGAGGCACCGGCGCCGCTTGAGGTGATGGCGGTCAACGAACGGTCGGTGGCGTAAAGCGTCCAGAAGCGCGAGGTCGGCACCTTGCCTTCGATCACATAGGCGCATTCCTGGCGCAGAATATTTCCCGACGCGTCTTTTTCCGCGATGAAGGACAGGCCTTCGGCGCGGCCCAGCGCCAGAACGCCTTCGCGCGATATGCGAGCTTTGGTGTAGGGATCGGCATCAGGCGTGCCGATGTCGGGGAAAGCGACCCAGCTTCCAACCGCAATTGCGCCGACGCCCTCTTGCGCCTTCAGCGCGTAGGACAGGCTGGCTGCACCGCCGCCAATGGCGATGAGGGCCGTGATGAGGATCAGGATTGAATTTTTGAGCATGAATGCCGAGGTTAAAAACGCGCCTGTAGGCATACCCGAGACTATTTGCAAATTCTACCCTGCCGCGCCTCTTAGAGCGATTCCTGTTTTGATGGAATCACGAGGCGCCCCCCTCTGTCCTGCCGG
>NZ_JBDUUH010000010.1:0-240061 GCF_039939195.1 Foliimonas ilicis | reverse complement strand
ATTCGTCGGCCTGGGTTCTATGGGGCTGCTTATGGCACTGAACGGCGGCGGATGACGAACTCGTTGCTGCCGGTAGAAGAATTTGTATCTTGGACAAACAAATCCTTTCCGGCACTGAAAGTTTAAACTTTTGATCTGCCAGGTGGGATAGACCTCCCGGTATTGGCCTATTGAGCTTCGTGCACAGAGATCAAATCTTTTCTGTACTGGCCAATGACGCGGTTGGCACGCTGTCGTTTGCTGCGGAAGCTGTAAAATGAGTTTTCGTACAAATACAGGTCAGGCCGTATCGGGCGCATCATATCGCGGCTGACCCATTGTCGCGCGTAGTGCTCGGGAAGAAATCCGATAAAACGCCCGGAAACGACGAATATCGCGACGCTTTCCATATTGTGCGCAACGGATACGCTGCGAAACATGTCGTAATCCGGTGTGTCAGGCAGGGGGCATATGTGGCTGGCATATTTCTGCAAAGCGGCGTGACCGTGGGTCCAGCCATCCGGTGCCTGATCGTAGAGCGGATGCTTACGCCCGCAATAAAGATACTGTTTCTCGGTAAACAGAAGATCGTAGTCGAGCGAACCGAGATTATGGATGCGCGGGCCTATGCCAATGTCCAGTACGCCGTCCGATACTTGCCGCTCCAGATCTCGCGGCGAGACGATCTCCACTGTAACCGCGACCTCGTGTTTTCGAAGATCGAAAGCGTGAAGCGCTTCGGCGATATGCGCGGTGGGATTGTTGACCACGTTGTCGACCGTGCCGATTCGCAGTTTACCGACCAGAATATTGCGAAGACTTGCGAGTTCTGAATTTGCAGAACTTACAGAGCCGGCGAGCTGGCGCGCAATCTGAAAAACCTTTTCGCCTTCTTCCGTCAAGCGAAAGCCGCTACGGCCGCGTTCGCAAAGCTTGACGCCAAGTCTCTTTTCAAGCGTGCCCAAGTGCGAACTGATGGTAGACAGCCCCAGATTCAGGCTGGTTTGCGCAGCCGACAATCCACGATTGTCCACTATCGTCAGGAAAAGCTGCATCAAGCGCAAATCGAGGTCGGTTAGATGCATGAAGGTTTGATATTCATCAAAGTGACATTCGAGACTTTGATATTTATCGAAGAAAAACGATTGTGCAAGCTCTGGCCGATCAATGATAAAAAAAGGGGTTCACTTTATGGATTTTCGTCGTTTCATGAACGCACCGACCAACCGCCGCCAAGTCTTGCGCGGCGCGGCCGCTACGGCCGGCGCCGCACTGTTTTCGTCGTCTCCGTTTCATACGGCTCAGGCGCAAACGGATGACAATGTACTTACCTGGTTGACCTATCCAGGGCACGGCGCACCGGAAGTCGTTGCGCCGTTCGAGGAGGAGTACGGCGTCAAAGTCGTCTCCAAGGAATATAGCGGTGGCGAACGTCTGCTCGCGCTTATCCACGGATCGCCAGCCGGCACATTCGATGTGGTTCTCTCCGATGAAGCCTATGTCAACGAGCTGAAGCAGGCGGATTTCATCGAGCCGATGAACCCGGCCGACTATGCGTTTGAGGATTTCTGGCCTGAATTCCAGAAGTTCCCGCTGCATTGGATCGACGATACGCTCTACACAGTAATGACAAGCTGGGGCATCAACGGCCTTGCTTACAACGCCGATAAGCTCACCGCCGATGACGCGAATTCCTACGCGATCATGTGGGACGAAAAGATTCGCGGCAAAGTCGGCATGCGCGATTGGTATCTGCCATGCATGGGTTGCGTCAGCGCTTATCTCGGCAATAAGCGCCCCTATGTCATCAACAACGATCAATTCGCCAAGCTCAAGGAATCCGTTTTCTCGCTAAAGCCGCAGGTTGCTGGCTTCTGGGATTTTGCGGCGGTCTTCGATTCCTTCGCTAATGGAGGCGCGATGGTTGTGCCGGGCACCGGTGAATGGATGGTAGGCCTGCTTCAGCGCGACGGCCACAACATCAAGGCATCTGTGCCGAAAGAAGGCGCGGTCATCTGGACGGAAAGCGCCTCTATCGTGAAGGGCACGAAAAAGCAGGAACTTGCGAAGAACTTCATCCGCTATCTGACCGGTCCCGAAGGTCAGCGCAGGCTCATGCTGAAGTCGTCCTATATGGCTTCCGGCCCAAGCAAGAAGGCTTGGGAGCTTCTCAATCGCGAGAACATCGCCGAAGCGCGCATGATAAACATGGATCTCGGCGCGCATAATCTGCTTGAAGATTATCGTGCGGGCCGGATTCTTCTGCGCGAATTGCCGACCGAACAGTCTAGTGAGGACTGGCAGGACGTGTGGACCGAGTTCCAAAGCCTGTAATCGGCCAAAAAGAAGAACTTCCAATGCCGCATGGTAAAACATCCATTGCCACGGACGGGAAGGCGAAGCGTGTCAGCATCTTCGCCTTCGTGTGGGGCGCGCCGCTTGCCATCTGGCAGGCCGCGTTTTTTGTAGCGCCGCTGCTCTTTCTGGTCGCTCTCAGTTTCTGGACCGTTCAGAATTACCGCCTGATTCCGGATTTTACGCTGGCCAACTGGTCACGCATTTTCAATACCGGTTTCTTCTGGAGCGGGTATTTCCGATCGCTATGGTATGCGGCATTGGCTTCTTTTGTCGCGTCGGTCATTGCGTTTCCGGTGGCATATACGCTCGCTTTCAAGGTGTCGCCGCGCGTCAGGCTGCTCGGGGCCTGCCTTCTTGTTACGCCCTTCTTCACGTCCTATCTGGTTCGTGCCTATACATGGCGTACGATCCTTGGCTCGAACGGTATCGTGAACCAGATTCTGGTTGCTTGCGGTTTCGAGCCGATCACCATGGTTGATACGCCATTTGCAACGCAAATCGGTTATTTCACCCTCGTGTTTCCGCTGGTTGCGCTGCTGCAATTGCTGAGCCTCGCTTTCGTCGACTGGCGTCTGGTGGAAGCTGCGCATAATCTCGGCGCAGGCCGTCTGCGCGCGGTGTTCTCGGTCATCGTGCCATCGGCGCGGGTCGGACTTGTGCTTGGCGCTGCGTTCGCATTCGTCCTCGCCTTTGGAGATTTTGTCAGCCCGCAACTCCTCGGCGGCTCCAACCCGCCGACTGTCAGCCTGCTCGTGATCGATCAGGTGCGTGCAGGGTCGCATTGGCCAAGGGCATCCGTCATTGCTCTGGTGATGATTGCAACGCTTCTGGCTGTCGTTTCGGCGGCGATGTCGGTTGCCTACCGTCGCGGAGGTAAGTGACATGGACAGGACAATCTCGACACTGCTCAAGACTTACGTCTTCGTTGTTTTCGCGGTCGTATTCATGCCGATCGTCGTCAGCTTCATCTTCTCGTTCAGCGCAGACCGTTTTCCGACGCTGCCGCTGTCCGGCTACAGCCTTCAATGGTATCAGGCTGTTCTGGCCGATGCTGAAGTGATGGCGGCTGCAAAGCGGACGCTGATCGCGGGCATTACAGCATCAATTTTGTCGACTGCTATCGGCTTTGGTGCTGCCTATACCGATTATCGTTACAATTTCTTCGGCAAGAAAATCTACCTCGCACTGGGCTTTATGCCGCCGCTGGTTCCGATCCTCATCCTCGGATTGGCGATGCTGTTCTTTCTAGCGCAGGTTGGTCTTTCCGGGCAGCTTTATTCGGTGATAATCGCGCACACCGTGTTGTGCATACCATTCGCCACTGCGGTCATCCGGTTGCGTCTTTCCCAGATGGATTCCGGTCTTGAAGCCGCGGCCTGGAATCTCGGTGCGAGCCAGTGGCAGGGAATGTTTCACCTCGTGCTGCCGTTCTGCCGCCCGGCTATTTTGGCCGCATTGTTTGTCACGGCTGCGGTTTCGTTCGACGAATTCGCAATCGCATGGTTCGTATCCGGCCTTCAGGAGACGTTGCCGGTGCGGGTGCTGAGTTTCGTTCAGGGACAAGCGAGCCCCCGCATCAACGCAATCGGCTCCTTCACATTCACTATTTCGATCATTCTGGTCGTGCTGGCGCAAATTCTGCTTCTGCGGAGCAATTCTGCGCGCCGATCAAACAAGGAACGCACTTAATGAGTGAGCAAAGCGCGGGCAGCGCAACCTCCAACCTTATCCGGTTTGCCGGCGTGACCAAGCGTTTCGGGGACTTCATTGCGGTCGATGATTTGTCGCTGGACATTCAGCAGGGTGCGTTCGTTGCACTTATGGGGCCAAGCGGGTGTGGCAAGACGACGACCTTGCGGATGCTGGCTGGCATGGAAATGCCGACATCCGGTGAGATCGAATTCAATGGCGAGCGCATCACCACCCACAAGCCATGGGAGCGCAACATGCCGCTGGTCTGGCAGAGTCTTGCCCTGTTTCCTTTTCTCGACGTTTTGAACAATGTGACGTTCGGGCTCAAAATGCATGGCGTACCGGCGGCGGAGCGCAAGGCGCGGGCGCGCAAATGGTTGAAGCGTCTTGGCATCGATCAGCTTGAGAGTAGCGCTGTGACCAAGATTTCCGGGGGGCAGGCCCAGCGCGTCGCACTTGCACGCGCACTCGTGATGGAGCCCAAAGTTCTTCTGCTGGACGAGCCATTATCGGCGCTCGACGCGCACCTGGTTGTGCGTATGCAAGCGGAACTGACCAAGCTTCAGCGTGAGCTGGGCATTACCTTCCTCTATGTCACGCACAGCCAATCCGAAGCGTTTGCCATGGCAGACCGTGTGGTGATCATGAATCAGGGGCGGGTGCAGCAGAACGGCACTCCGCGCGAGGTGTTTCGCGCACCGGCAAATCGGTTCGTGGCCGATTTTGTCGGCACCAACAACATCCTGCCTGGCAAGCTACACGCAGTGGACGGGACGACTGCAGTGGTCGAGACGCCGCTCGGCAAATTGCCTGCCCGGATGCCGGAAACCGCGATCGCTGTGGGTTCTGCGGTGGATCTCATCATCAGCGCCGATCTCCTGCAGGTCGATACGCAGCCGGGCGCACAGTTTCCGGGAATTGCGGCAGAGCTGATCAGCGAACAGTTCATCGGATCAATGGTCACGCTGTTCTTCGATGTCGGCGGCGAACGCATCATACGTGCACAGGTGCGTCAACACGCTCTAGAGAAACTTTTGGGAAGCGGCTCGAGCCGGTTTTATCTTTCATGGAACCCGGACGACGCGCTTCTTTTGGCGAACGCTTGAAAGGCCTTGTTAAAATGACAGTTCTTACCAAAGAGATGACCTGGGTGGAGTATGAGGAAAAGGTCCGCCTGAACCCGGTCGTATTCCTCACTGTGGGTTCGCATGAACAACACGGCCCTCACTTGCCCATGTGCTGCGACGTCGAAATTCCCGACAGGATCGGCCAGGCGGTGGCCGAGCAGGTCGGCGGCCTCGTCGTTCCTCCTGTCGTGTTCGGCTACAAATCGCAGGCGCGCTCTGGCGGCGGCAACCACATTCCCGGAACGATCAGCCTCGACGCCGCAAGCCTGATCGGCACCGTCAAAGACATTGTCTGCGAGCTTGGCCGTCACGGCGTACGCCGCATGGTGATCATGGACGGTCACTACGAAAACACGATGTTCATCATCGAGGGTGTGGATCTTGCCCTTAGAGACCTGCGTCGCGACGGTATCAACGACATCAAGGTGCTGCGGATCGGCTACTACGAGTTCACGACGCCGGAAGCCGAACGCGTAGTCTGGCCTGATGGCTTTCCAAGCTGGCCGCTTGAACATGCGGGCGTCATGGAAACGTCCGTCATGATGCATCTATGCCCCGACATGGTTTACCCGGACCGGATACCGGATCACGGTCCGGCGGAATTTCCCCCTTACGATGTCTATCCGCAGACATGGGAGAATCTGCCGGGTTTACCGAAGTCCGGGGCGTTGATTTCGGCCCGCTCGGCTTCGCCTGAAAAGGGCAAGCTGCTGTTCGACACATATGTGTCTGGCATCACCGGGGCGGTTCGCAAGGAGTTCGGACTGGCCTGAGGCCAGTTTCTTTTCGGGAACGACCGAAAGTTAGCAGTTTAGGCAAGAGCGTTCGGGCGTGCATCGCCCGGCATTGGTCGATGCGCGCTCATACATTGCGGAGGATTGAAATGACATTCAGCAAAGAAAAACTCGAGGGACTTCGTAAACAGTTCGGCGCCAGCGATGGCGGTACGATGGTTACCCCGGAGTTCCAGAACATCGCCGACAAGATTTTCAGCGAAGGCGGGCGTCGTCAGGCGCCTTATGCCGGGCTTCCGACGCTGCTCGATGCACCGGTCGTCATGCCGGAGGCTCTTGATGACGCGTTGTCTGCATTGCAGGTTGCTCTCTACGGTGTGCCGATGGATCTCGCCGTCACCAATCGAAATGGCTCGCGTTTTGGCCCAAGGGCGCTGCGCGCGATCGAGCGCACGGGCCCTTACAATGATGCTTTGGGCTGCGCGCCGGTGCATGAAATGGCAGTCGCTGATATTGGAGACGTGCCTTTCCGCAGCCGGTTCGACCTTGCGCAAAGTCACGAAGACATCGAAACATTCGTCTCAAAAATTGCGGCAGCAGGCGCAATCCCTTTGGGAGTTGGCGGCGATCACTCCATTTCCCATCCGATATTGCGTGCGCTTGGTCGTGATCGACCGGTTGGCATGATCCATATCGATGCACATTGTGATACGGGCGGGCCTTATGAGGGTGAGCGCTTCCATCACGGCGGCCCGTTCCGCAATGCGGTTCTGGACGGTGTGCTTGATCCGACACGCACGATCCAGATCGGCATTCGCGGCTCGGCCGAATATATCTGGGAGTTCTCCCGCTTGTCCGGCATGACCGTCATTCACGCCAAAGACATTTCCGGCATGGGTCTTGAAGCAATCATCGCCAAGGCAAGGGAAGTGGTGGGCGATGGCCCGACCTACTTCTCTTTCGATATCGACAGTCTCGATCCTGCATTTGCCCCCGGCACGGGAACGCCCGAGGTCGGTGGCCTGACAACGCGTGAAGCGCTTGCCCTGATAAGAGGCATGCGCGGCGTCAATCTGATTGGCGGCGATGTCGTGGAAGTGGCACCCGCCTATGACAGTACCACCAACACCGCTCAGAATGGCGCACAAATGCTGTTTGAAATCCTGAGCCTGATGATGTTCAGCCCTTCGCTTCCAAAGCGCGGTTAAGGAAGATCCCATGGCTTTGGCGCCGAATGGCCGGATGACGTTTTTCAGGTTCGACGAGCTTGTCGAACTCGTATTGACTGTGTTTACAAGTAATGGCTGTTCCGACGAGATTGCGCGGCATCTGGCGATCAACTGTGTTTCCGCCGAACGCGACGCAGCACATAGCCACGGCCTGTTCCGTTTGCGCGGCTACGTGTCGAGCCTGCGTTCTGGCTGGGTCGACGGAAAGGCGATCCCAATCCTGGAGGATGCGGGTGCAGGGATTCTGCGCGTCGATGCCATGAACGGCTTTACTGTTCCCGCACTTGCAGCAGGGCGTGAGGCTCTTCTGGACAAGGTATCGCGTAACGGGGTTGCGATCATAGCGATACGCAACTCTCACCATCTCGGTGCCTTGTCGCTGGATGTAGAACCGTTTGCCGCAGATGGGTTGCTCGCAATCTCCGTAATCAACAGCATGAAATCGGTTGTGCCTCCTGGTGGCAAAAAGGCTGTCTACGGCACCAATCCGATTGCCTATGCCATACCGCGCCTGAACGCTGCTCCTCTTGTCGTTGATCAGGCAACATCGAGCCGCGCACATGGCGATGTGCAGATTGCTGCCCGCGATGGGGAGGAGCTGGAGCCCGGCGTCGGCGTTGACCGCGACGGTCAACCGACGACCGACCCTCGGAAAGTGCTGGACGGTGGCGCGCTGTTGCCATTTGGCGGCTACAAGGGAGCGGCAATGTCGATGCTCGTGGAAGTGTTGTGTGCGGCTCTCGTTGGCGGAAAGTTCTCCTACGAGGTCGATCTCTCCCGCCATCCCGGCGCGGCAACCCCACATACCGGCCAGTTCATATTACTTATAGATCCGGAAAAGGGGCGCGGAGAGTTGCCGCATTTCGTTGACCGCATCGAGGAACTAATCGCTACCTTGCAGTATGCCGGGCAGGACAGATTTCCTGGAGATCGACGGTTGGCTTCGCGCGAAAGTGCCGCACGCCAAGGTATTCCTCTATCATTAGAGCAATTGGCAATGATCAAAGAACTGCGTCTCGCGGGCTTCTAAGAAATGGAGAGTATCTCGAGTTCGCGTTGCCCTAGCTGAACAACGTCGCCAACGGTCTTGCCAATCAGCGCGATGGCAACCGGCGAACCATGCGATATGGACGCTTGAGACGGATCAGCCTCATCCTCGCCGACGATGCGGAAGGTTTGAGTGCGGCCGTCATCACGCTCAAAGGTGACGGTGTGACCGAAACCGATCACATCATTAGACGTGGGCGTCGTGATAAGCCGAGCCGTACGGACGCGCTCGGCATAATAGCGAATATCTCGAACCGGAACAGCCGACTGCCGCCGCCTCTCATTGACATCTTCCAGCACTTTGGCCTCTTCGAGAGCCAGCTGAGCGCGGGCCAATTCATCTTTCAGCATCCTGAAACCGGCCTCCGTGACGAGGTTGATCCGATCGGAGATAGGGCGATCCGGCAGGATGGTTTCCGACGCGGCTTCGGCGCTCTCTTCCTTGGCAAATGCTACACTCAATTGGTCCAGACTCCGTATCGAACACTATTTGTAATCGGATAACCCACAGCCGACAACAAAGCTGCAACAATTCGACAGCTTGCTTCGGCGGAGATGGAATGTCCACAAATGGCGGAAGGCGTTGGACTTTTGCGGGTCTGGGGACGTGATGGCCCGACGCAAATTGCGGGGCAGGGCTTGGGAGCCGCACCCCGCAGATACCTCAACTGGTGACGAACTTCAGAAGGTCGGCGTTCAGCACATCAGCGTTCACCGTCAGCATCCCGGCCAGGATCAGCCAGCTACTGGCGTGTTGAGAAGCTGCTGCTCCCAAAGATACGCGATGCCGCTGCCGCCGAAGTGCTGGATGAGAATCTCGGTCAGCTCCTCGACATGCTCGGTGCGCGCCCAATCGCGTTGCCATTCGCCAGCGAGCGCCATCACGGTCATTACGTTTGCGCCGGCCGTGATCATTCGCTGGATGGCAACTTCGTGAGACTCTTTCGAAATCCCGCCCGACGCGTCGGTGATCACGGTCACGTCCCAGCCTTCACCGGCTGCCTGGATGACAGGCATTGCGACGCAGACCTCGGTCCACAGGCCGGCGATGATCAGCTGCTTGCGACCGGTCGCCTTGACGACGTTCACCACATTTTCGTCCTGCCAGGTGTTCACCCAAGTGCGATCGATTACTTCCTGGTCCGGAAATACGTCGGTGATCTGCTTAAAGAGAAGTCCACCGCGCGCGGCGATCACGCTGGTGAGAATGGTCGGAACATTGAAGGCTTTTGCCAGCTTCGCCAGTGCCGTCGTATTGTTGACCACCATCTGCGGATCGTGGCTGTTCAGGTTTGCGAGCTGGTAAGGCTGGTGGTCGATCAGAACGAGTACCGAGTCTTCGGGGCGAAGAAGCGAATCGAGGCCGTTACGAGGGATCATTAAGACATCCTTTTTCTGCCGCTATGGGCGGCAATGGGTTTACGGGAGACATCCGCCAGCGGGTGGGCGTTGCCCCGGGCACAATTTGCTGTTCCTTTCGGCGATCCGGTAGTGCCATAATCAGGCAAGCTGTGTCGCGAAACGAGGAACGCCAAATTGGACATCGAAGATCTACAGACATTCGTCGCAGTGGCCGATGCAGGGGGCGTATCGGCCGCCGCACGCCGGCTCGGCGTCTCCAAGTCCATCGTCAGTCGACGGCTTTTCCGGATGGAAGCGGAACTCGGCGTTCAGCTTCTTGCACGAACGACCCGCGGCGCTGCACTTACGGAAGCGGGAATCACATTCAGGGATCACGCGGCCCGAGCCAGCGCCGAGATCGACACGGCCAGGGAAACGATCCTCCCGACCGGTGATCTGCGCGGTCGCCTGAGAGTTGCCATGCCGCTTTCCTTCGGACCGACCCACTTCGCCCCGGTGCTTGCGGAAATGGCGCATCAGCACCCGCAGCTTCAGATCCATACCTCCTACAGTGACCGCTTCGTCGATCTCATCGCAGAGGGTTTCGACTGCGCGATCCGGGTCGGGTACCTTCAGGACTCCAATCTGATCGCGAAGCGCATCGGACCGATCTATGGAAAACTCGTCGCAAGTCCGGATTATATCAAAACGCGCGGTTCACCTCAGGCGCCAGATGAGCTCGTTACCCATCAGGCACTTATGCAGGAGACGGAAGCCTGGCAGTTCATGGATGGCGACAAAATCGTCACGGTTCAGCCGCAGGGCAGGTTCAAGGCCGATAACGCCACGGCGCTTGCCGCCGCCGCAGTGGCAGGTCTGGGCATTGCCTGGCTCCCCGATTGCATCACCTATGACTATGTGACCTCCGGAGCGCTGGTCCCGATCATGACACGCTATCCGCCACCTTCGGCAGGGGCGTATGTCATCCGCCCGCCTGGTCAGCACCCCGCGCGGAAAGTACGGGTTCTCACCGAGATGCTGATCAAGGGTTTCGAACGGAACCCGCACCTTTGGGGGGCGAGGCGGCCGGGAAGCTAAGTGAGGATGACGCGCATGAGTTGAAATCTTTTCGGAACCCAGAGCTGCAACCTGCAATGCATTCAACCCGCCTATCTGTGCAGGGCTCAAGGAACCGATCTGGTCGGAACTCAAGGCGCGGATCTGGTAGTAGGTAAGGTTCGAGATGTGGCCGGGGCGTCAAGGCTGACAATTGCTGGTAGTCGAGCGCAGCAATCTTTTCGGGCGGAAGCGCTGCTATCGCCGTCGGGCTGATGGCCGCGATATCGGTGGCCGAAAAGGTCGCTAGGTGATGCGGCTTTTTCCTCGTAGTCGTGCAGACGTTCCAAATCCTCCGTCTGCGACGTATCATTTGGCGGCGCATTGGGCGCGATGCTTAGATTCGCAAACGCCTAGGCGAGAACACAGGAGTCGATCGATGACGCGCACACGAATTTCACAGGGCGTCTGAAATGAGCGCGGCTCCTCGCCCCACTGGTGTGCGGCAATTCCTTGACATTGAGCAGCAGCGCGATTGGATAGAGGGCAAGACTAACTTGCCGGACGCAGCCAACCGCTCAGAGTCCCTCGAACAGCGCTTCAAATATACTGCTCGATTTGAGAAGTTGCTTTGTCGTCCGCAGGCAAGGGAGGTGCTGAAGATTCTCGGGCTATACGGCCCAAATTGCATTCCGATCCCGCGCAAGACCGAGCGTTACTATTGGTCGGTTTCTTGTCTGCCATCCACCTCGGACAAGCCGCTCATACGCGTCAATGCGAGCTGGATGGAGCTTTTCACGCTCTATGCCCAGGACGAGGACATCCGCGCCAGATTCATCGTGCATCTTTCGGATTTCACCACGGATCTTTCAGCTACGCCGAGCCGTGTGGATGAACTTTTTCTCGAGCAAAGCGTCGCGACGCCGGAGGACGTCAGCTTTTTCTTCCCGCGTGGTGCGGACATGTTCGGTATAAATGTGCGCGGCTCTGTCTCGATCCGCCAATTCCTCGCGTGCCGACGCGTGGTGCGCGCTATTCGGACATTCAATCTGACGCATATGAACCGGGGGCGGAACGCCTATCAGGCAAGCCATTGCTGCAGCGTGGCGGATTACATGCTGACAGATTGAGACGTTCTGGAATGCGCATCATCCTGAGCAATTCGCGGCCGCATTTTGCTACGGTTCGAAGAGACTAAAGCGACAGCTACGATCGGCTGAAACGTAATGTATCCTGTGGCAGCGGCAAGAAATTCAAGCGATGTCATGGAGTGTGATGCCGTGTAACGATCCGCTCCCAGCCCCGACGCAGACGGAAGTTGGTTTGCATCTCACCGCACTGACGTAATGCAACGTCAGTGCGGTTGGCAGTTCCGCTTCGCCAGTACCGACGGCGCTAGTATGCCGGCACCGGCACTAGTGGGTTTGCGGCAAAACGTTCGAACCCTCTGCCCCTACTGGGCTGAGAACTTCACGCTCACGCCGCGCTGCCGAAAATATGCCTGCATCAGCTTGCGTCCCGAACGGTTGTTTTGTGCCAGCTTGGTTGGGTCGAAAACTGCTTCTTTGGCACCCTCCCTGGCCAGTGCCAGCCTGAGGGTCGCTATATGTTCGTCGATGTCAGCATTGTCCGATTGGAGCGATGCATAAATGATGTCGGTCGCCTCGGTCACGGTCGGCTCGCTCACGGTTTGTACTCCTTTGCTAGTAAAACTGACCGGCTACCACAAATTGGCGATTTGACCTACTGCGTGGCTGCAGATGCCCATCAGCAGCCACGCACTGCGTTGCCTCGAGAGTTGTCACGCTTTCGGACGACCTGCCAAAGCACGCACGCGATAACAACGTTTAGCGTCGCCAGCGCGGCTATGATTTGAAGCAGAGCGTCATAACCTACTTTGGAAATTATTATCGCGCCTATCAGAGGAGCTGCAGCTTGGGCGATCAAACCCGGACGGGCGAGCCGTCCCAGAACGGACGGGTATCGATCTGGGCCAAATAAGGTGAGCGGCAGGGCGCCGCGAGCGATTGAAAATATGCCGTTTCCAGCGCCATAAAGGATCAGAGCAATTCCGATAATCGGCAATCCAGCCGCGAGCATGATGAGGCCGGTGGCGCCAAGCACGACGGAAGCTGTGAGTGTCCAGAGCGGATGGTGCCGGCCCCGACCAAGCATTTCGAGAATGCGCGCCCCGACTTGGGCCGGTCCGATCAGCGCGCCCAGTCCTACGGCTTCGGCAAGGGAGACACCACGAGCCTGCAACAGCGTGAGCAGATGCACGGACATGATGGTCACGAACAGTCCGGCGATCACCTGGATTGCCGCAAATAGCCAGAACATAATCTTTTCTCGAGATGAGAGAATTAGCGGGCGGTCTGTCACCAAATCAGCACCGCCCACTTCCCTTTTCACCTTGGGCACAAATGCAAGAATCAAGGGTAGGCAGAGCACAATGAGAATCGCAGCATAGGCCAGGCATGTTCCTCGCCAGCCGACAGCGCCTACCAGAGCGGCGGAGAGCGGCCAGCTAACCGTGCTGGCGAATCCGCCCCACAAAGTCAGTGTTGTGATCGAGGGGCGTGCCTTGTTGCCGTATATACCGCCGAGGGTCGAGAACGCCGCGTCGTAAAGGCCCGCCGCCATGCCGATGCCGAGCACGGCCCATCCTGTCATAAAGATTGCGAGATTTGGCGCTGCTGCGATCATCGAAAGCGCGATAGCACTGACAACGCAGCTCGAAGCGAGGACGGGCTGACCGCCTCGTTGCGAAATCGTGTCGCCGACTTTCGGTGCAGCAATGCCCGCTACCAAAAGGCCAAGCGAAAGAGAACCGACCACCCATTCCAGCGGCCATCCCGTATCGGCAACGATCGGCGCAGTTAGCACTGCTATCAGATAGTATGTGCTGCCCCAGGTAAAAATCATGACCACGCCGAGAGCGTGGACGCTCAGTCGGTTCGCGGGAGCCATCGACTATGCAGGTTGCTTATGCGGATGAGTCATGGCGAATTTGTCGGTGGTCGGATCAAGCTTTAGCGCGGCCGCCTTGCGTTCCGAATAGCGATCGACGAGTTGGTTTGCGTGGGGGCGTGTCAGCATAGTGAACCGCACCAGTTCCTCCATCACGTCCACGATCCGGTCATAATAACTCGACGGCTTCATACGATCTTTTTCGTCAAACTCCTGATAGGCTTTGGCGATGCTCGACTGGTTGGGGATTGTGAACATGCGCATCCATCGGCCGAGAAGCCGCAATGTGTTCACGGCATTAAAGCTCTGCGATCCGCCCGAAACCTGCATGACGGCCAGCGTGCGACCCTGCGTCGGCCTGACGCTGCCTATGCTGAGAGGTAGATGATCGACCTGCGCCTTCATTAAGCCGGTTATCTGGCCGTGGCGTTCCGGCGAACACCAGACCATCCCTTCCGACCAAAGCGCGTGTTCACGTAGTTCATGGACGGTCGGGTGATCGTCCTTTATCACCTGATCGGGAAAAGGAAGATCGCGCGGATCGAATATGCGGGTTTCCGCGCCAAAGAATTTCAGGAGGCGGGCAGCTTCTTCCGTTGCCAATCGGGAGAAAGATCGGGGCCGGAGCGACCCATAAAGCAAAAGGATGCGCGGCGGGTGATCAGCCGACCCTAAGCCAAGGCCCGGCCGATCAATGGCAAACCGGGGATCGAGGGCTGGAAGGTGATCGGGGTCAAGAAGCGTTCGCAAAGGCATGTTGTGGCTTTCTATCGGGATGCGGCTGGTGCGGAATCTGGAAACCAGCGGCGGCCAAGACGCAACGCGACATGAACGAGTAAGATTAGCACCGGCACTTCGACCAATGGGCCGATGACGGCCGCGAAGGCAACCGGTGAAGCCAGCCCGAAAGCTGCAATGGCAACCGCAATGGCCAGTTCGAAATTGTTTCCGGCGGCGGTAAAGGCGATCGCGGTCGTGCGGGGATAGTCGGCTTCGATAAGTTTGCCCATGGCAAAACTGATGACGAATTGCACCACGAAGTAGATGGCCAACGGGATCGCGATCATCACGGCGTCGAATGGTAAGCGCACAACATCTCCGCCCTTGAGGCTGAACATGGCCGTGATCGTGAACAGCAGGGCAGCCAGTGTGATGGGGCTAATGCGAGGTAGAAACTCGCTCTCATACCATTCTTCGCCTTTGCGGGCGATCAGGGTGCGCCTGGTCACGAATCCGGCAAGAAACGGGATGCCGAGATAGATCAGCACGGCTTCGGTAATCGTCCAGAAGCCTACATCGACAATGCTGCTCTCGAGGCCGAATAGCGAAGGCAGGACCGTGAGGAACAGCCACGCATAGGTCGAAAAAAAAATGATCTGGAAGATGGAATTGAATGCGACGAGGCCCGCCACATACTGATTGTCGCCACGCGCGAGCTGGTTCCAGACCAGCACCATGGCAATGCAGCGGGCCAAACCGATGAGGATCAGGCCGGTCATGTATTCCGGATAATCGCGCAGGAAGATGACGGCGAGTATGAACATCAGTGTGGGACCGATCACCCAATTCTGGATCAGGGAAAGGATAAGCACCCGCTTGTCGGAAAAGACCTGACGCAGCTCTTCGTATTTCACCTTGGCGAGCGGTGGATACATCATGAGGATGAGGCCGAAGGCGATGGGAATATTGGTCGTTCCGATCGACATGGCGTTGAGCGCCTGCGGCAGATAGGTGAACACCGTACCAAGGACCATGCCCAGCGCCATGGCGGCGAATATCCAGACCGTGAGATAACGATCGAGAAACGACAGGCGTGATGCTGGCTCGAAGGAAGCCATTGAAGTTCTCCGATACAAATGAGTGCGGGGGATCAGGCTGACGCTACCCGGCGGCCGTTTTGGTCTATGACGCGCTCACCATCCTCTTTGAAAAACTCGCCACGTTGTGGCGGCAGTAGGTCAAGAACATCCTCAGATGGGCGACATAGACGCACTCCAGCAGGCGTAACCACGATCGGCCGATTGATGAGGATGGGGCGCTGCATCATTGCGTCAATCAAGGTCTGGTCGCTAAGGCCGGAAACGGCCAAGCCCAATTCCGCATAGGGCGTTCCCTTTTCGCGCAATAGCGCGCGCGGCGTGATCCCCATACGGGCGATGAGGTCAATCAGCATTGTGCGAGATGGAGGGGTTTTGAGATACTCGACAACATGGGGTTCGATGCCCGCGTTCCGGATCAGTCCGAGGGCGTTGCGCGAAGTGCCGCAATCTGGATTGTGATAAATGATGACGTCCATGCTGCCCTCACGCTGGTTCGCAGCACGACAGCGCAGCAAAGGCTGGCTGACACACTTCGGGATGACCTTGGCAACAATCACGCATCAGAAATTCGACGAGTCCCGACAGCACCGGATAGGTCGCAGTGTAGATGATCGAGCGTCCTTCGCGCCGCGAGGCGATCAGACCAGCGTTTTCGAGGTGGCTAAGATGGAACGAAAGGCGGGATGATGATGCTTCCATAGCTTCGCCGATCGTTCCTGCAGGCAAACCTTCGGGCCCGGCGGTGACGAGCAACCGCACGATACGCAGCCGCGTTTCCTGGGAAAGGGCGGCGAAGGCATTCAGGGCTTGTTGCTCGTTCATAAATATCTCAATTATTCAATAGATATTGAAATATATAAACGAACCTTTCCATTTTGACAAGACCATAAGAGGGAGTGCCCGCTGTTGGGTCAGCGGGTCTTGGTGGCGATCTCGGTAGTAAGGCTGGTAACCGAGCGAGGTATCAGTGCACGCAAAACAGGATCACTGACTGATCGAACTGGTGGCCCTGAGCATTTGAGTCTCCAAATGTGAAAGGCTCGCCTTTCCACAGCGCGGCATTCAGAGCGTTGCAACGTAACCCGGATCCCTTGCCCTCAACCGCGTGAAGAGAGCTAAGGCTATGGGGCGGCCTTGTTCGGTGATGGTGGTGCAGTAGATTCTCGTACGACGAGCGCATAGTCCACCTCGTAGTGGGTGGGGACTCTATGACCGTCGAGGCGGGCGAGGATGTATTCACCCGCACCTTTCCAGGTCAGGTCCGTTGGGACATGCAGCGTCGTCAATGCGGGCCGCAGGTGGCGGCTCCATTCCAGATCGTCGAAGCCGACGACGGAGAGATCGGACGGGACTGTCAGACCCCTTCGTTCCGCTTCAAGCATTACGCCATAGGCGAGTACGTCGTTGCCGCAGGCGATGGCCGTCGGAACATTCTGGCCGGTGAGAATTTGCCGTGCGGCCTCTCGAGCATCATCGAGCGTGTAGCGCACTTCGACGTGCCATGCTTCCGGCAAGTTGAGACCGTGCTCGGCGAGCGCACGCCGAAACCCTCTTATTCGCGCGCTGGCGCGGTCGTTGTTGCGCTGGAGCGCGCTGACCACGCCGATGCGGCGATGGCCGATCTCGATGAGGTGCATCATGGCGCGGTGCGCGGCCGCCTCGTTGTCGACGCCGATGCTTGGATGCGGCTGGTTCGGATTGTAGATGCCGACATTGATAAACGGTACGTCACGGGTCGCCAGCAGGTCACGAAGTGCCTGATGATGGCAGTCGCCACGCAGAATCAGCCCATCGACGCCGCGGCTGATCAGGTTGCGCGCCTGCTCCAGTTCCACGTCGATATCATAACCGTTTGTCGAAAGAATTAGCATGTAGCCGCGGGAGGAGAGGAACTTCTGCAGCGACTCGATCCCGCGGGCGAACATGGCATTGTCGATGGTCGGGATGATTGCTCCGATCGTTCGGGTCCTGTTGCTGGACAATGCCCGCGCCATGCCGTGCGGCACGTAGCCTGTCTCGTCGATCACCCGCTGAATCCGGGAGCGCAAATCTTCGCTGACGCTGTGCGGGTTGTTGAGTGCGCGTGAAACCGTTGCCGTCGAGACGCCGGAAAGTTTTGCGACCGCCCTGATGCCTGTTTTTTCCTTGGTCATGCGATCGCCCGAAGCATGTAACGTTACATTCGTTTGTGACGATCTATTGGCCGATGTCAAATGGAATTATCGTTATATCTCGCTATTCCTTTCTTGTCTTTCGAGTGTTGACAGCTTTGTTTGAAGCATAATATGTAACCGGTTACATTACGGTTGCACTTGGGAGAAGTGCATGATCCGCCGCCGAGAGGCGGCTTCTGGGAGGAAGATATGCCGAAACGCCGTTCAATCCATGTCGTAGCTCTGTCATTGCTCCTGGCCGGGGCGGCGACCCAAGCCTCTGCCTTCGACTGGAAGACGCATGAGGGTGAAACAGTTTCATTTCTTGCGAACAACAATCCCTGGTCTCAGGCAGTGCTGTCTTACAAGGACGAGTTCACGGCGCTTACCGGCATCAACCTGAAAGTTGACTCCTATCAGGAGCAGCAGATGCGCCAGCGTCTCGTTACGGTGCTTAATTCGGGCAGCGACGAGATCGACGTGTTCATGACCCTTGCCTCGCGCGAAGGGCAGCAATTTGCAGCCTCTGGCTGGTATGCCGATCTCTCGGCCTATACACAGGGCGCGGTTGCTCCAGAGTATGATTTTGCCGGTATCAGTCCGGCTCTCGTCAAGGCGGCGTCTTTCGATGGAAAACTGACCAGTGTTCCGCTCAACCTGGAAGGGCCGCTGCTCTATTACCGCACCGATATTTTCGAAAAGTGCGGCCTTGCCAAGCCAGCCTCGCTCGACGATGTGCGTACCGCTGCTGAGAAGATCAAGGAATGTGACGCTGGCGTCACGCCCTTTGCCTCACGTGGTCTGAAGCCTGCAATCGCCTACACGTTCAGCAACGTCCTGCACAATATGGGCGGCACCTATATAGTCGATGGCAGGTCGGCGCTCTGCTCTCCGGCGGGCCAGAAGGCGATCTCCTATTATGGCGACCTGATGCGCGAATACGGGCCTCCGGGTGCGGCAAACTACAGTTTCTATCAGATTTCTGCGCTTTATCGCAGCGGTCGTGCAGCCATGGCCTTCGAATCCTCCAATGAGTTGCGCACGATTATGGAAGGCGGCGAACGCCTGAAAGATACGGACGTCGTTCCGCTGCCGGCCGGTGAGGCGGGTACCATCCCGACGGCAATAGGCTGGGGCCTGGCGATTTCCAGCCGTAGCGCCAAAAAGGATGCGGCCTGGTACTTCGTGCAGTGGGCTTCGAGCCCGGAAATGCAGAAGCGCCTGGCGCTCCAGGGTGTTGCCTCGCCTCGCTCTTCCGTCGCATCGGATGAGGAATACAAGGCATGGATCGCGGAGGCGCCTGTGCGCGCTAGCTGGCAGGCGGCACTTGGCGTGCTCGCATCGGACGGATCGTCCGAGGTCGGTTACCCGATCGTCGCCAACCCGGAATCACGCGACTATATCGGCCAAGCCGTGCAGGACGTGCTTCTCGGGCAGCGACCGGTCGAAGAGGCGTGTGCCGCTGCCGACCGTGCGCTCGATGGCCTGATCGCGCGCAAGTAATGCATCTCTTGCGGGCGCTGCTTCGAACAGGCCCGTATCCGACGAAATTGCTCGCTGGAAAGACAGGATAATGACTCCAGGCTCGACCAATAGCCAAGGACGGCAGCTTGCTGCCCTGTCCGCACCGGCGGTCATCTTCACCGTCGCGATGATCGCCTTCCCGGTGGTCTACACGATCTGGCTCGGCTTCCATTCATTTTCGTCGACAGGCACGGCGAGTTTTGCGGGCGTTGCGAATTATTCGGCGCTCGTGGCCGACGGCGAGTTCTGGAACGGGCTCTACGTCACCTTCGCGCTCTACTTCCTGTCGATGGTCCTGCAGCTCATCGCCGGCATATACCTCGCCATGCTTCTCTTTCATTCCAGGCGTCTGTCGGGTTTCCTGCGCTCACTGCTGATCTCGCCGTTCATGATGCCGCCGGTGGTCGCTGGCATGATGTGGCTCGTCATCCTCGATCCCTCGCTCGGCGCGGCAAACTACATCCTTGAGTCACTTGGCCTTCCTGCCTCTGAATGGCTGGCTTCACCGGTCTGGGTCATTCCGACCATCGCTTTGATCGATACTTGGCAGTGGGCGCCCTATGTCGCGCTTATCGTGCTCGGCGGGCTGCAATCCCTGCCGCCCAGCGTCTATGAAGCTGCCCAGATCGACGGTGCGTCGCCGTTCCGTATTTTCCGCCGCATCACCCTGCCGCTGCTGCTTCCGACCATCGTTACGGCGGCTGTGCTGCGGAGCGTCGACCTGCTGCGCTTCTTCGATATTATTTACATCACCACCCAGGGAGGGCCGGGCAACGCCTCGAACACGCTCAATATCTACGGTTTCCGGGTGGGCTTCGAGTTCTTCAATATCGGCTATGCCAGCGCGCTCATGATCACGCTTTCGGCCATCGTGCTCGCTGCGGTGCTCGTGCTCAATCGCCTGCGCGCTGCGGTCGCCTGGTAAGGAGACGACGATGAACGATCATTCAAGTTCAGGCCGCTGGCTGCACTGGTTGAACACGTTCCAACTGACGATCGCCGGCATTCTCATTTTGGCCCCGACCGTCTGGATGGTGCTTTCTTCCTTCAAGCCGTCCTTCGAGGTGACGGCCTATCCGCCGACGCTGGTCTTCCAGCCGACCTTCGAAAACTACATCACGCTGTGGGAGACGACGCCGTTCCTCTCTTATGCGGTCAACAGCTTTATCGTGACCATTGGCTCGACGCTGCTTGGACTTGCCTTCGGCATTCCGGCCGCCTTCGCCGTCTCCTGGTCGCGCGTCACCTGGCCGGCCATTCTGACGCTCGCTGCCCGCATGGCGCCCGGGACGCTTTTCCTGCTGCCCTGGTACATCATGTTCCGCGAGGTCGGGCTCATCGGCTCGTATACCGCGCTGATCCTCAGCCATGCGGTCATCACCATGCCGATCGTCATCTGGGTGCTGCTGCCTTTTTTCGACAACATTCCACGCAGCGTCTTTGAAGCAGCGCAGATGGATGGCTGCTCGGTGACCCGCATTCTCTGGCGGATCGCCATGCCGCTTGTCGGCTCCGGTATCGCTGTCGCGTCGATCCTCGCCTTCGTCTTCTCGTGGAACTTCTTTCTCTTTTCGCTGATCCTGTCGAATTCCGACACGAAGACGCTGATTGCCGCCGCCTTTAACTTCGTCGGCGAAGGCTCGACCCAGTGGGGCTCGCTGATGGCGGCTGCCACGCTCATCGCGCTACCGCCGCTCGCGCTTGCGATCCTCGTCCAGCGTTGGCTCGTTGCGGGGCTGACCCTCGGTGCCGTCAAGGGATGACCAGATGACAGACAAACAAGATGCCCGCATGCGCGCTTCCGTGTTTCACGGCGACCGCAGGATTACCATCGAGACGCAAAACCTGCCATCCGTCAAAAAAGGGGAGGTGCTGGTAAAGGTGCTACGCACCGCTCTATGCGGCTCGGATTTCAAGCTCTGGTATAAGGGCGCGGAATTCACTGCCGGTCACGAAATATTCGGCGTGGTCGAACAGCCGGGCCATCCGCGTCACGGACAGCGCTGCGCAGTCTATATCCCGGTGCATTGCGGTCATTGCGATGCCTGTGCCGCGGGCGACACGCAGATGTGCCTCGAAGTATCGAGCCTGATCGGCTGGAACCGGCCAGGCGGCTACGCTGAATATGTGCCGGTGCCCGAAAACTGCCTGTTGCCCGTGCCGGATGATATCGAGGACGACCTTGCGCCGCTGCTTCTGGACACGATCGGGACGTCGGCTCATGCCGTCCGCTTTGCCATGCCACTTGTTCCTCCTGAACGGTCTGTATCGGTCCTTGTGACAGGTGCCGGTCCGGTGGGGCTCGGTGTCGTGCTCGCACTGTCGAGCCTCGGCTATGAGGACATACATGTCAGCGATCCAAACGAGGAGCGCCTCGCGATTGCCGTCTCCTTCGGCGCGAAAGAGCATCCGGTCGGCGCGCGCGACAAGCGTTTCAAGCTGATCTTCGAATGCTCCGGCGCCCATGCAGCCCGCAATCTCGGGATCGAGCTGGTGCTGCCGCGCGGGGCGTTGATGCTGGTGGGAGAGAATGCCGCTCCCTGGACCATCGAGGAAGGCAAGATTTTCCGTCGCAAGGACTTCTACATGATCCGCACCTTCTATTTTCCGATTGGTGATTTCGGGCCGAATGTCGAGCTGCTGCGCGCCAACAAGGAACGTTATCGGCAGCTCGTTGACGCGGCCTTCGGCCTCGACGAGCTGCCAGAGAATTTCGCCCGCTTCGCCGAAGGCAAGCTCATCAAGCCCGTCCTTTCCTTTAGGTGACATCATGGCCTCGATCAGCATCAGGAACATCGCCAAGAAGTTCGGCGAACTCACCATCATCCCCGGCCTCGATCTGGAGATCGCCGACGAAGAATTCGTCGTCTTCGTCGGCCCATCGGGCTGCGGCAAGTCCACGCTTCTGCGCATCATCGCCGGTCTCGAACCGTCCACCTCGGGCGAGCTCCTTATCGGCGAGACAAGGGTCAACAACGTTCCAGCCGCCAAGCGCGACATTGCCATGGTCTTTCAGGATTACGCGCTCTATCCGCACATGACCGTCTATGACAATATGGCCTTCGCGCTCGAACTGCGCGGTATGACCAAATCCGAGATCGACCAGCGCGTGCGCCGGGCAGCCGGCCTCCTGCATATCGAAGCCTTTCTGGAGCGCAAACCGAAGGCGCTTTCCGGTGGTCAGCGCCAGCGCGTCGCCATGGGCCGTGCGATCGTCCGCGATCCGAAGGTATTCCTGTTCGATGAACCGCTCTCCAACCTCGACGCCAAGTTGCGCGCGCAGGTACGCACCGAGATCAAGGCGCTGTCCCAGGAACTGAAGACGACGATGGTCTTCGTCACCCACGATCAAGTGGAGGCAATGACCATGGCGGATCGCATTGTCGTCTTGAAGAGCGGCGAAATCCAGCAATTCGGCCGGCCCGAAGAGGTCTACGAAACGCCTGCGAACCAGTTCGTCGCGGGCTTCATCGGCTCGCCGGCAATGAACTTCTTCAGTATCCGACGCTTGGGCGAGGGCTTTGTCTTCGAAGGTGCGCCGCATCTTGCCGCTCCCGTGCCGGACACGTTGAAATCAGCGCTTGGCGAGAGGACAGAGGCGGTGCTCGGTGTCCGGCCGGAGCATTTCGCTCCCGCCGATGGTGCGACCAACGATGGCCAGGCCGGTGCGCTACCCGTCACGATCGATCTGGTCGAGCCGCTCGGCTCCGATACGCTCACGCATTTCGACCTCGCGGGCGTACGGACCATTGCCCGCGTCAACCCGGAGCTTCGGCCGAAGGTTGGCGACAAGCTGGTGCTCGTGACGCAGCCTGGCAAGGCGCATCTCTTCGATACGATGGACGGAAAGGCGATCCGATGATCCGCCCGCCGGTAACACCGGAGAATGCAGCGCCGACGGTTATCTGCCTCGGACTTTCCGCGCTTGATCGTATCTGGCGGGTGGAAAGGCCATTTTCCGGCGGCAGCGAGAAGATCCGCGCGGGCGAGCACCTTACCGAACCGGGCGGCATGGCGGCGAATGCCGCGGTGACGGTCGCAAGGCTCGGCGGCACAGTTTCTTTCTGGGGCAGGGCAGGTGACGACGAGGCAGGGCGCATCATGGCGGAGGATTTTACTGCCGAAGGCGTTGATACAAGTCAGTTCCGCCGCTTCGAAGGCGGGGCATCGTCTGTCTCAGGCGTCATCGTCGATGCCCGCGGCGAGCGCCAGATCGTCAATTTCCGCGGCCATTACCCGGCCGATCCCGCCTGGTTGCCGCTTACCGATTTGTCTGCCGATTGCGTTCTGGCGGATCCGCGCTGGCCCGAAGGCGCCGAGGCGCTTTTCACCGAGGCGCGCCGGCGCGGCATTCCGACGGTTCTGGACGGCGACATCGCCGACAGCGAGATTTTCGAGCGCCTGCTTCCGCTGACCGACCACGCCATCTTTTCCGAGCCTGGCTTGCGTGGGTTCGCTGGAGAGAACGCTGAAGCGGCGCTGGCACGAGCGGCAAGCTTCGGTTGCCGAATGGTTGCTGTCACCTGCGGTGGCGACGGACTCATCTGGCAGGACGGTTCCGGCAGGCACGACATGCAGGCGGCACCTGTCCGCGCCGTTGATACTACAGCCGCCGGAGACGTCTTCCACGGCGCGTATGCCTTTGCGATCGGCGCAAACCTCGACATTGCCGAAGCGCTCGCCTTTGCCAATTCCGTAGCCGCCTTGAAATGCACACGACCGGGCGGTCGCGCCGCCATTCCCTCCCTTGCCGATTTGAAGTCATCCTGAAAGGAAACATCATGCTCACACTTGGTAAAACCCGTGGTCTCGCCCGTCTCGCCGATAAGGACGGTCATTTCTGCATGGTGGCGCTCGACCAGCGACCGCCGCTTTTCGAAGCGCTCGCAGCGGCGCGCGGCATCGACAAGTCGCAAGTCGCCTTCTCCGACGTGATCACCGCAAAGCGCCTTCTGGTCGAGAACCTTGCTCCTCATTGCAGCTCCATGCTGTTCGATCCAAACTATGCCATTCCTGCAGCCATCGATGTGCTGCCGCCGGAATGCGGGCTGATCGTCACGCTGGAAGATCACCGCACGGAGGAAACCGAGGGTGGCCGCAAGTCCAAGGTCATCACCGACTGGAGTGTCGAGAAAATCCGCCGTCTCGGTGGTGATGCAGTCAAGGTGCTTGCATGGTACCGCCCCGACGCATCGGCGGAGGTTCTCGAGCACCAGAAAGAATTCGTGCGCAAGATCGGCGAGGATTGCCGTCGCCACGACATTGCATATGTGCTCGAACTGCTCGTGTTCCCCTTCCTCGGTACGGCTGGACACACGGCCGACTATGTCGAGTCGCCGACGAAGCTGCCGGAACTTGTCATTGAAAGCGTGCGTGAATTCGCCAAACCCGAATATGGCGTCGACCTTTTGAAGCTCGAAAGCCCGCTGGCGGCAAACAGTCTGCCTCCGCGTGATGGCAGCGATGCCGCTTTTGCTGCACAGCGCGAGTTCGACGCAATTGGCAAGATTTGCACGGAAGCGGGCATTCCCTGGGTGCTCCTATCAGGCGGCGCGGCTCCGGAAAAATTCGAGCGTGTGCTCGAGTATGCCTATGCGGCAGGCGCCAGCGGGTTCCTCGCCGGGCGCACGATCTGGCTGAACGCCATTCGTTCTCATTTCCCTGACACGGCGGCCGTTGGCCAGGCCTTGTCCGAGGAAGGCCTCACGGTGCTGAAGAATCTGAGCGCGCTGACAGCGGCGCAGGCCCCGCGCTGGTCTGCGCCTGCGCCAGCCTTTCAGGCCATCCGCAACGAAGGTGATTTCGCCAGCGGCTACGGTGGCCGCCTGAGGCGAACCACGACTGAAGGAATGCTATGAGTGATCCCTTTTCCTTCCCAACGGGCTTCCATGCCGTCGTCATCGGCGGCGCGGGAGACATTGGCGCGGCGATCGCTTCGCTCTTCCGCGCGCGTGGTGCCCGGGTCACGGCGACCGGGCACGATCAAGCCTCCCTCGACCGTTCATATCTATCAACGCATCCAGATGTGGCACTCGATTTGCTGGACGTGACGTCGGATGAGGCGGTCAATTCCTTCGCTGCTCGTTTCGAGCGCGTCGATGCGCTCGTCAACTGTGCCGGCATTCTGGCCCGGGACGAGGAGTTCACGATCGCGACCTTCCAGCGAGTGCTCGACGTCAACCTTACCGGCACATTCCGAACCTCGATGGCTTTCCGGCCGCATCTCGCGGCAAGCGGAGGCTCGATCGTCAACATAGCCTCAATGAACGCCTTCGCAGCGCTGCCGCGTCTTCCAGCCTATTGCGCCAGCAAGGGTGGCGTGGTGATGCTGACAAAAGCTCTGGCCCTCGCCTGGGCCGAAGAGGGCATTCGGGTGAATGCAGTCGCACCCGGTTATATCGAGACAGCGATCAATGCCGAAGGCCGCAAGGACGTCCTGCACCGTGACAGGATCGCAGCGCGCACGGCACTGAAGCGCTGGGGAAATCCAGATGAAGTGGCTGGCGCTGTCGTTTTTCTTACGATGCCGGCTTCGCGCTACGCGACCGGCAGCGTCTACGCCGTCGACGGCGGTTTCCTGGCAGGTTGAGGATGAGCGTCGTACAAGCCTTTTCGCCGGTGACGATCAGAGCCGTAGAAGCATATGTCTTTCGCGTTCCGCTCGAACAGCCCATCTCCACATCTTTTGGCACGATGAACGACCGGCCGACGGTGCTGGTTCGTCTGGAGGACGAGGACGGCATCGTCGGCTGGGGCGAAATCTGGTGTAACTGGCCGGCATGCGGCGCGGAGCACCGGGCGCGTCTTTTCATCTCCGACATCGCGCCTCGCATTATCGGCAAGCCGCTGCCAGCACCCACGAAGCTCTGGAGAGATCTTACCGCGAGTACGGAAATCATCGTCCTTCAGACGGGCGAGGCTGGCCCCTATGCACAAATTATCGCTGGGTTCGACATGGCCTACTGGGATATTGTCGCCCGTCGGCAGCGTCTACCGCTCGCCAAGGCGCTTTCCCCCGGTGCAGGCAAGGCCGTACGGGCATATGCCAGCGGCATCCATATTGTAGATGCTGATAGGGTTATCGCACAGGCGCGTGCGGCCGGTTATCGTGACTTCAAGGTGAAGGTGGGCTTCGACTTTGACCGCGACCTCGCTCTCACCCGCAGCCTTGCCGAAAGCCTCAAATCGGGAGAGACGCTCCATGCCGACGCCAACCAGGGTTTTGCACCCGAAGCGGCACGCACATTCCTCATGGCGATCGAGGACCTTGGTCTCGGCTGGATGGAGGAGCCGGTCCGGGTGGATGCAGATCCGGCGATCTGGTCGGATCTTGCGCGGCTGACCACGACGCCGCTTGCGGGTGGTGAGAATATGATTGGGCTTGGTACATTCGACGCAGCTATCGCCGCTGGTCATCTGTCCGTGATCCAGCCCGACGTGGCAAAATGGGGTGGGCCGAGCGGATGCTTTGCAGTAGCCGGAGCCGCGCTGCGCGCCGGCCGGCGCTATTGCCCGCATTTTCTCGGCGCGGGGATCGGGCTCGTCGCGTCCGCCCATATCCTCGCGGCGGCGGGAGGGGACGGATTGCTGGAAATCGACGTCAATTCAAATCCGCTCCGAGATGCCATCGTGCCATGCTGGCCCCTTATCGAAAACGGGCTGGCAGCCTTACCAGAAGGACACGGTCTCGGTGTCGTACCTGACCTTGACCGGCTTCGATCCTATGAGGTGTTGACGCTGGTTGCCGGCGAACGGGCATGATCCCGACCGCTGCCATTGTCGTCTTCGCTCTTCTGTGTTTCGTGGCAGCCTATGTCCAGACCTTGACCGGCTTTGCCTTTGGCCTTCTGCTTATGGGGGCGGTCGTATTGATGAACCTGATGCCCTTGCCGGAGGCCGCGATCGTCATCAGCCTCTTGACGCTCGCGAACGCCTTCATGGTGTTGGCACAAGGCTGGCGCAATGTCGCGATGCGGCCATTTTTCTGGGCGCTGGCCGGTGCGGTTCCGATGATCGTTGCTGGCTACGTGGCGCTGGAACTGCTGGCGTCGACGTCGCTTTCCGTGCTCAGTTTGGTGCTGGGACTGGTTATCATCGTATCGAGCTTCCAACTTATTCGAAGGCCATCGCCGCTCGACCGCCTCTCTCGACCGGCGGGGTTCATTTTCTTTGGCGGACTGGGCGGATTGATGGGAGGACTCTTCTCAACGGCTGGACCGCCATTGGTCTTTCATTTTTATCGCCAGCCGCTCGCGCATAGTGCCATCCGAGAGACACTGGTCGCGATCTTTGCGATCAATTCTTTATTCAGGCTCTGTGTCGTCGGTGCGAGTGGCGGCTGGGAGAACCATGCGCTTGTCTGGGCGATTGCCGGTCTGCCCGCCGTGCTTTGCGCCACCTATCTGGCAAGACGCTGGCCACCGCCGCTGACGCCATCAAACCTGCGGAGAATAGCTTTCATTCTGCTGCTATTGTCCGGTCTTTCACTAATTGTTCCGGGCTAAGCCATATGGAAAGCTCCACCTTTCCGAAGGACAAGCCCGGCCGACGGCGCGCCGAGCCGTTCCCGGCACTTTGGACCAACCGTTTGTCGCTACTGATTGGTGGACTGCCCGAACGAGGCACAAGATATTTGAAATATTGAAATTGGACGTGTATCCGACGTGTATGTCTCGTTGATCCATATGATGTGGATTTGCTGAGGCGGACAATCAGTCTTACCCACCCTAAAAGGCAGGAAACGACAATGACCGACCTTCCCGGATATCCAAGCCGTCGCAGTTTTTTGAAGGCCTCCGCTGCAAGCGTTGCGCTTTCAGGATTAGCTGCTTCAGCTCAGGCCCAACCGGCGACGCCTCCTCCTGCCCTCGAAGAATACGAACGTCAGTATTTTAATGATGTTGAGTGGCTGTTCATCCTTGCAGCAACTGCGAGACTGATTCCTTCTGAAGGTGATGGCCCCGGTGCCATCGAAACCCGCGTTCCCGTTTTTATCGACCTTCAGCTTGCTGGCGATTATGGGCGGGCAGATGACTGGTACATGGTCGGTCCACATGAGCCGTCCGCGGACCCGACTCGCGGCTGGCAGACACCCCTTAACCCGGCTCAGATTTACCGCCAGGGGATTCCGACTTTCAACGGCTGGTGCGAGCAGAAATATGGCGCGGCATTTTCTGCGCTCTCTGGCGAACAACAGGATGAAGCCCTGACCGCTCTTCAAAAAGGTGAAGTTGGCCTGCAACCTGAATTGCGGGATTTCTTCGGTATTCTGCTGCAAAACACCAAGGAAGGCTATTTTGCCGATCCGATGTATGGCGGCAATCACGGCATGCAGTCGTGGAGCTATATTGGCTTCCCCGGCGCGCGCGGCAGCTACAAGGAATGGGTCGAGCGATACAATATTCGCTATCCGCTGGGTCCTGTCTCGATCAAGGGCGAGAGGGCATAGAAATGGCGCGTCAGGAAAAGAAAAAAGACGTCGTCATCGTTGGCCTTGGCTGGACCGGTGCGATTCTCGCTATGGAACTTGCACAGGAAGGGCTGGATATCGTCGCCCTTGAACGTGGCCGCGATCAGAACACTGTTCCCGATTTCAAATATCCAAACATGATCGACGAGCTGAAATACGGCGTGCGGCTGAAAATGATGCAGCGCGCCAGCCAGCAGACACTTACGGTTCGTCGAAACGAAAGCGAGAGCGCACTACCTTACCGCAGCTTCGGCTCTTTCCTGCCGGGCAACGGTGTTGGCGGTGCCGGCACGCACTGGAACGGTCTGAACTGGCGCCCGCAGGTACAAGAACTGAATCTGCGTTCTTATGTGCGCGAACGCTGGGGCGAGCAGATCATCCCCGAAGATATGCTTTTGGGTGATTATCCGGTCACTTATGACGAAATGGAACCATTCTTCGACCGTTTTGAACGCGTCGCGGGTATTTCCGGTAAGGCCGGCAATATCAAAGGCGAGATCGTTGAAGGCGGTAATCCTTTTGAAGGATGGCGGTCGGGCGACTATCCTATGCCGCCAATGCCCACGACTTGGGATGGCAGGAAATTCGCCGACGCTGCGAAAGCCATGGGTTATCATCCATTCCCGTCACCGGGCGGCATCGCTTCGACAGCCTATGTAAACGAATATGGCATGCAGATGGGACCGTGCAACCATTGCGGTTTCTGCGAACGTTTCGGCTGCTTTCAATATTCGAAATCCTCACCGCAGACGACGATCCTCGATGCCTTGAAGCGCATGCCGAATTTCTCCTACCGTACGGAAGCGGAAGTTCTGCGCGTCGAGATGGCATCCGATGGCAAGACAGCAACCGGCGTCACCTATTTTGATGAAGCGACGCAGGAGCAGGTGTTCCAACCGGCAGATATAGTCATTCTGGCATCTTACCAGCTCAACAACGTACATCTCGCCCTGCTTTCGGGCATCGGGCAGGTTTACGATCCGGCGACGGGCGAAGGTGTCACGGGACGGAATTATGCCTACCAGATGAATGGCGGCGTGACGCTCTTCTTCAAGGATGAAGAGTTCAATCCGTTCATCGGTACTGGTGCGAATGGCATGTGCATCGACGACTTTGGTATCAACCAGATCGACTTTGGCCGTGAAGGTTTTATCGGCGGCGCTTATTGGCGTTCTGGCCAATCGAACGGTCAGCCGATCCGCAGCATGATCTTGCCCTCGGGAACGCCGGGCTGGGGATCTGGTTGGAAGAAGGCGATCGCGGAATGGTACGGCCATTCAATGTCCATCGGAACCCACGGTTCTGTCATGGCCTATAAAACCAATCACCTCGATCTCGACCCCACCTATAAGGACCGGCATGGTCGTCCGCTCATGCGCATGACCTTCAACTGGAATCCGAATGATATTCGGATGACCCAGTTTATGAAGGGCAAGGCAGAAGAACTTGCCAAGACCCTGAACCCGGATTTGATGCAGTCGTCGTTCAAATCGGAAGGAGCACAGTATGACGTGCGCCCCTATCAGACGACACATAATACCGGTGGCCACAGCATGTCGGAAAACCCGAATGAAGGCGTGGTGAACCGTTATTCCCAGGCTTGGGACAAGCACAATGTGTTCATGACCGGTGCCGGTAATTTTGTGCAGAACACCCAATACAATCCGACCGGCCTCCTCGGCGGGCTTGCCTACTGGACCGCACATGCGATCCGTACGCAGTACCTTTCCAATCCGCGTCCGCTGGTTTGAGGAGAGCAGTGATGAAAACTTTTATTCGCATTATTGGAATTCTGGCGATTGTCGGGATCATCGCACTTCTCGCCTTTGTGTTTTTGCCAGTCCAGTTGACTAAGCCCACGGAGCAACTTGCTTCGGATTGGAAGCCGGCCAAAGGGCAGGGTGAATATGCAATGTATGCATCCGACTGCATGGCCTGTCACACGGCGGAAGGCGGCAAGTCATTTGCTGGCGGCCGCGCCATTGCAAGCCCGATGGGCACCATCTGGACCACCAATATCACCCCGGACAAGGAAACGGGTATTGGCAACTGGACGCTCGATCAGTTCCGTGCAGCGCTTTACGATGGCATCCGTGCCGATGGTGCTCATCTCTATCCGGCAATGCCTTATGAAAACTATCGTAAGCTGACCGAAGAGGATGTGCGCGCGCTTTACGACTACTTCATGAACGAAGTGGAGCCTGTAAAGAACGAGATACAGCAGACCGAATTGGGCTTCCCGTTCAATATGCGCTTTGGCATCCGTGCGTGGAACTGGCTTGCTCTTAATCACAAGGCTGGCTTCACGCCTGCGGATAACAACGAAGTGCAGGATCGCGGCCAATATCTGGTCGAAGGACCGGGACACTGCGCTGCTTGCCATAGTCCGCGTAACGCGTTGATGGCCCAGAGCGGTATTGAAGCTGGCGATAAGAATTTCCTCACCGGTGGTGTTGTCGATGGCTGGAATGCTCCGGCTTTGCGCGGACCGCAATCGGCGGGTCAGAAATGGTCTGTCGAGGAAATGGCTTCTTATCTTGCGACGGGTCGTAACGCCCATTCGACTGCAAACGGCGAAATGGGACTTGTCGTGGAGCATTCACTTCAGCATCTGACGGATACCGACAATCTGGCGATTGCGGCATTCCTCAAGGGTGTTGATGGTGCGACGGTCGAAGTTCCGCAAAGCTTCGCCGAGAAGGTTTCTACTGCTTTGCCGGTTGCTCCGGCAGGTGCCGACGGTGAAAAAACAGCTTCTATGCTGACCGAGGCTTCTCCGGACATGCCACTTGGCGCGCGTCTTTATCTGGACAATTGTTCTGCCTGCCATTTCGTGACGGGCAAGGGCGCGCCGGGTATTTTCCCGGAACTGGGCGGCAATGATCTCGTCACGGGTTCTGAGGTGAAGCCGCTGATCTCGATTATCCTGCACGGTGCCGAAGTGCCATCGACCGCGAAGCGTCCAATGCGCCTGGTGATGCAGGGCTATGCCGACCGTTTGACGGATGAAGAAATAGCTGAACTGGCAACGTTTGTGCGTTCGGCTTGGGGCAACAAGGCCAACGCTGTATCAGCAGACGATGTTCAGGCCGTTCGCAAACAGGATCAGCAAGGCCACTAATGATGTCACGAGACTGAGGATGCGGTCCGCTGAGTTCTGATAGCGCCCGAAATGGTGAAAACATCGGGAAACGGATTGGCAACTACGGCTGAGAAAGCCAGTCCATCTGTTCCGGGCTGTTGGCCAAGGTTCGCAGTTGACTGCGCAAGGCACTTTGATCGACCTCTCGCCCAGTGAATAGCCTAAACGCGTCGATGCCTTGATGAAAGAACAGCTCATAACCTGACAGGATCGCGACGCCGGCCTCTCTGGCTTCTTTTAGAAACCGAGTTTCGACCGGTGTATAAACCGCGTCGAAGACCCATTGCTTACCCGCTAGTAGATGGGGCGGGAAGGCGCTGCCGGGATAACCATCCATGCCGAGCGGAGTGGAATTGACCAGGCCTTGCGCGAAAGCGCAGGCGCTTTTGATGTCGGATGCCAACCTGACTTCTATCTGTGGAGCGAAGGCTGCTAAGGCATCTGCCAGCGCCTGAGCGCGCTCGACAGAAGGATCGAACAAAGCGATACTCTGGGCCCCCAGATCGGCCAGCCCGAACGCAACTGCCTTACCGACGCCGCCCGCGCCCGCCATTGCGACGTGTCCGGGCAGCGTATCAGGAAAAGCCTGGCGGAACGCTGCGCAAAAGCCGGAATAATCGGTGTTGTAGCCTTTCGGACGGCCCTCGTCGAAAATCACCGTATTGCAGGCACCGAGCGCCAGAATCGTAGGACATTCGATATTCAGGCGCGATACCACGCGCTCCTTGTAGGGGAAGGTCACATTGATCCCACGGAAACCCGAACTGGCGCACCAGTCAAACAAATCGTCGAATCCCTGCTTTTGATCAGCCGGGATCAAGGATTCATATGTTACGTCGAGATCGGTAAGCTGGCCGGACAAACGATGCAAAAGCGGCGATTTTGACTGCCTGATGTTGTCACCTATCAATCCTAGTCTGATCACGTCGGTCTCCATGCAGAATATCTTGGGCGCAAGATACATGGGACCAATTGAAATTTAAATGCCGATTCCAATTTTATCGGAGATTTTGCCGATCCTATGTTTTACAAGATCGTTCCCGTCGATAGAGCGTGTTCGAGACCGCCGCTTACGTGGCGCTCCAATACGTCGCGTGCCGTGGTGGAATCGCGCTTCAGCGCCGCTTCGAGCAGGCTGCGATGCTCGCTCGCGGCGATATCGCCGCGAAATGACAGTGCAATCATCTGGTATCGGAGATATTTATCGAAAATCGCTGCGTGGGTTTCCATCAGGACTGCCGAGCCGCATGCGGAAATCAAAGACTGGTGAAATTCCCAGTCATATCGTTTCCAAAGCTCGGTTTGGGACATGTCCCCATTGGCCATACGCCGTTCCAGCGTGGCCAGCTTGTGATGGCTTGCAACGACATCGCCTTCCCAATCGACCCCGCCCGCCGCAAAAGATTGCTCGAGCGCATGGGTTTCCAGGAGAAGTCGCAATGCAGCGATTTCCTTCAGGTTTTCTACGGAAACGGGCGCGACTTCGAAACCGCGCTGTCCTTCGGCGACGACAAGCCCCTCGGAAGCCAGCCGGTTTAATATCTCGCGCAGAGTGCTGATACTGGCTCCGTACCCATCGCGAAGTCCTTCCAGCTTCAGCTTCTGGCTCGGGCGTAGGCGTCCGAAAATGATGTCGGATCGTATCCGGCGATAAGCATCTTCGCTGATGGATAGCTGGTTGCGGCTATCAATGCCGTTTTCATTTTCTGATGTCATGGGACTAGCAAATCTCTGAGAACAGATGTCATTTTGGCAATAAGCCGTTTTCAACGGTGTGTTCGACGCAGGCGTGGATATGACGTTTGAGAATTTGTCCCGCCTTTACGTGATCGCGTGAGAGCGCGAGCTGCAGCAGTTCGCGATGTTCGTTTGCCGCTTGCTCGCCTCGAAAAATCACGGCGATGATTTGGTAGCGCAGATACTGATCGAATATTCTGGCATGGGTTGCCAGCAGCGCGGTCGATCCGCAAGCCGCGATCAGAGCGCGGTGGAACTCCCAATCGTAGCGCTTCCACACTTCGGGTTCGGAGCGGTTGCCTGACAGCATTTGGGTTTCCAGCCGGGACAGCCGGTGGTGAGCAGCGACCACCCCTGCCTCCCACTCCACGTCGCCTCGGCGGAAAGATTCTTCCAGCGCATGGGTTTCGAGAAACTCGCGCATCCCCGCTACTTCGCGAAAATTTTTCTGCGATACCGGCGCTACAGTGAAGCCGCGCTGTCCTTCTGCAAGGACAAGACTTTCCGCGCATAGACGATAAAGAATCTCGCGCAGCGTGCTGACACTGACATTATAAACCGTCTTTATCTGATCAAGCTTTAGGCGTGCGCCCGGCTGTAATCTGCCGAAAATGATATCCAGGCGAATCCGCTCGTAAGCAGTTTCTCCCACAGTCGCTGGAAATGAGGTCGGATCTTGCACGATCAGGGTTCCGGTTTCAGCGTTCTTAGCTGATCCAAAAGGACTGCGGCAAGCTCCGATAGAAATGATGTAATGAAAAATCTATGATGATTTTGAATTTACCTATTGATCGTCGTTTTCCCTTGTGTAAAAAATTGACCAGAATGACGGCGGAGGGGCCGTCCGGTTCACTTAGGGAGGAATTCATGACGATTGTTTCTACACGCCGAATGCTATTGGCCGCGGGCGCGGCTCTTATGATGATGACCGGCTTGCCATCGATTGCACAGGCCCAGGAAACACTTCGCTTCTCCGCTGTTTTCTCGCAGCAGGACATTCGCGCCGAAATGATGAAGCGCTTCTCGGACGAACTTGGCGAAGATTTCAAATATCAGGGATATTATGGTGCTTCGCTTTTCCGTCAGGGAACCGAACTGGTTGCATTGCAGCGCGGCAATCTCGAGATGGGCAACATCGCTCCTCAGGATATTGCTGAGCAACTTCCCGAATGGTCGATTTTGACGTCCGCCTATCTTTTCCGCGATGCAAATCACCTCGTCACATTCTTCCAGAGCGAAGAGGGTGAAAAAATGAAGCAGCTGGCAGAAGAGAAGCTGAAGATCCGCGTTCTGGGGCCGACCTATTTCGGAGCCCGTCATGTCGGTCTGCGAACGGACAAGAAGATTAGTACGCCTGCCGATCTCGCAGGAATCCGTCTACGCATGCCGGGTGGCGACGCATGGCAATTCCTCGGGCAATCGCTGGGCGCAAACCCGACCCCGGTTGCGTATGCCGAAACCTATACGGCACTTCAGACGGGCGCCATCGACGGTCAGGACAACCCGCTGCCAAATGTGCAGAACATGAAATTCTACGAGGTAATGAAGCAGATCGTTCAGACGTCGCATCTGGTCGGCTTCGACGTGCTGACGATTTCCTCCCTTACCTGGGAGAAGCTGACACCGGAGCAGCAACAACGCCTCCAGGGCGCTGCCGACACCGCAATCGCATGGAGCAACGAGCAGCATGTCAGCAACGAAGCTGCTCTGATCGAGGAGTTCCGCGGTCAGGGGCTGGACATCTACGAGCCCGATCTTGAGGCCTTCCGCACTCATGCCCAGAAATTCTATCTGGATTCCAGCATGGCCGAATCCTGGCCTGAAGGTTTGCTCGAAAAGATCAACGCCCTCTGAACTTTATATTAGCCGGATGCAGCTCGGGAATGAGCTGCATCCTTCTAGTCTTTCTGGTCGTTGAGGAAGCTCGAGATGCGTCTGTCCGGTGTGGGAGAGTGGCTTAGGCGAAGGGCAGAGAACATTCAGGCTTTGATGCTTGCGGTGATGTTCTTTGCCTTCCTGCTCCAGGTCGTTTTCCGTTATTTTCTGAATTTGCCTACGGGCTGGTCTTCCGAACTGACTGTGATCATGTGGCTCTGGATGGTGCTCTGGGGCGCGGCTTTCGTTGCGCGGGAAGATGAGGAGATCCGTTTCGATCTCCTTTACGCGTCGGTCAGCAGAGGTGTGCGGCGGGTCATGGTTATCATAACCGCGCTGGTGTTGATCGGCCTCTACCTTTACTCGCTACCTGCAGCCTGGAGCTATGTCAGCTTCATGAAAATCCAGTCGACGGCTTATCTCAAGATTCGCTTCGACCTGCTTTTCTCCATCTACATTCTGTTTTCCGTGGCGGTCACGTGCCGTTATTTGTGGATATTGTGGCACGCGCTGATCGAACGATCGAGCCGCAAGGCCGATGACACGATTGGGCCTGCCGTATGAATCTCGTTGATCCTTTTACGGCCTGTATCGCTCTTTTGATCGGACTGGCGCTTTTCGGTTTGCCTGTCGGCCATTCGATGATCCTGGCGTCGATCTTCTATCTCTGGCTGGCTGGTCTGGATATGGGAACGGCTGCCGAGCAACTTCTGAACAGCATGTACACCAGCTATACGATGCTGGCGGTTCCGCTCTTCATTCTTGCAGCGGAACTGATGAATTCCGGTTCGATGACCACGCGTCTTCTCAGCTTCGCCAATGCGCTGGTCGGGCGCTTCCGGGGTGGTCTCGCACAGGTCAACGTTCTGCAAAGTCTTCTTTTCGCCGGCATGTCCGGATCGGCCATCGCCGATGCCGCCGGCATGGGCAAGATGATGATGAAAATGATGACGCAGGACGGGAAATATACGCCGAGTTTTGCTGCCGCGCTGACTGCGGTGACGGCTGTGGTGGCTCCGATCCTGCCGCCTTCCATTCCCATGGTCATTTTCGCGCTGGTGTCGAATGCGTCGATAGGCTTTCTGTTCCTCGCCGGAATTCTGCCGGGGCTGCTGATTTCGCTCAGCCAGATGATCATCGTCGGCTGGAGTGCACGCCGTCAGAATTTCCCCACCGAAGCTCCCGTACCGCTCCGCTATTTGCCGGGCATTACGTTCAGGGCCTTGCCAGCTTTGCTGCTGCCCGTTGTTCTGATCGTCGGGTTGCGCGGCGGTGTGATGACGCCGACAGAGGCCGCCGCGGTCGCCGCAGGTTACGCACTCTTCATTTCGATGGTGATCTACCGCGATGTGGGGCTGCGTGAATTCTACAGCTCGCTGGTTTCTGCTGCACGCACGACGACATCCATCGGCATGCTGATCGCTGCAGCACTTGTGTTCAACTACATCGTCACCATCGAGAACATTCCCAACTCGATCAGCAGCTTCCTGTTGAGTTTCGATCTGACGCCGCTGACGTTCCTCTTGCTGGTCAACCTTCTGCTTCTTTTGCTTGGCGCGGTGCTTGAAGGCACGACGATCATTCTGATTATCGTGCCCGTACTGATCCCGACGGCCAATGCGCTGGGAATCGACATCATCCACTTCGGTGTCGTGGTGGTGTTCAACGTCATGATCGGTCTGGTGACGCCACCTTACGGGCTGCTTCTGTTCGTGGTGAAGCGTGTTTCAGGTGCTCCGATGGGTGCGATCCTGCGTGATATATTGCCGTTCCTTCTAGGGCTGATCGGCGCATTGATGCTGATCACTCTGTTCCCATCCCTCGTTCTCTTTGTCCCGCGCTACTTCGGGTACACGGGCTGACTTTGACGGAAATCTGAAATGACAAAGACGATTTATGTTCTGAATGGGCCAAATCTGAACCGTTTGGGCAAACGCGAGCCGCATATTTACGGATCTACGACTTTAGCGGAAGTGGAAGAGATGTGTCGTACGGCTGCCGGTGACGTGCACGTCGTATTCCATCAATCCAATCGCGAGTACGAGTTGATCGAATGGATCCATGAGGCAATCGAGAATGAAGCCGCCGGCATCATCATCAATCCTGCCGCCTTCACATTTACTTCGATTGCGATTTTAGATGCGCTGAAGATGTTCAACGGTTCAATCATCGAACTGCATATTTCGAACGTGCATCGCCGTGAGGCGATCTATCACAATTCGCTGGTCTCCAAAGTAGCGACAGCCGTGATTGCCGGTCTGGGACCGCGCGGTTATTCAACAGCCGTTCGCGCGATGGGAGAAATGATATAAGATTGAGCTAACTGATAACAACGGCCGCGCGGGCAACATATTGATATCCCGTCCAAGGTTAAACTGTTCTCACTGATACTGAGGGGAGCCGTCACGGTGCTGAGATACTGTGGGGCGGCTATCAATCAACTAATCCTATAACGAAGCGCGTCGACTATGACCTTGAACGCCGGGAGATTCTGACGACGGCTTGGGAAATAAAGAAAGTAGCCGTCAAACAAGGGCGACCAGTCGTCCAGCACCAGGATGAGTTCGCCTTCGGCAAGTTGCCGTTCCACGATGCTTTCCGGAACGTATGCGATACCATACCCGCAGACCGCCGCGTCGATCATCGCATAGGAATTGTTGAAGGTCAGTTGTCCGTCGACCCGAACACGGAGCGCCTGGCCATCTTTTTCGAACTCCCAAGCATAAAGTCCGCCAGCGGTTTCATGGCGCATATTGATGCAGACGTGGCCGATAAGTTCGTCTGGATGCTTTGGAGCATCGTGCTTGGCTAGATAGTGTGGCGAGGCTACAGCAACCAGCCGCCAGTCAGGGCCGATCCTGACCGCGATCATGTCTTTTTCGACGCTTTCACCCAGCCGAACGCCAGCGTCAAATCCTTCCTCGACAATGTTGCGAAAAGTGCTGTCGAGGATCAGCTCGACCTTGATATCTGGATAAGCGACGAGAGCCGGTTTCAGTTTCGGCCAGACCACACTCGCCAGTGCATGATCCGATAGCGTCAATCGGATGGTGCCTGATGGCTTCTCGCGAAACTCCATAAGTGCGGCGATCTCGTTCTCGATTTCGGCCATGCGCGGCGTGATCGTCTGAAGCAGGCGTTCACCCGCAACTGTCGTCGCGACATTTCGCGTCGTGCGCGCCAAAAGCCTTATGCCCATGCGGGTTTCGAGTTGCTTGATGGTGTGGCTGAGTGTCGATTGTGCGACGCCCAGCTTTGCCGCAGCCCTTGTGAAGCTGCGCTCTTCGGCAACCACCCGAAACCAAGTTAGCTGGTTAAAATCTGTTTTAGCCATACGCCCTCCTGACGCCGACGCCAGATTAATCGACCCGATCGATTAGTCTATGCCGATTTGAGCGCCTAATCGAAAGAACGAATAGCTTCTATCTATGTCCGACCAGTGCGTTGCACGAGTGAGGCAGATATTATGGTTGCGACCTTCCCCGATATAAAAGACCAACCGACCGCCGCATGGGGCGCAGTCCTTTCAATGGCGCTCTGCGTCGCGATGTTGATTGCCTCGGAATTCATGCCGGTCAGCCTCCTGACGCCGATGGCCGAAGGCCTTCACGCCACGGAAGGGCAAACCGGACAGGCGATTTCGATCAGTGGCCTGTTTGCCATTGCTGCGAGCTTGCTTATCACAACCGCAGCCGGAAGGGTAAATCGCAAAACCGTCCTCATCTCAATGACGGCGCTGATGCTTGTATCCCTGGTACTTGTTGCAGCAGCCCCGAGTTTCACAATCCTGATGGTTGGGCGTGCCCTGCTCGGTATCTGCATCGGCAGCTTCTGGGCACTCGCCACCGCCGTCATCATGCAGCTTGTTCCGAAAGCCGATGTCCCGCGCGCGTTGTCTATCATGTATGGTGGTCAGGCAATTGCGGCGGCTTTCGCCGCCCCGATCGGAAGCTATCTCGGCGGCATGTTCGGATGGCGCGAGGTGTTTTGGGCACTCGTCCCAATCGTTGCCATTAACCTCGTCTGGCATCTGGTCGCTTTGCCTTCTCTGCCTGCGAGGCAGCGGCAGGATTTCCGGTCGATGTTCGGTTTGTTGAAGCGACCCTATTTCCTCTTGGGGCTCATTGCCTCAATGCTTTCCTGGGGCTCGGCTTTCACCATGTTTACCTATCTGCGTCCATATTTGGAGCAGATAACGCATGCCGATGTGACCACATTGTCGATTCTGCTTCTCGTCCTTGGCTGCGGCGGCTTTGTCGGCACATGGGCCGCAGGCCGCGTTGTCGGCGATCGTATCGCCCCACTTCTCAAATTACCCGCCATGCTTATGGGTGCTTGCACGCTCGCACTCCTGTTCCTTAGCGGCTCAGTGATCGTGACAGGCGCTTTCCTCGCCATTTGGGGCGCAATGAACACCGCAATGTCGGTGATCTGGATGACGTGGATGTCACAAAACGCCGACGACGCTCCCGAAGCCGCCGGCAGCCTCATGGTCGCAGCGATCCAGACATCGATCCTTCTGGGCGCAGTGGTCGGTGGTCTGCTTCTCGATGGCATTTCTATCAATGCGACTTTCGCCGGAAGCGTGGCTCTTGCCGTCGCGGCGGTCGTTCTCATCGGTAACGGTCAGCGCATGCTGAAACCCGAATAATCACCCCCTGAAAATGCAATCGAAAGGAAGACTCATGACTAAGAATCGAAATTCTAATGCCGATAGCCTGTCCACCGAAATTGATCGCCGCCAAATGATGCTGCTGACAGGCGCGGCCACGGTAGGCGCGCTATCGCTCGGTGGCATTTCCTTTGCTCAAGCTCAGGATTTGTCGAATGGTGCAGATAATTTCTACGTTAGCGATCAGGTAGATATCGAGAAAGTGACATTCCGGAACCAGTTCCAGATGAACGTCGCGGGAAATCTATACACACCGAAGAGTCTCGACCGCAATTCTCGTCACCCGGCGCTCGTCGTCAGCCATCCTATGGGGGCGGTGAAGGAACAGAGCGCCAATCTCTACGCGACGAAGATGGCGGAGCAGGGCTTTGTGACCATGTCGATAGACCTGCCGTTCTGGGGAGAGAGCGAAGGCGCACCTTCAAGCCTCGTTTCCCCGGATCACTACGCCGAGGCTTTCAGTGCCGGCGTCGATTTTCTTGGAACGCGGGCATTCGTTGACCGCAATCGCATTGGCGCGATCGGAATCTGCGGCAGCGGTAGCTTTGCGATCAGTGCGGCAAAGATCGACCCGCGCATGAAGGCAATCGCAACGGTTAGTATGTATGACATGGGTGCCGCCAACCGGGACGCTCTCAATCGATCGCAGACCGTCGAGCAACGCAAGCAGATCATCGCTCAGGCAGCCGAGCAGCGATATGTCGAATTCGAAGGGGGAGATGTGCTTCTCACCAGCGGTTCGCCGCATGAGTTGACGGGCAACGCTATCGGCGACGAGTTCTTTGATTTTTATCGCACGCCGCGCGGGCAGTTTACGCCTGAAGGTCAGTCGCCAGAGCGAACCACCCATCCGACACTGACCAGCAATGTGAAGTTCATGAACTTCTATCCGTTCAACGACATCGAAACGATTTCCCCACGCCCCATGATGTTCATCTCAGGCGATGTCTCGCATTCGCGCGAGTTCAGCGAGGCGGCTTTCAAGTTGGCGGCCGAACCGAAGGAGCTGGTATGGGTTGAAGGTGCTGGCCACGTCGATCTCTATGACCGCGTCGATCTTATTCCTTTCGACCGTTTGAACGCCTTCTTTGGCGAGCATCTCTCTGCGTAATGACGCCAAGGAAAGAGGCGGCACGCCGCCTCTTTCCTGTGGAGGGTATATTGCCGTCATATCGCTGGCGCATTCGAAAAGCGTGTTAGCTCGCGAAAAAATGAACTTCGTAGGTCGGATTAAAATTTGCCAATCAGGATTTTACGGCAAAGCTTGAGGCTGCGCGCGTTCGCGGTGAACATCCCCTTCGCGTTACCGTCTTTCCCTAACAAAAGAGACAATCATGACCATAGCATTTGGAAATCTGGCTTCAGACAAGCCACTCGAGCGCCTTGAAATCACACGTCGGCAACCTGGACCTCAGGATGTCAAAATAGATATTGCCTACTGCGGCGTATGCCATTCTGACCTCCATCAAGCGAGGGGCGAGTGGGCGGGTACCGTTTATCCGTGCGTTCCGGGGCATGAGATCGTCGGACGCGTATCAGCCGTTGGAAGCGCCGTTAACAGTTTCAAGGAAGGAGATCTGGTCGGTGTTGGCTGCATCGTCGACAGCTGCCGGCACTGCTACCAGTGTGACGATGGATTGGAAAATTACTGCGACCATATGATTGGGACCTATAATTTCCCGACGACAGACGCACCCGGCCATACGCTGGGTGGGTATGCGCAGAACGTCGTTGTGGACGAGCGTTACGTTCTTCGCGTGAAACACAGCGTGGGTCAGTTGGCCGCCGTTGCGCCTCTGCTCTGCGCAGGGATCACCACATACTCGCCGCTACGCCACTGGAATGCTGGTCCGGGTAAAAAAGTCGGTATTGTCGGTATCGGTGGCCTCGGGCACATGGGCATCAAACTGGCCCACGCTATGGGTGCTTATGTTGTGGCGTTCACCACTTCGGAGTCCAAACGCGCGGAAGCCAAGGCGCTCGGTGCCGATGAAGTCGTGGTATCCCGCAACGCGGATGAAATGGCGTCACACGCCCAAAGCTTCGATCTGATTATCAATACTGTCGCGGCACCTCACGATCTTGATGCCTTCTTGGTTCTGCTGAAGCGCGATGGCACGATGACGCTTGTCGGGGCTCCAGCTTCACCGCATCCATCGCCTGAAGTTTTCAATCTGATCATGAAACGACGCTCGATCGCGGGATCTATGATCGGCGGTATTGCCGAGACACAGGAAATGCTCGATTTCTGCGCCGAACATGGCATCGTGGCGGATATCGAAATGATCAAGGCTGATCAGGTGAACGAGGCATATGAGAGGATGTTAAAGGGTGACGTGAAGTACCGCTTCGTCATCGACAATGCGTCGCTTTGATGGTGACGATAGCTCATAACAGTTTCTAGATTCGTTCTAAATCATTGATGTTGCGTGTTAAATCTACATTGTGTACGCGAGGATGGTGCCGTTGTGCGTGTGGCGCGACCGAACACATGGTGTGGTAGAAATCTATAGCCAGGCGAGAGACCGTTTCTTCCCACAAGGCCTATTCATCGAGAGAACTGACACGAGATGAACGAAATAATTGATATCGAAACCCCGCCAATGATTGGCCGGGCAAAACGGCTCAAGGCGAGAACCAATGAGACACATGATCGCCTCGACAAGTCGATCATGGCCGGAAAACCGTTCGAAAGCCGGGAAAAGTATGGATTGTTCGTCAAGGTACAGCACCAGTTTCACCGAGACATAGACGCTCTCTATTCCAACACCGCTCTCGATACTCTATTGCCCGATCTTGCCGGTCGCCGGCGTCTGGACCTGATCGAGCAAGACCTTGTCGATCTCGGCCTGGCCTCGCCGACAAGCGCCACCCCGCCGGGGTTTGACGAAGAGGCCGACATACCTGTTGCGCTCGGCTGGCTTTATGTAGCGGAAGGTTCGAATTTGGGAGCGGCTTTCCTTTTGAAGGAAGCAGCCAAGCTCGGCTTGTCCGAGGAATTCGGCGCGCGCCATTTGGCTGGAGCACCGGAGGGGCGCGGTCTTCACTGGCGGACATTCACTGCAGCACTTGATATGCTGGAGTTGAGCGAGGCTGAAGAAGATCGCGTCGTAGCAGGTGCCGAAGCTGCCTTCCGGCGCGTTCATGGCCTGGTTAAGGAGATGCTTGGATGAGCGAAGAACCTCGGACTGTTCTACAGCACGGATGAATTCACCACCACGTCGTACCCCGAAAGGGGCGGCTCTCACCAAAACGAGACGGGCAGGTTTTCTGGCGCTGGGCTTTGTCATGCTGGCTCTCGGCATCATCGGCGCCGTGCTGCCGATCATGCCGACAACGATTTTCCTGATCCTCGCGGCATGGTGTTTCGGGCGCTCCTCGCCACGACTGGAAGCGTGGATGCTCAATCATCCTCGCTTCGGTCCTGTTATCGAAAACTGGCGTCTGCGTGGTGCAATACCGCGCCGGGCAAAGCTTATGGCCTGCACGGGTATAAGCTTCGGCTACGTTCTGTTTTGGTTTGGCGCACAGCCCGGACTGATGTTGGCCATAATCGTTGCAGGCTTGATGGCGGCATGCGCGATCTACATTATTACGCGACCTGAACACTAGGAAGCGCTGATAAGGAGTGGTTGGCAGACCGCTCACCGCCGTCGGGCGATTTCCTCCGGCCACTCCAGCCGTAATCGTCGTGTCGTCTCTTACTGTCGCGGTATCCCATTGAGGGCAACGAGGAGGCCTGGCGCATTCAAGGTTTACATCAAGGAAGGCGCAGACGTGAAGGAACTTGCGGAAATCTTCGCGTAAGGCGCGACGGGGGGTTCAGCCAGTTCATCAAGTTATTGCGATAATTGCGGGAGAATGGCTGAGCAGTGCTCAGCCATTATCTATTCCATACTCTTCTCGAAGTTACAGCTGCGAGACCTGCAGGCTGTCGGGCCGGGCTTCTTCGAGAGCGGGCTTGCCGTGATGTATGAGCGGCCGGTTGCCTGCAAGCTTGCGCAGCAGCACGTAGAATACCGGCGTCATGAAGATGCCGAAGAAGGTCACGCCGATCATGCCGGAAAATACGGCAAGGCCCATGGCGGCGCGCATTTCGGCACCTGCGCCCGTCGACAGCACCAGCGGCACAACACCCATGATGAACGCCATGGAAGTCATGAGGATCGGGCGCAGGCGCAGGCGACTTGCCTCGATCGCGGCCTGAACCGGGTTACGCCCCTCGAATTCGAGTTCGCGCGCGAACTCGACGATGAGGATGGCGTTCTTCGCCGATAGACCCACCAGCACCACTAGGCCGATCTGGGTGAAGACGTTGTTGTCTCCGCCGGTGTACCAGACCCCGGCCAAAGCCGCGAGCACGCCCATCGGTACGATCATAATGATTGCGATGGGCAGGGTCAGGCTTTCATACTGCGCGGCCAGCACGAGATAAACGAGCAGTAGGGCGAGCGGAAAAACGATGATGCTGGAATTGCCGGCTAGAATTTGTTGGTAGGTCAGGTCCGTCCATTCGAAATCGATCCCTGCGGGCAAAGTTTCGGCTGCGATCTTTTCGATAGCCGCTTCCGCCTGACCGGAGGAGAAGCCCGGAGCTGGCGCACCATTGATGTCGGCAGCGAGGAAGCCATTGTAGCGTGTGGTGCGCTCCGGCCCCGTCGTGGCGTCGACCTTCAGCAGCGCGGCAAGCGGGATCATCTCGCCCGATTGCGAGCGCACCTTGAGCTGGCCGATGTCTTCCGGCTTGGCGCGGAAGGCAGAGTCGGCCTGCACGCGCACGCTGTAGGTGCGCCCGAACGCGTTGAAGTCGTTGACGTAGAGCGAGCCGAGGTAGATCTGCAAAGTTTCGAATACGTCCGTCACCCGCACGCCGAGTTGCTGCGCTTTGGAGCGGTCAAGATCGGCATAGAGCTGCGGGACGTTGATCTGGAAGCTGGAAAATAGGCCCGCCAGTTCCGGCGTTTGATAGGCTTTCGCGAGGAAGGCTTTGGTTGCCTCGTCAAGCGTTTCATAGCCGAGGCCAGCGCGGTCCTCGATTTGCAGCTTGAAGCCGCCCGTGGTGCCCAGGCCGTTGACCGGCGGCGGCGGGAACATGGCGATAAAGGCGTCCTGGATGCCCGCGAACTTCTGGTTCAGTTGCATGGCGATCGCCCCGCCGGAGAGTTCAGGCGTCGTGCGTTCCTCAAAACTGTCCAGCGTGGCAAAGACGATGCCTGAGTTGGAGCCGATGGTGAAACCGTTGATCGACAGGCCCGGGAAGGCGATGGCATGGGAGACGCCCGGCTGTGCCAGCGCGATCTCGCTCATCTTCTTGATCACCTCTTCCGTGCGGTCCAGCGTGGCACCGTCCGGAAGCTGGGCAAAGCCGATGAGATATTGCTTGTCCTGCGCCGGCACGAAGCCGCCCGGTACGGCGTTGAACACCCCATAGGTGGCGCCGACCAGCACGAGATAGATAAGCATGACGATCGATTTGCGCGAGACGAGCCCGCCGACGCTACGGCCATAACCGCTCGAAGCCGCACCAAAAAACCGGTTGAAGCCGCGGAAGAACCAGCCGAAGAGACGGTCCATGATGCGCGTCAGCCAGTCTTTTGGCGCATGGTGATCCTTCAGCAGAAGGGCGGCAAGTGCAGGAGAAAGCGTTAGTGAATTGATGGCCGAGATGACTGTCGAGATGGCGATGGTCAGCGCGAACTGGCGGTAGAACTGACCGGAAAGGCCGCTGATGAAGGCGAGCGGCACGAAGACGGCAACGAGCACCAGCGCAATGGCGATGATCGGGCCGGAGACTTCGCGCATTGCTCGATATGTCGCTTCTCGCGGGTTGAGGCCGTTTTCGATGTTGCGTTCGACATTTTCGACGACGACGATCGCGTCGTCGACGACGATGCCGATCGCCAACACCAGACCGAACAGGGTGAGTGCGTTGATCGAGAAGCCGAAGGCATACATCACGGCGAAGGTGCCAATGATGGATACCGGCACGGCCAGCAGCGGGATGATCGAGGCCCGCCAGGTCTGCAGGAAGATGATGACGACGAGAACGACCAGCGCGATGGCTTCGAGCAGCGTATCAACGACTTTGTCGATTGAGGCGCGGACGAATTCCGTTGTGTCGTAGACGATCTCGTATTTCACGCCGTCGGGCATGGCGATCTGCAACTGGTCCATTGTCGCGCGTACGTTGTCGGCGATCTCGATGGCGTTGGAGCCTGGGGCCTGGAGCACTGCGATTGCGACAGCCGGCTCGCCGTCGAGAAGCGAGCGCAGCGTATACTCGGCCGCGCCCATCTCGATGCGCGCGACGTCCCGAAGGCGCGTGATTTGGCCCTCCGCGCCAGTTTTGACGATGATGTTGCCAAATTCCTCCGGCGTATGCAGGCGCCCCTGCGCGTTGACGTTTAGCTGGAGGTTGACGTCGAGCGGCGTCGGCGAAGCGCCAATTATGCCGGCTGCGGCCTGCACATTCTGCTCACGGATCGCATTGGTGATGTCGCTGGCAGCAAGCGCATGCTCGGCTGCCTTTTGCGGGTCGATCCACACTCGCATCGCATAGTCGCCCGCGCCAAAAACCTGCACCTGGCCAACGCCCTCGATGCGGGCCAGGCGGTCTTTGACATTGAGGGTCGCGTAGTTGCGCAGATAGGTGATGTCATAGCGGTCCGTTGTCGAAACGAGGTTCACCACCATGATGAAGTCTGGCGAACTCTTGACTGTTGTGACACCGAGCGCGCGCACTTCCTGCGGCAAGCGGGGTTCTGCCTGCGAGACACGGTTCTGCACGAGCTGCTGTGCCTTGTCGGGGTCGGTGCCGAGCTTGAAGGTGACAGTCAGTGTCAGCACGCCGTCCGACGTCGCCTGACTGTTCATGTAGAGCATGTCCTCGACGCCGTTGATCTGCTCTTCGAGCGGTGTTGCAACCGTTTCGGAGATGACAACGGGGTTGGCACCCGGATAGACGGCGCGCACGACAATCGATGGTGGCACGACGTCCGGATATTCGGAAATCGGCAGGGAACGCATGCCGATCAGGCCCGCGACCACGATAAGGATCGACAGCACCGCTGCAAAGACGGGGCGATCGATAAAGAATCTGGAAATGTTCATTTTCTGCACCCTCTCCGGGATGAAAACGGGACGAGCGATTCCTTCCGGCGGGCTTGCCCTCGGCCGGTGGACCTCAAATTATTCTGCAAATGCGGGGCAGGGCGCCGAGGCGCCCCGCGTCTTGCTGCTTACTTTACGGCCGCGACAGCTTCCTGCACCTGGGGATCGACGACGGCGCCCGCGCGGATGCGCTGCAAACCATTGACGACGATCTGGTCTCCGGCATTTAGACCGCTCTCGACGATGCGTTCATTTCCGGAAAGGCTGCCGAGCACGACCGGCCGGTAGGCTACCTTGTTGCCGTTTTCGACGACGAAGACGAACTTCTTGTCCTGGTCCGTGCCGATCGCCTTCTCGTTGACGAGGATTTTGTTTTCGGCACGCGGCTCGCCCATGCGGATGCGCACGAACTGGCCGGGGATCAGCCTGCCGCCTGGATTGTCAAAGACGGCGCGCACATTGATGGTGCCACTTGCCGCATCAACCTCGTTGCCGATGAGCTGGAGCTTGCCGCGGATCGGCGTGCCTTCGTCAGCGAGCGTGCCGACTTCGACCGGGATTTGCTCGATCGGCTGGAGTGCGCCGTCGGAAACGGGCAACCCGGCAAGTGCCTTGGCGACCGTTTCCTCGCTTACATTGAAGCCGGCATAGATCGGATCGACCGAGACGAGCGTCGCCAGTGCTGGCGAGGTCGAGCCAGCGGCGACGAGGTTGCCCGTCGTGATTTCCACCCTGCCGACGCGACCGGAAACAGGCGCGCGGACTTCGGTGTAGCCAAGCTCCAGCGTGGCGGCGCGGAGGGTGGCCTCAGCCGTCTTCAGTGCGGCGCGGGCTTCCGCCAGCGCGTTCTGGCGCGTATCGACGTCGCTTTGCGATATGCTGTTGCTCTTGGCGAGACGTTCGCCGCGCTCAAGCTCGGTCGTAGCGAGCTTCACTCTTGCTTCGGCTGCCGAAACCTGCCCCTGCGCTTGTGTCACCGCGACTTTATACGGTTCCTGATCGATCGTGAACAGCAGGTCTCCCGCCTTAACAAGCGCTCCCTCCCGGAAGTTCACGGACTCTATGGCACCGGCGACGCGCGAGCGGATCTGCACGCGGTCGATAGCTTCCAGCCGGCCGGAAAACTCCTGCCACGTCACGACATCTTGTTGCTTGACCACGGTGACGGTCACGGGCACGGCTGCGATCTCGGCCGACGCATTGGCTTCGGCTACAGCTACTCTGCCTGGCAACTCAAAAAACACGGCGGTGGCGGAAACGAACACAGCCAGTCCCAGCCCGGCGCCCACAAGGGCCCAGCGTTTGTTCTTCAATATCATTGATCTTCTCCTCGTGGCCCTTCGGGCCGCGTTCTATTGCTTTGTCTTCAATTCAAATGAGTGAATGCTTATGCCTCTGGTGAAGCTTGAAAACTCGTGTCTCACACTGTCTTGCCAACACCCCGCAAGACTTGATTTTCCGCTGTGAATTGATGGCCAGCCGACCCCGGCAGGGAGGATATGCTGTTGCACGTTCACGGCCGCTTCTTTCAAGCGGTCAGCATAAACCAGTGTCTCATCAAGAAGCGGATCGTCTTCTGCCGAGATGAGAAGTGCAGGCGCCATGCCTGTAAGTCGCGAGCATAGGGAGGGCGCCGCATAGGGGTGGCAAACTCCACCACTCAGATAGTGGCTCCAGCCATCGGCCCAGCGTTCGCGCATGCCGATCGCTTCGGCTTTCTGAAAAGAGGCAGTGCCCATAAATGGGTCGAGCAGCGGTGAGAGCAGGACTTGTCCGTCCAACTCGTTTGCAAAGTGGTCACGCGCTTTGAGCGCGACGCCAGCCGCGACGTTTCCGCCTGCCTCCTCGCCGCCGATGATAAGCTGCGATTTGCGGTCACCGAGTCCGGTCCGCTTCTTTGCAAGATAGGAAAAGATCGAGAAGCCGACTTCCAACGGCTTCGGGAAAACGCCGCCGAGCGGAGCGTTGTAGTCCGGCATGACAACGATAGCGCCAGTCTCAGCCAGACATTGGGCGAGGGGGCAATGCTGAGGAGCGGTTTCGAGAAACGCGCCGCCGTGAAAATAAAGCAGCACGGGTGCGCCCTTGGCGTATTCCGCTCCCTGATAGACGCGCACCGACACGGAGCCACCGGCCACCTTATCGAGCGTCATATCCTTTATTTCAACCGTCATCGTCTCGATCCCATGCCCAAAGCCAGTTCGCTTAGAATTGGCCCCAGGTTCTACATACCTATATCGTTATTCACTCTATCAGGATAAGTATGGTAAAACTGACATCACTGTTCGAAATTTCGAATAATCTTGCAATGCAGCACGGGAAAATCCTATGGATCAGCTTTCGGCTATGCGTGCCTTTATACGCGTGGTGGAGACAGGCAATTTTACGCGGGCATCCGCGGCACTGAGTATACCCAAAGCCACGTTGACCAATCTCATCCAGAATCTGGAAGCGCATCTCCAGACCAAGCTTCTGAACCGCACCACGCGCCGTGTGATAGTAACTACCGACGGAGCCCTCTACTACGAGCGGGCAATACGGATCGTCACCGAAATTGACGAACTGGACGGCAGCCTTTCCCACTCACGCACCAACCCGAGCGGGCGGCTTCGTGTCGAGATGGCCGGTGCCTTCGCAGATCTGCTCGTCATTCCGGCTTTGAACGATTTCCACGAGAAATATCCCGACATTCACATCGATCTTGGGGTTGGTGACCGAACGGTCGACTATCTGGCGGAGAATGTGGATTGTGCTCTGCGAGGCGGTGTGCCGGTGGACCAGTCTCTTACTGCACGTCGCGTCGCCGAGATTGACGTCATCACTTGCGCCGCACCAGGCTACATTGAAGCGTTCGGCGCGCCGCAGCATCCCTTGGAACTCGAAGACACGCATCACTGCGTGAACTACTTTCTTGCGCAGACCAACCGGACCATGCCGTTCGAATTTGAAAGGCAGGGCGAAAAAGTGGAAGTTAACGGCCGCTACATCGTTTCGGTAAACGACGCACGAAGCTATCTCGCGGCAGCGATTTCCGGACTTGGCATCGCGCCGCTCGCGCATTTCATGGCGATCGACGCGCTCGCAAATGGTCAGCTAATTCAGGTGCTGCCAGAGTGGAACTCCGAGCCGATACCGCTTTACATCGTCTATCCACCGAACCAGCACCTGAGCAACAAGGTAAGGGTGTTCGTCGACTGGGTCGTGCGGCTGCTGGCGCATACACAGCTCAATGTGAATTCCGGAAGTGGCACATGACGGTGTGCTCACAAGCATGCGGCCATGAAAGATCAAATCATCCGTTGACGAATAGATAGTCCTGCAATCCGCATGAGATCTTCAACGGCGCCGGGAGCGGCTGCGAGCACGGGTGCACCTTTGGTAAGCCTGTCTCCATCTACCGGGAATGGAAGGAACCATCCCCCGGCCTCACTGACTAGACAATAGCCTGCGAGACAATCCCAAGCGTGCATATAAGGCTCATAATATCCGACCAACCGTCCCGCGGAAACATATGCAAGCATAAGTGCTCCGGACCCGTTGCGAATAAAGTTGCCACCCTCTTCGAGAAGCCTCTCAACCGTTTTTGCCATATCGGCAGGCTTCACATGATGGTTCGCACCAATGCCGGTCACGGCATTGCGAATTGTACGAGAACCATCAAGCACCAATTTCTTGCCGTTCAGTCGAGCGCCAAGCCCAAGACCTGCCGCGTAAAGTTCGCCATTGCAGGGTGCAGAAATCACGCCAATAACCGGCTGGCTGTCGTGTAGAAGCGCAATAGATACACACCAGCTCGGCATACCATTCACGAAGGGGCTGGTACCATCGATCGGGTCGATCACCCATGTAAAGCCGGAGCTGCCGGTATTTAGCCCAAACTCTTCCCCAAGCACGCCATCGTCTGGAAATGTCTCTGCAAACCGCCTGCGGATCAGAAGTTCCACCTCCCTGTCGGCTACGGATACGACATCTTGAAGATCGCCTTTCGTTTCAACAATGAGCATTTCGCGTCGATTGAAGTAATCGAGGGCAATTTTTCCAGCTTCTTTCGCGAGTTCTTCCGCAAATGCCAGGCGCGCAGATAAATCGGGTATGACATTTGATGTCATTAGGTACTTCCTCATTTAGGATTAGAAAAGATCACTCGCGGATAACCGCGATGCCCCGTTCCTTGAAACCGATCGATACATGGGTACCGGGAGATAAAGGCCGCTCCACAGCCGGGTCGATAACAAACAACCTGCCGCTACTTGTCTCGACTTCGTACTCGACGTGATCTCCAAGATATGCCGCATGTGCGATCCGGCCACCGAAAGCGGCGTCTGACTCCTCTTTGAGCGCGATTGCATTTGGCCTGACCGCAAGCTTCGCGGAACCTAAGGATGCTTCACGCCCGGGGAGGCTATGGGTAAGGTCATCTATCCGGATCGTGGCGACGCCGTTTTCCATCGCCACGATCTGGCAATCCACCACATTAGCCTCGCCCATGAAGTCGGCTATGAACGCCGACACTGGCGTTTCATAAAGCTCTCTAGGCTTGCCTTGCTGAGCGATCACACCATCCTTCATGACAATGATCCGGTCTGAAACCGCCAATGCTTCATCTTGATCATGGGTTACATAAACTGCAGTGAAACCGAGACGCTGCTGAAGTTCTCGAATTTCCGTGCGCACCCGTCGGCGAAGCCGGGCATCAAGATTCGAAAGCGGTTCATCTAAAAGCAGAACCTGCGGTTCGAGAACCAAGGCGCGTGCAACAGCGACCCTCTGCTGCTGACCGCCGGAAAGCTCTGCAGGAAGGCGCACGCTCATTCCTCCCAGACCAACCAGTTCAAGTGCTCCTTCAGCTTTCTCACGGGCTTCTTTGCGTTTGAAGCCTGACGATTCGAGCCCATAGGCGACGTTTTCGCCGACAGTCATGTGAGGGAACAAGGCGTATGACTGAAACACCATCGACACGTCGCGCTCATTCGCCGGCAGCATCGTGGCATCCTCGCCGCCAATCAGGATTTTGCCTGACGTCGGATGCTCCAGCCCAGCCAGCATGCGCAACGTGGTCGTTTTTCCGCAACCAGATGGCCCCAGCAATGTAACCAGGGTTCCAGGCTCGATCGTCAGGGATAGATCGTGGATCGCTATAAATGCGCCGAAGTCCTTGCGAACGTTCTGGAAGACAACAGAACCTTTTTCCGTAATCAAGCAAGCCTCTCCTTCTGCAGGGGCGCTGTAACGGCGATCCGGTTCTCTCGGCGCAGACGTCGTTCACCTACGATGAATTGGAACCCCGTTATGATGATGATCATCACAACGATCAGCGCCGACGAGTAAGCGATGGCCACGCCGTACTCGCCATTCTCGACAAGCCCGACAATATACGCCGTGGCCATGTTGTACTGGGCGCTGACCAGAAAAATCACCGCACTGATGGAGGTGATTGCCCGGACGAACGAATAGACCAATGCGGCCGTTATGGCGGGGCGCAACAGCGGAAGAATGACCTTCCGGATAGTCCGGAAGCTGTTTGCGCGTAATGTCAGCGAAGCTTCGTCAAGGCTTTGGTCGAGTTGACTCATGGCGGCAATTCCGCCACGGACGCCCACCGGCATGTTACGGAACACGAAGCAAGCGATCAGGATCAACGCAGTTCCGGTCATCTCCAGCGGTGGCAGATTGAATGCCATTATGTAGCTGATGCCGATGACCGTGCCCGGAATGGCGAAACTCATCATCAAAGCGAATTCGAACACTGAACGCCCGGCGAATTTTTGTCGAACGATAATGTATGCCGTCAGAAGTCCGACCGCTGCGGTGAGCGGCGCGGATATCAATGCAATTTCCATTGTCGTCCAGAACGAGTTCCACGCAACACCGGTCCAGGCGATCGTTCCATCGCGAATAGCGATCGAAAACGCGCGGGCGTAGTGATCGAGGGTCAAGGAGTTGTCCAGACCCCAAGTCTTTACGAAGCCGCCGACAAGTATCATGGCGTAGACGACCAGAGTGAAAATCGCCCACGGGATAACCAGCATGTATACGCCAATCGACAAGGATCGAGGCAGGGCGATGTTGGCGCCGGAATCCCCTTTTCCTGTGACGGTCGCGAAGTTCTTTCCGGAAAGCCACAGCCTTTGCGCGAGAAAAGCCGAAAGCGTGAAGCACAGAAGAATTATCGCCAGGACGGCTGCTCTGGATGGGTCGTTTTGTGACCCGACAACAGCGAAGAAGATTTCCGTCGATAAAACGCCGTGACTGCCGCCAAGCACCAGCGGATTGCCGAAATCGGCCATGCTTTCGATAAAACCGATAAGGAAAGCATTCGCAAGCCCAGGCTTCATCAACGGCAGTGAAACGTTCCAGAACGTACGCCAGCGGTCGGCCCGCAGCGTTTGCGATGCTTCTTCCATCGAAGGGCTGATGCCTTCCACCACACCGATCAGGATAAGAAACGAGATCGGCGTAAAAGAAAGAACCTGCGCGATCCAAATACCAGTCAGCCCATAAAGCCAGCGACCCGGCTCAACACCAAAAAGGTATGAAATCCCTTGAGTGGCAAAGCCTGAGCGTCCGAACAGGAGGGTTAATGCAAGGCCAATCACGAAAGGCGGCGTGATGATCGGCAGGATGGTAAGCAGCCTCAGGCCTTTTTTGTAACGAAACCCCGTTCTGGTCGCCATCAGCGCGAATGCGAGCCCCAGAATAGTCGAGGCTCCCGCCGTCATGACGGCTAGCCAAAGAGTTCTGAGCGCCACACCGCAACGCCCACCGCCGGTGACGCAACCTAAGCTCCATATCGAAGGATCGACGATGTTGCGTGTGAAGCCATCAGGATTGAAAGAGCCGTCGAAATCCTGGAATGCGCCGATCAGCATACTGGCGACGGGATAAAAGACGAAAATAGCGACCAGTAAAATAAGCAGAGCGATCGAACTTACAACGAAAGCATCCCCTTTCATCGCGCCGCGTTCTGCAAGACCGAATGAGAATAGGAGAGAAAACACCAAAGCCATTAATACGGCGCCGGCGCCCATCGAAGGCTGGCCGTCTGCCAATGCTCCGAAAAGCGTTTCAGTTACAATCCAGGTCCAGCCGGAAAAACCGATTGCCAATCCTTGTACGAACAGAAACACGATTCCGATCGCGCCGATCCAGACAAGCAGTGATCCTCGTCGCATTGGATCTGCAACGAAACGCGCGCCAATTGCGGCACCTAGCAGAACCGCAATGAAGCCGAGCCATTGGTGTCCATGAAGAAAGGCCTGAAGGATGCCAGGTGCGACCGATGGATCATTGGGAAAGTCTGATAGCCAGGAAAATCCGTAGAAACCGGCTTCTATCCTGTACCAGGGCAGCAGGGTGAGTGCTGCCAACCCCAAAAACAGCACAATATCGAGCCTGCGATTGCGTGATTTCATACCCAGTCCCCGCTTCGCACGCCTTGGCGCTTTGGAGTGGTTGTGCACGCGACAGCGGTTTTAACGCTGCCGGTGCTCCAAATGAGATCGTGGATCAGTTGGCGTTAGCGCCAATTTCCCGGTCCCATCGCTCCAGCAGTTCCTTGCGTTTTGCGGGATTGCCATAGGTTTTGAAATCGTAATCTATCAGTTTGATGTCTTCGAATTTCGGCGCCTCTTTTGGAACTTCGGCGTTCTTGTTCGAAGGTAGCTGGAATGACTTTGCGTCCTTCATGTGCGACTGGACTTCGGCACTTAGCGCCCAGTCATAGAAGTTCTTGGCATTGTCCAGATTCCGCGCGCCTTTCACGATCGACATAGAGCCGATTTCATAACCAGTGCCTTCACAAGGAGCGACGGATTTGATCGGAAAGCCTTCGACCACCATGGAAACAGCGTCATGCATGAAGACGATGCCTACGCCTGCCTCACCGCGCGCGGCGGCTTTTACAGGCGCCGAACCGGATTTGGTGTATTGCGAAATATTGGCGTTCAACTTCTTGAGGTAATCAAACGCCTCATCCTCACCCATGATCTGGGTAAGAGAGGCAAGCGCGGTATAGGCAGTGCCCGAGGAGTTGGGGTTCGCGATTTGAATTTCGCCCTTCAACATCGGATCGAGCAAGTCAGCCCAGCACTTGGGTTCCTTGATGTTCTTCTTCTGGAGAACATCGGTATTGTACCCCCAGCCGAGCGCTCCCGCGTAAACGCCCACAGTACGATAATTGGCGCTCTCGGCTTGCTTCAGGGCCCAATCCTGAAGTTGATCGAGCAGCGGCGATTTGTACTCAACGGTCAGCCCTTCTGACGCTGCCTGCAAATGCGGATCGCCCGTTCCTGCCCACCATAGATCTGTTTTAGGATTGCGAGCTTCAGCTCTGATTTTTGCGTAGGTCTCGCCAGAGGACAGACGCACCATGTTGACCGAGATATCATTCGCGCTCTCGAAAGATGCCTTCATTTGCTCACAGATAACGACATCTGCTGAACAAATCAGATTCAGGTTTCCCGCCGCTTGAGCCGAAACCGCACCCAGAGAAACACCTGCAGCAATGAGTGCAGCAACCCGTCTAACAGAACCCATGACTTCCTCCCGTTTGATCGACACCTCCACATCGATACGCCATTGCAAGCGTGTGCAAATGCTGCATTAGCAATGTTTGAGTGTCAACCTGTTTTAGAAATCTAATCCCACAAACGTAGCTTGCGGGTGACCTTGCGCATCTTTGCAATCTAGTGCAAACGTTTCACGCCAATGAAGTGAGCCTGCATAAAAATGGAAAAACTGTTCGTTAGCGCCAAAGAAGTCGCAGAACGCGCAGGCGTTTCTCGCTCAGCGGTGTCCCGCACCTTTACGAATGGTGCAAGCGTGTCACCCGAGACCAGGCGGAAGGTGCTGAAGGCAGCGGAAGACCTCGGCTATCACGTAAACCATCTGGCTCGCGGGCTTATGCGCAACGAAACGGGTATAGTTTGCCTCGTCGTATCGGACGTGGGTACGCCGTATCGATCGAATCTGGTCAGCGCTTTGACGCAACGATTGCAGGCTGCTGGAAAGGTGGCGATGCTCATCAACACAGATAGGTCAGATGAAAGCGTTGATGCTGCCTTGAAGCAGGCTATCCGTTATCGCGCTGATGCTTCAATAATCCTATCTGGGATGCCTGATAAATCGATCACTCAGCTCTGCCTGAAAAGCGGGCAACGCCTTGTTCTCATAAACAGAGACGATGAACAGGAAGGTCCGTTCAAGATCAACCTGGACGACGAGAATGCAGCCAGCCTTGTGGTGACGGCTTTTGTTCGTGCTGGATGCAAGAATCTCGCTTTCGCAAATTCCGGAGCAGGAACGCCAAGCCTGATGGCGCGCGAGAAAGGCTTCGTTGCAGCGGCAAAGGCCATGGGCATTGAGGTCAGCGTGGAACGCCTTGGTACGACTGGATATGAGAGCGGGAGAATACTGGCTCAGCGCCTTTTGACGCGCCCTATCCGGCCCGACGGCGTATTTTGCGCTACAGATTTGATCGCCTGCGGCTTTATGGACGCAGCCAGACACCAATTCTCTATCCGCATTCCGGAAGAACTCTGCATCGCAGGCTTTGACGACATAGAACAAGCCTCGTGGTCATCTTATCAACTCACCACTTTTGCTCAGCCAATAGCAAAAATAGCGGACGAGGCGGTCCTCTGGCTCGAGCTACCTTCCTCAGAAGCCAACTTGAGTTCAACGATACAGCTTCATGCCCAGCCCGTTTGGCGCTCAACAATCAGATGCGGGTGAATACGCCCCGGCCCGCGCCACAACCAGATTGGAACCGACGGGTGGTATGCTAGCCGTCGAAGGCGGCGGCGAAATCCGATACACGACAGATAGAACAGGCTTCATCGCGTTGCGGAGGAAACGCTTGACGGCGAGGACGCGTTCTTGGCCGTGTGGGGGTTGCGCGATCCGTCCCTGGAGATGATGCGGGTGTTCACCCGCTCGTAGTCGATGAATTCGCTCTTCAGTATCTCGACGAATGCCGTCTGGTAGCTGGGCAACGCGCGGCCGCGTGGTACGAGCAGGCTGACCTTTGCCGGCTTCATGATGCCGTTGGCGAGCGGCGTCCATGCGAGTTTTCCTTCACTCACTTCACGTTCGACGCCCGGCGAGGAGAGGAACGCAATCCCCAGGCCAGGCTGCACGAGAGCCTTCAATATGCCCGGCCTTTCCGCATAGGCGACGCGCTGCCGAGCGGGTTTGTTCCCTGAAACAACGCCTTGAGGCCAATATGCACGAGCCAGTCATTGCCCGGCGCGATCAACGGGTACGGCATGCAATCGGTAAGGGAAAGAACGGAGTGTGCGGTCAGGGGATGGCCGGGGGTCGTAATGATGCCGATCGGTTCCATGACCGTATGCACGACATCGGCCCGGACATGTTCGCTGACATCGTAGGCCATGACGACATCGGCATCCTTGGCAAGCAGTTCGTTGGTGATCCGGTAATTGTCCCCGGAGATCAGGGTGAAATCGACATGGGGATACTGGGTTCGCAGCGTCGCCATCGCGCGGCAGGACAGCTTCGGTGAAGTCTCAGCCGTTGCTGGCGGTGTGAGCCTCGATCATCTGAAATATCAATTCACAGTCTGGTCAGAGCTGACCAGACTGTTCCTGCGGTATCTCAAGGCCGATATGTCATGTTGGCCCGGCATGGCGCTTCAGGGTTAACGGCCTCTGGCAAGGCCGAAGCTGCACCGTCTCTAAAGAGTCTCACAAATGGGTTCATTGCAGCCGCGTTGAAGCGCGCACACGATAGCGGCCCGGCACAGGAGAGCACATTATTGGCCTGTGTAGCCTGACCTGCCAGGTTATCTACTGGATAAGCTCGACAATTTTCTTATTTGGCGAGCGTCCGGATCGCCTGCACCATGCCTTTATCAAGCATCAATTGCAGATCCGCGATCACCTTGCTTCTGACATTTTGATTTGAGCCCGGTTCGCCTGGCAGCAAGCCAGCAATTTCCGAGAGTTTGTCATAAAGACGATCCGCATCGCGTCCGCATGATGCGACATGCGCGGCGATGATGTCCTGCCGTGGATCACGCAAATTGTAGACGTTTCCATTGTCGGTGACACCGAGGCAATAACGCATCCACGCCGCGATGGCGAAGCAGAAGGGTCGGGTGTCGCCGCCATTTACGACGGTCTCGGCCAGAGGTGCCAGAATGCGCTGGGGCAGCTTTTCAGTGCCATCCATGGCGATCTGATATGTCAGATGCCGTATTGCTTTGTTTGAAAACCGTTCAAGCAACTCGGCGCGATAGCGGTCTATACCGGGAATGGGTGGCAGCGTGTTGGCCGCCGCTATCATCTGTCTTTCTGCAAGCCTCGCCAGCGATGCATCACAAACAGCCTCGCTGATCGTTTCGTGACCGGCGAGAAACCCCGCATAGGCGAGAAGAGAATGCGTGCCGTTCAAGAGCCGCAGCTTCATTTTCTCATAGGGTGTGACGTCTTTTACGAACAATGCCCCGCCTGCCTCCCATGCGGGTCGCCCGGCGGTAAAATCGTCTTCGATAACCCATTGCGTGAATGGTTCCGTCTCGACGGCTGCATTGTCGCTATAGCCAGTGAGACTTTCGGCATCCGCGAAAGTACGTGGAGTACTGGCAGGTGTTATGCGATCGACCATCGAGGAGGGGAAACGCACATTCTGTGAAATCCACTCTTCCGGCAAAGCATCAGTTCGCCTGGAAAAATCCAAAACAAGCTGAGAAACGATCTTGCCGTTTTCGGGAAGGTTGTCGCAACACAATATGGTCAGCGCACCGCCAGCCGTTTCCATGCGCCGTTTAAGCCCGGCAACGAGAAACCCCACGACGCCTGTAGGTGCGTCGGGATCGGTAAGATCATGCGCTATTGCTGGATGTTCGACGTCCAGCCCGCCGCTGGCGCGATCGATTCCGTAGGCTTTTTCGGTGACCGTCAGGGTGACGATTTTCGTGGAAGAGTCTGCAATCGCTGCAATGACGGCTTCATGCGAATGCGGCGCGACGATCACCTTGGCAATGCTGCCGATTATGCGAGCGTGGTCGCCTTTCTCATCCCGTGTGACAAGCGTGTAGCGGCCACCTTGCGGATTGAGAGTGGCGGCGACTTCGGTGCTGCGCAGGCTGACGCCAAGGATACGCCAATCGCCGCCTTTGGCCGCAATGGCGGTGTCCGTGTAGACAGCCTGATGGGCCTTGTGGAAGGCGCCGACACCGATATGCACGATCCCGGTGCCGTGATCTTCAGGGCGGTAGGCCATCAAGCCTTCCGCCTTTGCCGACAGCCGCTCTCTCATTATTTAAGCGCTACGCCCGGATGTGTGAGAGCAGTCATGATGCCGCGCAATTCAGCAAGGCCCTTCAGACGTCCAATTGTCGGATAACCGGGCTGACCCTTGCGGCCGATGTCGTCTATGATGTCCTGCCCGTGATCGGGGCGCATCGGGATCTGGTGATCGGCACGACCTTCTTTCTTGCGGCGCGCTTCTTCCTTTACGATCTCGGCAATCAGGGCGACCATATCGGTGTCGCCACCTAGATGTTCAGCTTCATGGAATGAGGACGGCATGCCCGGCGTTTCCAGCGTCACATTGCGCAAATGCAGAAAATGCACGCGCGGAGCGAATTCGCGCATGATGGCCGGTAGGTCGTTGTCAGGCCGCGCGCCCAGTGAACCTGAGCAGAGAGTCATGCCACTGGCTGGACTGTCGACCGCATCCAAGATCTTCCGATAATCATCGCTGGTCGACATGATCCGCGGAAGGCCCAGAAGCGGGAAGGGCGGATCGTCCGGATGACAGCACAAGCGCATGCCGAGTTTCTCGGCGACCGGCGTTACCTCCTCAAGAAATGCGATGAAGTTGGCGCGCAGCCTTGCAGTATCGATTGCGTCATATTCTGCGATATGACGCAGCACATCGTCGGTCGACATGCTTTCGGCAGAGCCGGGCAGGCCGGCCGTGACGTTCGAGGCGAGTTCGCGCTTGCGCTCGTCGGTCATTGTCGCAAAGCGCTCGGCCGCGGCCTCAGTAATTTCTGAGCCAAATTGTTCAGCCGCTCCGGAGCGTTTCAGAATATGAATATCGAAAGCGGCGAAATCGATAAGATCGAAACGCATACAGGTGCCGCCATGCGGTACGCGATAGGCAAGGTCGGTGCGCGTCCAGTCGAGGACCGGCATGAAATTGTAGCAGATCGTCTCAAGTCCGCGCGCGGCCAGATTGCCAAGGCTTTCCTTATAGTTGGCAATGTGCTGGCGCCACTCGCCCTTTTGTTTCTTGATGTCTTCGGAAACAGGCAGGCTTTCCACCACCTCCCAAGCAATGCCGGAAGGCGAGCCGTCTTTCATGCGTGCGATTTCATCCTGACGCTTGGCGATTTCCAACTCGGTCCAGACAGTTCCGGTTGAAATATGATGGAGCGCGCTGACTGCACCCTCCACGCCTGCCTGTCGCATGTCGTCGATCGAAGTAAGATCGCGCGGGCCGAACCATCGCCATGTCTGTCGCATTTGTCTTCTTTGCTCCCAGGGCATGACTCGTAACGAGCCATCGGTGCCATGAATGTAAGGCGATGCATACACAAGAGTTGACTAGTATGGAAGTATGGAGGATAAGCATTTTCGATTTTGGGGAGGTAAGGGCGTGGCAAAGTCCGCCATTGCATTTGTTGATGACATTGACTCTGGGACAGCAATCGCTCCCCAGCTTTATCGACTCTTGCGCGAACGCATCGTTCGCACCGAACTCCTGCCCGGCGAACTGATTTCCGAAACCGAAGTCGCACGCAGCTACGATGTGTCCCGTCAGCCTGTTCGTGAGGCCTTCATCAAGCTTGCAGAGGCCGGTCTGGTTCAAATCCGCCCGCAGCGCGGCACAATGATAACGCGGATTTCGACAGACGCGGTCATGGATGCGCGTTTCGTCCGCGAAGCCATCGAGGCGGACGTCATAAAGATCGTCGCGGAGAGTGCCGATCAGTCGGTGCACAAGGAGCTTCTCGGACAGATTGAGGCTCAAAAGCGCGTTGCTGAGGACGATTCCGATGGCTTCGTAAAGCTGGATGAGCATTTTCACCGCACGCTCGCAGATGCCGCCGGCAAATCTTATGCCTGGCGAGTCATCGAAGACGTCAAGGCGCAGATGGACCGCGTGCGCTATCTTAGCGTCGAAAAGCTTCACATCCGCGTATTGATCGCGCAGCACGAAGCCATCGTCGCCGCAGTTGTGAGAGGCGATGCCGCCGCCGCCGAACAGGCAATGCGTACCCATCTTCGTGAAATTTTGAAATCTCTTCCGGAGGTCGCAAAAGCCCGGCCGGATCTTTTTGGCGCTGCGCGCTGACCAATCCAAACATCAGAAATCTACAGTCCATTGGGAGGATCGATATGAAACTGAATTCCACAATAAAGAAAATCGCAGCAGGGTTTGCCGTAGCCGCTTTGCTTTCGACCAGCGCTATGGCGCAGGAGCTGAAGCTCAAGCTCGGCCATCTCGCCAATGAGCAGAACTCCTGGCACAAGGCCTCGCTGAAATTCGGTGAAGAGCTATCGGCGCTGACCGATGGCCGTATTGTCGTTGAAGTCTTTCCGAACGATTCGCTGGGCCGCGAAATAGACCTGATCAACGGCATGCAGCTTGGCACGGTCGAGATGACTATCACCGGCGAGAGCCTGCAAAATTGGGCGCCGATGGCGGCTCTGCTCGCCATTCCCTACGGCTACACTTCACTGGAAGACATGGATGCAGTCGCCAGCGGCGACATCGGCAAGCAGGTCGAGGCTGAGATCGTGGAACGCGCTCAGGTGCGCCCGATTGCCTATTTCGCGCGCGGACCGCGGAACCTGACGGCCAACAAGGAAGTCAAAACGCCCGCCGAGCTCGAGCGCATGCGTATGCGCGTCCCGAATGTTCCGCTGTTCGTCGATGTGTGGACAGCACTTGGCGCGCAGCCGACTCCGATGGCTTTCTCTGAAGTCTTTACATCGCTCCAGAATGGAACGATCGCAGGTCAGGAGAACCCGCTGGCGCTTATCCAGTCGGCATCGTTCAACGAAGTCCAGACCCATGTGAACGTCACTGAACATGTGCGTTCGTGGATTTATCTCACCATCGCCGAACAGATCTGGGGCCAGCTCTCCGAAGAAGACCAAGGGCATGTGCTGGAAGCCGGGCGCCGCGCGCAGGAGTTCGAGCGCGAGCAATTCTTGAAGGATGAGCAGGCGATCCGTGCCGATCTCGAAGCCAAACGCATGACGTTCGTCGAGGTGGATCAGCAGGCCTTTGCCGATGCCGCCCGCGATGCCGTCATTAACAGCGTTGACGAGAGCATTCGGCCAATCGTGGAAGATTTGTTCAAGCGCTAACAGCAATTGAATGCGGAGACGACGCAGTTCGTGTTGCGTCGTCTCCGCCAGAGGGTTCGGATGTGATGCATTCTTTGGCTTTGTTTACCAGGCTTTTCACTGTTGCCAGTCGGGTTGCCGTCGGCCTGTCGTTTTTTATCCTGATCGCTGTTGTGACGCTCCAGATAACCACCCGGACGCTCGATCTTCCCTCCTACGTCTGGACGGAAGAGCTCTCCCGCTATCTGCTCCTTTACATGACCGCCTTCGGCATCGGTCTCTCCCTGATCAATGGCGAGCTCGTCAACGTCGACATGCTTCAGGAAACCGTTTCGGAGGCAGCGGCATGGTGGATGCGGTTGTTTTCCGCGGTTGCCACGGCATTGCTCGGCCTCGTCATGATCTTCCCCGCCTGGAAATTCACCAAGATCGGCACGTTCCAGCGGGCACCCAGCCTGCGGTGGACGATGGATTACATCCACGCCAGCGTGCTGTTTCTCGCAATTCTCCTGTTTTTGTTCGCTCTTTTGCGCGTGATCGGAATGCTCGCAGGCGCAGATGACGGGCGTCCTCAACGCCCAGAGGAAATCTGACACCATGGAACTCTTCCTGCTTCTTGCCACGTTCTTCGGAACGCTTGCACTGGGTGTGCCGGTCGCGGTCTGCCTGGGTCTGGCCTCACTGGCCTACATCGTCGCGGCCGGCCTGCCGGTCGTCATCATTCCGCAGCGCATGTATGCCGGAATGGACGTATTCGTCCTTCTGTGCATTCCCGGCTTTATCCTGGCCGGCAATTTGATGAACTATGGCGGCGTCACCGAGCGCATCATCCGGCTGGCCAATGCGCTGGTCGGCTGGATGCGTGGCGGCCTCGCCATGGCCAATGTTGCTGACTCGATGATGTTCGGTGGCGTGTCCGGTACGGCCGTCGCCGATGTGGCCGCAACTGGCGGCGTGATGATCCCCGGCATGAAGAAGTCCGGCTACCCTGCCGATTTCTCGGCTGCCATCACGGCTGCATCGTCCACGGTGGGTCCGATGCTTCCGCCGAGCGTTCCAATGATCATCGTCGGTGCCCTGTCCGGCATTTCCGTGGGGCAGTTGTTCCTTGCGGGTGCGGTGCCTGGCATCCTGATGGGTCTTGGCATGGGCATCACCTGCTACATTCTGGCGGTGCGCCGCAATTATCCCCGTCAGGCATGGCAGGGCTTTCGCGAACTCTTTGCGGCTTTCTTTGCTGCATTCTGGGCGCTCGCAATGATTGCTCTCGTCATCGGCGGGCTGCTGACCGGCATCGCCACTCCGACTGAAACTGCAATCGTGGCCAGCATCTATGCCTTCCTCGTCGGCGCCTTCGTCTACCGTGAACTGCCGATGTGGAAGGTACCAAAGATCATCGTCGACAGCGCGATCTCGTCGGCGGGCATCCTGGCACTCGTCGGCTTCGCCAACGTGTTCGGCTCGATCCTTGCTGCCGAACGTATCCCGCAAATGCTCGTAGCTGCTGTGCTTTCGATTACCGACAACAAATACGTTGTCATCATCCTCATCAACATCCTGCTGCTTATCGTCGGCATGTTCATGGAAACAATCGCGGCCCTCATCATCCTGTTCGTGCCACTGTTGACGCTGGCGGTAAGTGTCGGCATCGATCCGTTGCACTTTGCAACCTTCGCGGTGCTGAACCTGATGATCGGCCTGACGACACCGCCAGTCGGCGTGTGCTTGTTCGTTGCCGCCAACATCGCGCGTATCCCGCTGATGCCTGTCATCAAGGCGATCGTGCCGTTCCTGATCTCCAACATCATCGTATTGTTGATGGTTTCCTACTACGCGCCGTTTGCAACATGGCTCCCCACGACGTTGATGGGGGACTAAGCAATGAGCATGACGACACGCGTTTGCCGATTACATGGCAAGGGTGACATACGCGTTGACGAAATCGAGGTGGCCGAGCCAGGTCACGGCGAGGTTCTCGTGGCGATGGGGGCAGGCGGCATCTGCGGGTCCGACCTGCACTACTATCAGGATGGAGGCTTTGGCCCGATCCGCGTCAAGGAGCCGATCATCCTGGGTCATGAAGTGGCCGGTACGGTCTGTGCTACCGGATCGGGGGTCGATGGGTTGAGCGTTGGCGATCGCGTCGCCGTCAATCCCAGCAGGCCTTGCAATCATTGCCGCTATTGCCTTCAGGGGTTGCAGCAACATTGCCTGACGATGCGCTTTTTCGGCTCGGCATTACGCTTTCCTCATGAGCAAGGCGGGTTTCGCGACTTGATGATCGTCAATGCATATCAGTGCGTGCGGCTCGAAAACGATGAGGTCACATTGGGTGAAGCGGCATGCGCGGAGCCTCTTGCCGTTTGTCTTCATGCGCTGAACCGTGCAGGTGCCTCTGCTGGCAATCTGGCTGGAAAAACAGTGCTCGTGACAGGCGCCGGTCCGATCGGCGCGTTGACGGTTGCGGCGCTGCGCCATGCCGGCGCAGGCCATATCGTCGTTACCGACTTGCAGGACATGCCGCTCGCCGTTGCGCGGCAACTCGGAGCAGACGAGACGATCAACACGCGTACCGAGCCGGAGCGGTTAGCGCGATACGAGGCGGACAAGGGAACATTTGATGTGACCTTCGAATGCTCAGCGGCTGCCCCGGCTATAAGGTCGGCAATTGCCGCGACACGGCCAACGGGCACGCTTGTAGCCGTCGGGGTTAGTGGCGATGTACCGGTACCGCTCAATCTGATTGTCGGAAAAGAAATTGCCTTTGTCGGGTCGCATCGCTTTGTCGGAGAATATGCGACGGCGGCAAAGCTCATCGATCAGCGCCGGATTGATGTGCGCCCGATCATCACCGGTAGCAAAGATCTTGCCGATGCGCAGTCGGCCTTCCAAATAGCGGGTGACCGGACGCAAACCATCAAAATGCAACTTACTTTTTGACGACATCGGGATCCAACCTATCTGGATCTCGTAGACAGCACGGCGGGATGGTCAGCGAGGATGCGGTGCGGTTGCGGCTCACGCATTTTCTGTTGCGCGTGAGAATATTCTGGTAGCAATACCCGCTCTGGCCATCGAAATGCGTCACCTTATCGACTGTTGCATCCAAGCTCTTCGCAGGCACTTTAGAGGCGCGGAAGCCGTTGTTAGTCGTTGGCCTTCGACATTTGGCCTTCCAGCACATTTCGCGTCACGCTCCATCCGTTCAGATGGTGGGCACGGAGCACTTCGCGCAGCAACGCTCCCTCGCGCTGTCTGAGCGCGTCGAGGATCTGCTCATGTTCGAAGACCGCGCGCGCCCAGCGTTCGGACCGGCGATTGCCGGCGTAGCGATATCTGCGGATGCGCGCGCTTTCGGCGGCATAGATGCGTGACAGCGTGGCGTTGTGGGCGCAATCGACGATCTTCTGGTGAATGGTCTGGTTGATATGGAAATATTCCATAAGCGCGCCGCGCCGATAGGCCTCGACCATTTCTGCATGCAATTGCTCGATCTCGGTGATCATCTGCGGTGTTGCCCGTTCGCAGGCGCGCGGGGCCGCCAGGCTCTCCAGCCCGATCAGCACCTCGATGGCCGCCTCCACCTCTTCCGGCGAAATGCCGACAACAGTTGCGCCCCGGTTCGGCTCGATGCTGACAAGGCCTTCTCCCTCAAGGATCTTGAATGCCTCGCGCAGCGGAGTCCTTGAAACGCCGAGCTGCTCGGTCAGCACGCGCTCATTGATCCTTGTCCCTGCTTCTATGTCGCCTGCGACGATCATGTCGCGAACGCGCTGGGCCACGAAGGTCGAGCGTCTTCCGCGCGGCCACGCCGCCTCTGGTTCCAAGCGATCGGTCAATTCTGTGGAATATTGCATGCAAACATCCTAGCGAGGCTACGAAAAAGGCACAAGCCCATTGACAGCCTGCCTGTATTGCATGCAATAGCGCTCTCAGGAGGCCCCGATACGCGACAACTGCGCCAAAACATGCTGCCCGAGTTCACGCTGAGGCTGCGATTGCATGCAGTGAGGTCGCGCATACAGGGGAGAGAGGGAGGCGCAGGACGGATACTACCGTCTCACTCGATCCGGGGTTAAATTCGAGGCCGTTCGCGGCATAGGACGATTTTCAGGAAGACGAAGAAATTTCTCGATGAATTATCACGCATACTTCAATGCCAGCGACCGTCTCATCGAGACCTGCATTATCGGAACGGGCGGCTTCGGACGGAGCTTTCTCGCGCAGGGTTTGCGGGTGCCTCTCATGCGCGCCCGCGTTGCCGTCGATGTCGATGCGCAAACGGCAGTACAGGCCATGCTGGCCGTCGGTATCACCCGCGAAGACATTCGCGTCTGCGAGAGCCCCGAAGAAGCGCAAAAGGCTTGGAACGAAGGTGCCTTCATCGCCGCCGGTGCATTCGAGCATGTTGCCGGTCTGCCCGTAGATGTCGTCGTGGAGGCCACCGGACACCCGGAGGCTGGAGCGCGGCATGCGCGGCTGGCAATCGAAGCCGGGAGGCATCTCGCTCTGGTTTCAAAGGAAGTCGACAGCGTCGTTGGTCCCGGACTTGCCGTTATGGCCAGATCGCGCGGCAAGGTCGTCACGCCTGTCGACGGCGATCAGCCGAGTCTGCTGATCGGATTGATAAGTTGGGCCGAGACACTTGGTTTCGAGATCATCGCGGCGGGCAAGTCGAGCGAATACGATTTCATCTTCGATGCGTCCGCCGGAACGCTGACGAGCAATGGCAGCACTGTTTCGGCACCGGAGTTCGGCGAATATTCGCATCTGGACGGGCGTGACAGTTCGCTGGTAGCCGAGGCGCGCTCGCGGGCAGCATCCGCCCTGCCGCAGCGTGCGGTGCCGGATTTGTGCGAGCTTTCGGTCGTTGCCAACGCGGTCCGCTTCGCGCCCGATCGTCCGCAGCTTCATGCGCCGATCGCCCGTATCGACGAAGTCCCGACCATTCTATGCGAGGTCTCAGAGGGCGGAATCCTTTCCGGTCAGCGCAAGCTTGAGGTGTTTCACTGCCTGCGCGATCCCGGCGGCATCAGCTTTGCCGGTGGAGTTTTTGTGGTGGTGCGCTGCGAAGATCGCCCGACCTGGAAGATGCTTGAAGAGAAGGGGCATGTGGTAAGCCGCGACGGCAACGCCGCGATGGTCTATATCCCGCGCCATCTTCTCGGCCTCGAAGCTGCAACCAGCATTCTGGCGGCCGGGATGAACAATGTTTCCACCGGGTCGATCGAGCCTTCCCACCATGTCGATCTTGTGGCGGTTGCCGATGTCGATCTGGTTGCGGGTACTACCCTTGCTATGGGTGGCCATCACCATTCGATCGAGGGCGTTTCATCGATGATGCTGCCAGCCGGTCCGCTTGTGCCGGAAGCGCCGGCACCCTTCTACCTTGCCTCGAACAAGCGTCTGTCGCGTTCGGTCAAGCAGGGTGAGCCGATCAGGATGGCCGATCTCGAAATTCCTGAAAACAGCGAGCTTATGAAACTGCGCCGTCTTCAGGATGCACATTTCTTCGCAAGCAGATAATCCATCAACACCTCACACGAACCGACATGGGAGGAACCATGAAATTGAACCTTACTCGACGTAGTCTTCTTGCTGGAGCTGGTACGGCTGCGACAATGCTCGGCATGCCTCATCTGGCGCGGGCGAGCGCTGCGCAGACATTGCGTCTCGCCCATCCCCACCCCGATACGGATAGCTGGCAGGATGTCGGCCTGTGGATGAACGAAGCCCTGAAGGAACGGACCGGCGGCGCGCTTGGCGTTCAGTTGTTTCCAAACGGTATTCTCGGCAGCGATTCTACCATGATTAACGCGGTGCGTGCAGGCACGCTCGACATGATGGTTACGGGAAATCCCTTCTTCACGGGGCTGGTTCCGCAATTGAACGTTCTCGACCTGCCCTTTATTTTCAAGGATCGTGATCATGTCGCGGCGGTCCTTGACGGTGCCATCGGAGACGAGTTGCGCGCAGGCTTCTCCGATGCAGGCCTGATTGCATTGGCAACCTGGGAAACCGGCTGGCGCAACGTCACTAACAGCCGTCGCCCGGTGACGACGCCTGCGGATCTGCATGGTTTGAAAATCCGCACGACGCCCAATCCGGCGCACATCAAGGCTTTCGAACTGCTCGGTGCAGCACCGACGCCGATGGCCTTTACCGAGCTTTTCACGGCGCTGGAAATGCGCTCAATCGACGGGCAGGAAAACCCGACGACGCTGATTTTGAACTCGAAATTCTTCGAGGTTCAGCGCTATCTTTCGCTGACACAGCATGCTTTTACGACGTCGCCGCTGGTGATGAACCAAGCCAAGTTTGAGGCCTTGGGCGAAGAGCTTGGCAATACTCTTCTGGAAACGGCCAAGGAAGCTGCCAAGAGACAGCGCGAGATGAATGCCGAGCGTGAAGTGACCAGCCTGGAGACGCTGAAACAGGAGGGCATGGAGACGGTGGAGAACCCAGATCGCGAGGCGTTCCGCGCTATCGTGGCGGACACGGTTCGCGAGGACTTCGCCGCCAGGTTCGGTCCGGAACTGCCTGAGCGCATCGCCGCACTGGCTGACTGACAAGGGAATAGAGACTATGCGCATCGTTGATCTGAGCATGCCTGTGAGCGGGCATTTCCGATGGCAGCCAGAGATAGCGGTCAAGGGCGACAAGTCCGCCGGAGACCAGTTTCGCGTAACGCGGTTGGCCATCACCTGCCACGGCTTCACGCATGTCGATGCGCAAGCTCATTTCATCGATGGTGCGCCCACTATCGAGGCGACACCGCTTGAACAGGTCGTCGGCCGCTGCCGCGTCTTCGACCTGTCGGCTGTAGAGGCCAATACGGCGATCGAGCCTGCCACCCTTGCTGCAGCCGACCCCGGCGGCGAAGAAGGCGACATTCTGCTGCTGGCGACGCAGTGGGATCTGAAGCGTGATTATCAGACAAGACTGTTCTGGACCGAGGCGCCTTGGCTGACACGCGAGGCGGCGCAGTGGCTTCTTGAACTCAAGCCCAAGGCGCTCGCCGTGGACTTCCCGCAGGATTATCCGATCCGGCTTCTACTGGACAATATACGCGTTCCCGATGAGGAGCATGTGACGCATGACATCCTTTTGCGCGCAGGCGTCACGCTGATCGAATATGTCGTCAACACCGTTGCTTTGCGCGAGAAGCGACCGCTTCTGTGCGCAGCCCCCCTCAAGATCGTGAATGCTGATGGCGCGCCTGCGCGGGTGTTCGCCATAGAGGGGAATGTGCTGTGACAACCGGTCATGTAGGCACCACGCTGCTCAAGATCGCCGATTTCGGCTTTCGCGCCCTTGAGGCCGCTCTGGTGGCTGTGCTGGCGGGAATGGTGGCCTTGGTTTTCGCCAATGTGGTTATGCGCTATGCATTCGACAGTGGTATCACCGTCACCGACGAAATATCGCGAATGATGTTCGTCTGGATTTCCTTCATGGGCGCGATTTTGGTTGCCCGCCGCAGCGAACATCTGGGCGTTGATCTGCTCACCGCCACCCTGTCGCCCGCGGGCAAGCGCGTCTGCCGCATCCTTGCCGATATCGGCATCGTCGTGTGCAGCGGCATCCTCGCTCATGGCGCCTTCAGCCAGACAGTGGCCAACATGTCCAATATCGCACCGGTATCGGGGCTCCCGACCGGCCTTACCTATGCCGCGCCATTCCTTGCCGGAGTTGCGATTAGCGTGATCGCTTTCATCGATATGCTGGGTGCTTTGCTTTCGTCCGGTGCGACCGAAACGGATGATCATTCATGATCGTACTTCTCATTTTCATCGGGGTTTTGCTGGCCACGATTCTGATCGGTGTGCCCATCGCCTTCGGCCTGCTGCTGAGCGGGGTTGCCATGATGTGGTATCTCGGTGCGCTCGACTGGCAGTCGATCGCGCTGCAGATGACGAATGGAGCCGATAGCTTCCCGCTGCTCGCCATTCCCTTCTTCCTGCTTGCAGGCGAAGCGATGAATGCGGGCGGGCTGTCGCGCCGTCTCGTCAATTTCGGGCTGGCGCTGGTGGGGCATCTGCGCGGCGGCCTTGGCTATGTCGCCATCGTCACTGCGATTTTGCTGGCCAGCCTTTCGGGTTCGGCGATTGCCGATACCGCCGTGCTTGCGGGCATGCTGATGCCGATCATGCGCGACGCCGGTTATCACATGGGCCGCTCGGGCGGGCTGATCGGCGCAGGTGGCATCATCGCGCCGGTCCTGCCGCCTTCGATCGGCTATATCGTCTTTGGCGTTGCTGGCGGCGTTTCGATCACGCGGCTGTTTATGGCCGGTATCGTCCCCGGTATTCTCATGGGGCTCGCGCTGGCAATCGCCTGGTGGTGGCTGAGCCGCAAGGAGGAGACTTCGGTATTCCCGCGCCGTTCCGCCAGAGAGATCGGCAAGGCCGCACTCGACGCGGGTTTCGCCTTCATCCTTCCCCTGATCATCGTCGGTGGTCTGAAGTTTGGTGTGTTCACCCCCACCGAGGCTGGCGTGGTTGCCTGCGTCTATGCGATCTTCACCGGCTTCTTCGTGTATCGGGAGCTTTCGCTTCAACGCCTCTATGATTGCTTCGTCGCCACCGTTCGCACCACGGCGGCAGTTATGTTCCTCGTTGCTGCGGCAAGCATCACGGCCTACATGATCGCCATCGCCAATGTGCCAGGCGAGATCGCTGCCTGGCTCGGACCTTTGCGGGAAAGTCCGCTGCTGTTGATGATCGTCATCACCCTTCTGGTGATAGCGGTGGGAACGGCGCTCGACTTCATCCCTACGATCCTCATCTTGACGCCGGTATTGCTGCCGATCGTCAAGCAGGCTGGCATCGATCCTGTCTATTTCGGCGTGATTTTCATCATGACGGCAGCCATTGGGCTGATCACGCCTCCGGTCGGTGCGGTTTTGAATGTCGTGTGCGTTATCGCCAAGATCAGATACATCGAGGTTGTGAAAGGGGCAGCTCCCTTTATCCTGATCCAGTTGGTGCTTCTCGCTCTGCTTATATTGTTCCCGCAGATCGTGATCACGCCTGCGAGATGGCTCTACTAAGAAATAGGAAGGCACGAAATGCTGCTTGGTGCGATTGCGGACGATCTGACGGGAGCCACCGACCTTGCCCTGATCCTCTCGCGGGAGGGCATGCGGACGATCCAGGTTATCGGCGTGCCTTCCGATCCGGCGCAGTTCGGCGACGCAGACGCTGTCGTCGTGGCGCTCAAATCCCGCACGATCCCGGCAAACGAGGCGGTCGAGCAATCGCTGGCCGCCGCGCGGGTTCTGCTGGCCGCTGGCGCGCGCCAGTTGTTCTTCAAATACTGCTCGACCTTCGATTCCACCGATGAAGGCAATATCGGTCCGGTGGCGGATGCGTTGATGAAACTGACCGGCGAGACACGCAGCATCGCCTGTCCGGCCTTTCCCGCCAATGGCCGCACGGTCTACAAGGGGCATCTCTTTGTCGGTGACGCGCTTTTGTCCGACAGCCCGATGTGCGATCATCCGCTAACCCCGATGCGGGATGCCAATCTCGTCCGCGTCCTGCAAAGACAGACCAGCCGTCCCGTATCATTGGTCGATCATGAAACAGTGCGTGCAGGAAGCGATGCGCTCGCGGAGAAGTTTGCTGCGCGCGAAGGCATTCTGATTGTCGATGCTATCACCGAAGACGATCTGCGCATCATCGGAACCGCGGTCAGCGAGATGAAACTCGTTACCGGAGGCTCCGCCGTTGCGCTCGGCTTGCCCGAAAATTTCCGCAGGCAGGGCCTGCTCGGCCCGGCGGCTGCAAGCGCTGGGTTCAATCCGACGGCCGGTGATGGTGTTATTCTGGCAGGCTCGTGTTCGGCAGCGACCCGGCGCCAGATCGCGGCCGCCAAGGCAGCCGGTGTGCCGGCGATGCAGTTGGATGCACTGGACATTGCTGCGGGGCGTGTCGGCAGCGATGCGGTTATCGAATTTGTGACGAACAACAGTCAGGCCGCCTATCCACCGCTCGTCTATTCCAGCGCTGACCCGGAAGTGGTGGCCACTGCGCAGGAAAAGCTTGGGCGTCTGGAGGCCGGTGCGGTGGTCGAGGATTTGCTGGCCTCCGTCGCGACGGCACTTGCGGGGCGCGGCTACACACGCTTTATCGTTGCCGGCGGCGAAACCTCGGGCGCGGTCGTTAATGCGCTTGGCGCCAAGGCCGTCGCTATCGGTCCCGAAATCGATCCCGGCGTTCCCTGGGTTGTTTCGAAAGGCGATGCGCCAGTTTCCCTCGCTCTCAAATCCGGTAATTTCGGAGGCGATGACTTCTTTCTCAAAGCCTGGGATATGGTTCGATGACTTCTATCCTCTCCGAAGAGACGCGATTGCGTGATGAAATCTGCGCAGTTGGAAAATCCATCTTCGATCGCGGGCTGACCTTCGGATCGACCGGCAATATCAGCGCCCGCCTGAGCGATGGCACAATGCTGATGACGCCGACCAACGCCTCGCTCGGCTCCCTGTTGCCGGAGCGCCTTTCGCGCTTCACGGCGGAGGGCGTGTTCCTGGATGGCGACAAGCCGACCAAGGAGGCGTTTCTGCACTCCTGCATGTATTGCCAGCGCAAGACGGCGGGAGCAGTGGTGCATCTCCATTCTACCCATTCGGTTGCGGTAAGCATTCTGTCGGATGTGGACTCACGCGATGTGCTGCCGCCATTGACGGCCTATTATGTGATGCGCGTCGGGCGGCTCCCGCTCGTACCCTATTTTGCTCCGGGAGAAGAAAAGCTGGCGCTTGCGGTGAAGGAGCTGGCTACGGATAACCATGCCGTGCTGCTGGCCAATCACGGACCCGTCGTGGCGGGCGCTACGTTGCGCGAAGCGCAATATGCGACCGAGGAACTCGAGGAAACGGCGCGTATTTTCCTGATGCTGCATGGCCGCGACATTCGCCCGCTGACGACCGAGCAGGCAGCTGGGCTGCGGAAAACCTGATAGCGGTCTTGATCGTCACCCATTGAAAATCTCGTTGATCGCTTCCAGCAGCCTGTCGCCATCGATTGGCTTATGCAGCAACCGATAGCCGCTTGCGGCTGCTTCTTTCAGGCGTGAGGGGGATGTGTCGCCGGTCAGGATGATGACCGGGACCGAGTGTTTCAGGTAAAGTGACAGGTCGCGGACGGCTTCGGGGCCGACGACATTATCTTCAAGCCGGTAATCCACGATCATCAACTCGACAGGACCGTCAGTGACGTTTCGCCGGAAACGACTTTGGCTTTCGCCGGTGGCACTCCTTTCACCGTTGAAGGCGCGCCGTTTGCCAAGGATGCATTCGTCCTCGACGCGGGGTTGAGCATCGCCGCGACTGCCAATATCAGCGCCAGCCTTTCCTATACGTGCCAGCTCGCGAAAGGTTCGGTCAATCAGGGCGTCAGGGGTGACCTGACGTGGAAGTTCTGAGCGCCAGCGAGAAGCTCGGAATTTCCGCGTTCGAATATCAATCGATAGTTTTTCTATTGTTTTAAAGGAGGAAAGGGCAGGTTTTCCCTTCCTCCCTGTCACGGCATATTCACTTCCGAAAACGGAGGAAAGTCGTGGATCTTCAATTGAACGGAAAGACGGCGCTCGTATTCGGCGCCGGTGGCGGGTTGGGCGGCGCAATTGCCCGTTCGCTGGCCGCAGAAGGCGCGTCGGTGGTGGCTGCCGATATAGATGAGAAAGCCGCACAGGCCACTGCCGATACCATATCTTCCGAAGGCGGCCGTGCCACGGCTCTCGCCTGGGACATTGCGGACCTTGGCGTTATAGAGGAACGACTGGCAACGATTTCAGACAAGTTCGGCCAGGTCGATGTGCTGGTCAACAATACCGGTGGCCCGCCGCCTACTCCAGCAGCCGGGCAATCGCCTGCCGACTGGTCGAAATATTTCGACAGCATGGTGCGCTCGGTCATCGCAGTTACGGATGCCGTATTGCCCGGCATGCGCGAGCGCGGCTGGGGGCGCATCATTACGTCGACATCGTCAGGCGTGGTGGCGCCGATCGCCAATCTCGGCATTTCCAACAGCCTACGGCTGGCGCTTGTCGGCTGGTCGAAAACGCTTTCGAGAGAAATAGGCCGGGACGGCATCACGGCAAACATCGTTCTGCCAGGACGAATAGCAACAGGCCGCATTGTCTTTCTCGACGAGCAGAAGGCCAAACGCGAAAATCGGCCGGTAGCCGATGTGACTGCCGAAAGCACCGGTTCCATTCCTGTTGGACGCTACGGAGAACCGAGGGAATATGGCGACGCTGTCACTTTCCTTGCCAGCCCACGCGCTTCTTACATAACCGGTTCTGTCATCCGCATCGATGGCGGGCTTATCAACAGCATTTGAAAATTCAGAGGTATTCCATGTCGCTTGACCCGAAGATCGTTTCAACGCTGAAGGGCGTTTCCACCGCAACGCTGACGACGGTGCTTTTAAAGAAGGGATTGCGCAATGTCTGGCTGCGCGGCACCAAGCCTTTGAAGCCAGGGCAGGGGCGCGTGGTCGGCCAGGCTTTCACGCTGCGTTTTGTGCCTGCGCGCGAAGATCTTGCAACGCCGGAAAGCTGGGCGTCGCCTATCTCGACGCGTGCCGCGATCGAGGCGATGCCGGAAGGTTGCATTGCTGTCGCCGGCGCCATGGGGGTGAGCGATGCCGGGATTTTCGGTGACATACTCTGCGCACGTATGGTCAAGCGGGGCGTTGCCGCACTGGTTACGGATGGCGTGATACGCGATGCCGAAGGTGTGCTTGGCACCGGTATGGATGTCTGGTGCAATGGCGTGGCCGCGCCGCCATCGGTGGCGGGACTGACTTTCGTGGGTTGGCAAGAGCCGATCGACTGCGGCGGCGTCGCCGTTTTCCCGGACGACATCGTGGTGGTGGATGAGGATGGCGCTGTATTGATCCCGGCTAAGCTTCTCGATTCAGTTCTGGCCGAAGCGCCGGAACAGGAGCGGATGGAAGCGTGGATCATGACAGAGGTCGATCGTGGCGTGCCGCTGCCGGGTCTTTATCCGATGAATGCCGAAACGAAGGCGCGCTATCAGGCATGGAAGGACTCTCAATGACATTCAGCAGTGCTTCGAAGGGTGTCTATGCGATCGCAACGACGCCTTTCATGCCGGACGGTTCACTGGACTCCCCATCAATAGACAGGCTGACTGATTTTTATCAGGACAGCGGCTGTACCGGCATCACGATCCTTGGAATTATGGGAGAGGCGCCGAAGCTCGAACCAACTGAATCGCGAGCCATAATCAGGCAGGTCGTTTCGCGGGCGAAAGTGCCGGTCATCGTCGGCGTTTCCGCGCCGGGCTTCGCGGCTATGCGGTCACTGGCTCGCGATGCGATGGATATGGGCGCTGCAGGTGTCATGATTGCACCGACGCCGGCGCTGCGGACGGACGAGCAGATCGTCAACTATTTCGCGCAGGCCGTGGAGGCGGTGGGCGAGGATGTGCCGTGGGTTCTGCAGGATTATCCTCTGACGCTTAACGTCGTTATTTCGGCAAGTGTCATCGCGAAGATCATATCCGATCATCCCTCCTGCCTGATGCTGAAGCATGAGGACTGGCCGGGATTGGAAAAAGTATCGAAGTTGCGCGCCATGCAGAAAGCGGGCGAACTGCGGCCGTTCTCGATTCTTTGCGGCAATGGTGCGCTGTTCCTCGATTTCGAGCCGGAGCGGGGGGCCGATGGTGCCATGACCGGCTATGGCTTCCCCGATATGCTGGTGGAACTGATCGGGCTTTTTGAAGCCGGAAAGAGAGACGAGGCTCATGATCTCTTCGACGCGCATCTGCCACTGATACGTTATGAGCAACAACTCGGTATAGGGCTTGCGATTCGCAAACACGTTCTGCTGAGACGCGGCGTGATAAGGTCGGATTTTCAGCGCAAGCCAGCCGGGATGCTCACACCTGTTGCCAGGTCGGAGGTCGATTATCTGCTTTCTCGTATAGCAAGGCACGACAAGCGCGCCGCACTCTAAGCGAAGCTGCTACTTGCCCATCTAAATAGAAGCCCGGAGCGCCCACTCCGGGCTTTCTGCATTTGGTATCTTTCAGGGGGATCACTGGCGCTTTGCCAAAGCTCACATGCCCATGGTGTGCAAAATCCGGAATTATTTCAGCAAAAAAGTAAGGTCGACGAGAAAAAAACGCTTGCAAAAACCTTCAATGGATACTTGGATACAATTATCCAAATGGCAAATCCATTGGATTGGGAGGAAATCATGGGAATCTTTTCGAGCGGGTTTTCCCGCATATGTGCTGTTGCTCCAATTGCAGTTCTACTGGCGGCATCGCCGGTTGCCGCTCAACCATATCCTGAGCGTGAAGTAACGTTGATTGTGCAGGGATCGGCGGGCGGCGGCAGCGATATCATCGCGCGGACAATCGCGAACATCATTCAGCAGGAAAATCTTCTGCCGAACAGAATTCTGGTCGAGAATCGTCCAGGCGGCGGCGGTGCCGTCGGCTATAATTTCGTCGCGCAGCGAAAAGGCGATCCGTATTTCGTTGGCACGATCGGATCGAGCTTCTTTACGACGCCGCTGCTGGGTCAGTCGCCCGTCAGCTACAAGGATTTCACGCCGATTGCCGCGATTGCCGAAGATCCTTACGTCATGACGGTCAAGGCTGAATCGCCTTTCAAGTCGCTCGATGACATCAAGGAAGCAGCTTCAATCAGGATCGGCACGACGGGCGTGGTAACCGATCCGGGCCTTATCGGTGCGCAGCTCCGCGATGCCCTTGGCATCGAAGTGCGCGCTGTGCCCTTTGGTGGCGACGGCGAGGTGCTTGCCGCGCTTCTGGGCGGGCACATCGATGTCCAGTTCGGTAATCCGTCGGAGGTTCTCAGTCAGGTACAGGCGGGGTCGTTGCGTGCGATCGCCGTCAGCTCTGCCGAGAGACTGCCGACATTGCCGGACGTTCCTACTTTCACCGAGCTTGGTCAGGATATCGTGGTGACGCAGCTTCGCGGCATGGTGATGCCGCTCGATGTTCCAAAGGAAGCGGTGGCCTTCTGGGAAGAGATCATGAAAAAAGTGGCCGAAAGCGACGGCTGGAAGAAGGACTATATCGAACGTAACGGTTCGCTGCCGCTGTTCCTCGACAGTGCTGCATTCGCGGCCCGGATGCCGGAACAGAGTGCCATGTATGAAGCCTACATGAAGACCGTTCAGGCCATCAAATGAGCAACGGCGCGCCGCTTCAAGAGCGGCGCCTCTGCATCCCTGGAGGTATCATGCGTATCAATCGTCTGGAGACCGGCTTCGCCGCCCTGCTCTTTGGTTTCGGCCTGTTCATCGTCATCCGCGCAATTCAGTACGGAATATTCGGCCCCGCCGTGACCGGAACAGGTTTTTTCCCTGCACTCAGCGGAGCGCTTCTCGTCGTCTCCTCCGGTGGAATTCTTGGCGGGTTCATTCGAGGCAACCGCACCACCACTGATGTACTGGAGCTGGCGCCGCTGGCACCGGTTGCTGCCATCGTCGCGCTGACAGTCGTTTTTCTGATTGTCGTCGAAAATGTCGGAATGCTCGTGCTTACCCCGATCTATGTGGGCGCGGTTGCCTTCGTGATCGAGCGTCCGCGCAAGACGGCAGGTTGGCTTGTTCTTCTGTCCGTTGCCTTTGGGTTCACCTTCTTCGCCTGGCTGCTTTTTGACTACGCGCTTCGGATTCCTTTGCCCCGTGGTATTTTCTGACTGGAGCTGCAAATATGGAAACTCTAACTCTTCTCGGTCATGGTCTTTCTGTAGCGCTCAGCTATCAGGCATTGCTGGCGACATTGATCGGCGTTCTTCTGGGACTTGCCGTCGGTGTTCTTCCTGCGCTCGGTCCAGCCGCAGCCGTAGCTATATTGCTGCCAGTCGTCATCAAGTTCGAACCTACGGTCGCGATGGCAGGCCTCGCGGGCGTCTATTACGGCGCGATGTATGGTGGTGCCGTCACCTCGATCCTGCTGGGAATTCCGGGCGAAAGCGCATCCATGATGACGACGCTCGACGGATATCCTATGGCGCGCAAGGGAGAGGCCGGCCGAGCATTGGGGATGAGCGTCTTTGCCTCGTTCGTCGGCGGTCTGTTCGCAATTGTCATGTTCACGGCACTTGCTGCACCGTTTGCACGGTTTGCTGTGGAATTCGGGCCTGCCGAAATGACGGCTCTCATGATCATGGCGCTGACCTTCTCCACGGTCTTGGGCGGTGATGACGTTTGGAAAAGCTTTGCGGCGCTCGCCATCGGCCTTTGGCTGGGAATGATCGGCCTCGACATGGTAACGGGTGCGCCCCGCTTTACCTTCGACAGTTTTGCAATGATGGACGGTATCGAATTTTCCGTCGTCGCGATCGGGCTCTATGGGCTCGGGGAGATTTTTGCAGCCATCGGAGAACGCCAGCAAAAAGGTAATTTCGTCCCGACCTATACGTTCAGGTCTCTGTTCCCCCGGCTCTACGACATGATCGTGTGTTGGAAGGATCTCTTGCTGGGCTCGGTGATCGGGTTTGTTATCGGTGTTCTGCCAGGGGCAGGGGCAACGGCGGCAACGATCTTTTCCTACGCCGCATCCAAGAAGCTTTCAAAGGAGCCGGAGAAATTCGGGAAGGGAGCGATCGAAGGCGTGGCCTCGCCGGAGGCAGCCAACAACGCGGCTTCCTATGCCGCGATGATCCCGCTGTTCACCTTGGGCATCCCCGGTTCCGGCACCACGGCGGTCATGCTCGGCGGCCTTTTGATGCTCGGGCTGCAGCCAGGTCCGCTGCTGTTTCAGGAACATGCCGACTTCATCTGGCCGGTTATCGGAACCTTCTATACCGGGAATCTCATGCTCGTCATCCTGACGATCGTGCTGACCCCTGTCCTTGCGACGATCGTCTACGTGCCTATGGCGGTGTTGTTTCCCATAGTTTCGGGCATCGTTCTGTATGGCGTCTACTCCATTAATTACAGCATCTTCGACATTTGGGTTGCGCTGACATTTGGCGTGCTTGGGTTCGTTTTCGCAAAGCTTAAATATCCGGCAGTGCCTACAGTTCTGGGCCTCGTTTTGGGGCCAATTCTCGAACAGGGCGTACGCCGCGCGCTGATAGCGTCGGATGGCAATCCGATGATTTTCATCGAAAGGCCAATTGCACTGTTCCTGCTGCTGGCTACCGCATCACTTGTGTTTCTGCCGCTCTTCAACAAGCTGGTATTGAATCGCTTGCGTCCCGGCGCGCCCAAACCTCTTTGAAGAAAGTCGTTCGATGACATCAGAAAATACCAGATCGTCCGTTCCTGATTGGGTGTTCAATCAGTTGGTGCGCCGGATCGTAACGGGCGAGCTTCCGGCCGGAAGCAGGATAACGGAAGAGCAGCTTGCCGCCGACCTTGGCGTCAGCCGCACACCGCTGCGTTCCGCCCTCCAAAGACTGGAGACAGCACGGCTCGTAACAAAGAGCCGCAATCGCTCGATCTATGTTTCGCCTTTGCGCTTCGACGAAATTGAAGAGCTGACGGCGATCCGCCAGAGATTGGAAGGCCTTGTAGCGGCGCGCGCCGCGGAACGCGTGGCAAAGGGAGAAATCGACACGCGGCGTGCCCGGCTTATTGCCGCTCAACTTGATCCGCGGGGTCTGGTCAGTCCGGAGGATATTCATTCTCTTGGTCTCAATTTTCATATGGAGATCGCACAGTTAAGCGGTCTTGAGCATGTGCAGGCAATCTTGCGCGATCTCTATCTCGCAATGGACCGCTATCGCTACATGCTGGCCGAAATCGCCGAGCGCGCCGAGCAACGCGTAGCCGAACACCTCGCAATTCTCGATGCCATCGAATCCGGTGATCCGGTCCGCGCAGAAGCTGCGATGACTGACCACAATCGCAGTGCGCTTGAACTCTATCGCCAGCACCTCGCGACCGTCTTGCACGTGTCCGCCGGTTCGGCCTGACATCATTTTTAGGGAGATTGAACTGTAATGAAGATTGCCCGGATCGAAGCCCATTTTGTCGCAAACATTCCGATCACCCCGCCACCATTCCGGGACCTGCCAAATGTAGAGCAAACGATCCTGATCGAAATCGAGACGGATGACGGGATCGTCGGATGGGGGATGGGCGGTTACCTGCATCCATCGACCACGACTTTCATCAATCGGTACTTGGCGCCTGAGCTGATCGGCGAGGACCCGATCTGCATCGAGAAAATCGCCTACAAGCTCTGGAAGAAATTCATCTTCGCCCAGCGCGACCTCGGTCGCAGTATGGTGGCCGCTGTGTCCGCCGTCGATATCGCCTTGTGGGATATCAAAGGGCAGGCTTGCGGACAGTCGGTTCACAGGCTTCTGGGTGGCGCGTTCGAAAAGATTCCGGTCTACATCACCCACGGCGCTGCTTATGGAGGGGCTCCGGTCTACAGTCGTGAGGAACTGGCGGCGGAGGCCGCGCATCTTGTCAGCCTTGGCAACAACTATCTGAAGAATACGGTTGGCCGTCAGGAAATCCCGGACCCGGATGACGATTACCATCGCATGGCAGCGATGCGCGAAGCTGTTGGTCCCAATGTGAAACTGGCAATGGACGCCAACGCACGGATGAACGCTGTTCAGTGCAAGCGGCTTTGCGAAATGGTCGAAGAACTCGACATCAGTCTTTTCGAAGAGCCTGCCATCGATAACGATCCGCGGATCATGCAGGATCTCAAAGCGCACACGATCATACCGATCGGCGCTGCGGAAAATCACAAATATTCGATGCGTGATCTTCTGATTGCCGATTGCATCGACGTGGTGCAACCCAATGTAAACAACGATGGCGGCTATACGGGCGCCCTTCGCATCGCGGCGCTTGCGAAAGCTTTCAACAAGCCGATAGGCCACGGCAATGGCGCTGGCCCGCACAATGTAGCCCTTCAGGCAGGGCTGATGAACGGAACAATCGTCGAATATCATTTCCACAAATGGATGGCTTACAATGCCATATTCGAGGAAGTGCCGCAGCCGATAGACGGTTTTCTCGCGCCGTCCTCGAAACCCGGCACCGGACTTAAACCGAAAGATGGGCTGATCGCCGAGTTCAAAGTCAATATCTAGGTATGGCTATGGTTGCGTGCCTGTGAGTCTATGGCCTAATATTCAGCCATGAACACGATCCAGGATATCGTCCGGCCGCTCGGATTGATGGCCGGTCTTCTGGGACGCTTCTGGCCTCAGCTCTTGCTCATAGGCTGCGTCGGATACATCGCGCGCGATCTGCTCTTGATCGCGGCGGTCACCGTAGGATTGCAACATCCACTTGGAGGCATGGTCGTGCTTTCGCTGGTGGTGCTGTCGAAACTGCTGGTTGTCGTGATGATGTTCGCAGCGCTTCGTTCTGGCTTGCCAGCGCTGGCTTCTTTACGTCATGAAGCGCCCGGTTCCACGACAGGCGGCGGCTGGCGCAGGGATGGCGACCGGATGCTTGCCGTTACGGCGGCGGTGATCCTGCCCTTTTTCGCCTACTACGCGGCGTGGGGTTTTCTCGGTGATACGGTGCGGGAATATTCACGCCTGGCGCTTGACCGCGTGCAACTGGGCGAGAGACTTCAAATATTCGAACTCCTGAATTCACGCGGCCTGGTTGCTTCCATTCTTCTCTGCTGGGCTGTTCGCTGGATCGCCAAACGTATGAACGACCGTTCGCACGGGCCTGGCTGGCGATTTTTGATCGTGGCGGCGGATACAAGTTGGATCTTCATCGGCCTTTACGCACTCAGTGCGTGGAAGGACGAATTGATTGTCTGGCTCGGGGAGACTTTGTTCACTGGCGATATCGATGCCGGAATAGGCGCGTCACTGTCGATGGCGGCTTTTGCGGCAGAAGGCTTCATTCCTGTCGAGTTCCGTCAGCCAGAACTGTTCGGGCAGGTGCAGAGATTCTTCTTCTATGCGCTGCTGCCTCTCGTGTGGCTGGTCATCGCTGCGATCATCAATGGCTACGAGCTGTCGGCGACGTCTGCACGCGGACCCGCGATGACCTCAGGCGCGGTGACCTGGCGGAAATGGTTGCGTGATTTCATCGCACATTTCCTGGGCGGTTATCGTGCCCGCTACAGGCCCGTCTGGGACTGCCTCACGCTGACGCTCGGCACCGGGCTTGCGACATTGCTTACTTTTGTCGTCGTCTACCGTGCGCTCAACTGGCTGAGCGCCTGGCTTTGGTATGGCACTACCCGCCTGCTCGGTCCTTACGATCTCACGACCTGGCAAGCGATCGCTGGGATTTTGGATATCCTTATCGGCAGTCCAAGCGATCTGGATGGCGGCCTTCTTTTCGGCGCCGTACGCATTGCGCTGCTGGCGGCGATTCTCGAATATGCGGTGGCCATGAGGACTTCGCGAAAAGCGCGCGAACAGGAAAACGCGCCAGCTACCTGAACAGCAGGTACTTTGGGAGTGTTCCTTGAAAAGTCGCTGATAGCGAAAGCTCCTTGGCGTCTTCCGGCACGACAAAGCTCTCGGCCATCCTCACGGTATTCCTGTCGGTGTTCTCGAAACTACCGCAGCGAGGCTTGTCCGCTGCTTCCGGTTTCGTTCTGCGTACCACCTGTTCCGTGAGGAACAACGGCTCCCAACGCCGGTCCTGATTATCGACGAGACCGACTTCGCAGATGCCGACGCTTTGCAACTGCGCCGGGTCATCGACTGTTGCTTCGAACTCAGCAAGGATCACGGCCGTGCCGGGGATTCCGCCGGGCAGGCGCGTCAGCGCTGTAAGCCGCCAGTTTGCTCCGGCGAAATTTTGTGCGGCGCCTCTTTCGACAACTATGGGTTCGTGCGTGCTTTGTCGCCACCATTCCAGAAGATTGCCACCGGAATGTATTAGGATCGCCGACGGCAGGATGATTATCAATGCTGCCAGACTGAGCCAATAACGTCTACGCTCGCCTGAAAAAGCGATTGCCGCCATCATTCTGCCTCCAGCACCCATGGCAGCACCCGATTGCCTCTGCCCAGCGCGATGGCAGGCCGAATATCGTCCGCCTGTATATCCGTCATCTCGATCCGGGCTTCGTCGCCGAGTGGCGTCAGGGCAGAACGTGCGATCAGCAGTTTTCCGTCGATGAGCTGGCTCTCCGGGATTTCGAATGCCATCAGAACCGGCCTGGGAATACCAGGCTCCAATCGCTCCGTTCCCAGCATGCCCGGTATGGTGTGCAAGCGTTGGCTAAGTGCATATCGTATGCCGTTATGTCCCAACCATTGGGCGGAGGTCAGGCTGAGGCTCTCAAACTTTGCGACCGCAGCACCCTCAACGATTACCCATACGCCGGAGGTCGTGTGCGTGTGGTTGCGACCGAAAGATGTCGTGACGATCGACCGTGTTAAATGAACTTTGGCGATTCCGATGGTGAAGGAACTCGTATCTACTTTTGTACCGCGTTTGCCCGGAATCGGAACGGGCGCGGTGATCTCACTATAGAGAGGCGTCGTGATTTGCATTGCATAGAGCAGAGCTGCGGTAATGATGAGCCCGGCAAGTCTCTTCATACTGCTCATCTGACAGCCTCCCCTACCTCCCGGGAGACGACGATCTCTACCGCTGCAACCGGATCACGATCGAACCAGCCCGACGCGCCATACAGATTGTCACGACGCTTGTAGAGCTGACCGCCAACCAGAAACCGCAATTCGCGCGGCGGATCGAGATCGGATGGCCACTCCCATGCGGCGATCATGCGCTCCGGCATGTCCGGGTTAAGGCCGCTTCCGATCGATCCATCCCGCGCCAGATAGACCGTCGGGTTTCCGGAATCGGGGATCGGCGGATCGATGGAGAGAAATTTCGGGAACACATTGCTGGTCGCAGCCGATTGGTTGTTGAGATCGAATTCGACGGTAATGAATGTCTTCGGCTCACGAGTTGCGATACCTGTGGGTAAGGTGTTTCCAGCCCGTGCGCCATGAACCGTGACGATCCAGCGACCGGTGTCTATCGGCTCGCCGGCCGCAATGACGGGAACGGTTTCAGGGTTGGCTGCTTCGTAAACAGCCATGACAAAGGAAAGCGCCAAGGCGGCTGTAGCGCCAATACCGGCAATGGCAAGAGCGAAGAAGCGCTGTCGCAATGTGGTTTGTCGAGCGTCGGTCATGAGTCCTGTATGCTCCGGCATCACACAATAACGTAAGCTGAATTCAACGCCTGATTGTTGCAGTCAAATTTTGTTATAGTGTGAAACACGCGCTGAGACGTCGCTGCGAACCTGTCCCGATGCGGCGATTCATGAAATTGATTGAATACGGGTTGTCACTTTAAACAGGCACCTGTCCGGTGGTCCTTGGGAGGGGAAGCTCGCAATATGAAATCCGTCTCGCGCCGTTACTGGATCATTCTTGGTGTCGTTGCGGCGACGCTTTCGGGAGCGATTGCTTATTTCGGCACGAGCCACATGACGGCGATCTATATGGAACAGGCGGCGGGACGGGGCGACAATACGCTCGGTCTGGCGGTTTCGGCTTTGCGCGGCCAGCTTGCGCGTTATGAAAACCTACCGGAGCTGATCGCCGATCATGAGCAGATCAAAGATCTCGTCAGCAATCCCGGCGATCAGACACGCGTCGACGCTGCCAACCAGTATTTGAAGTGGATAAACGTGCTTCTGAAATCCTCCGACATCTACATCATGACGCCGGACGGAAACACGATCGCCGCTTCCAACTTCGATGAGAAGACGCCTTTCATCGGCGAGAATTTCAGCTACAGGCCATATTTTCAGGATGCGATCACCGGCGGCGAGGGGCGCTTTTTCGCGCTTGGCACCACCTCCTTCAAGCGCGGCTATTATTTTAGCGCCCCGATCCGGACAAGTGCCGGCATTTCGGGTGTGGTAGCTTTCAAGGTCGATGTCGATGCCATTGAACAGACATGGCACGGGACGGATTACGAGATACTCGTGACCGATCCTGAAGGCATCGTTTTCATGTCGGGCCGAGCGGATTGGCTGTTCACCAGTGTCGAGCCGCTGACGGAAGATCGCTTGGCAAGAACAGCCGAAACGCGGCGCTATGCCGAAACCGAACTTCGCGAGCTGCCCGTCAAGCTGACCGTTACGGCGGAGCGCTACGATTTGCTCGCGATCCAGAATGGGGGAGACAACGCGGAGTATCTGACCGTTGTGGAACCGATGCCGGAGGCAGGTTGGACGGTGAGGGTTCTGCTCGACACCGCGTCGGCACGCTCACAGGCGATGATGACCATTGTCGCTCTGCTTTTGCTCGTCGGGCTGGCTGCGATGGCCACTGCTGTTTATCTGCAAAGCAGAGCGCGACTGGCGGCACAGCGCGAGGCGAAGGAACAGCTCGAGCGACGGGTCGTAGAGCGGACGGCGGATCTCGCCGCCGTCAACCAGCGACTGGGACAGGAAGTCGAGGAACGCCGCGCAACGGAACGTCAATTGCGCAAGACACAGGCCGATCTGGTGCAGGCAGGCAAGCTCGCGGCGCTGGGGCAGATGTCGGCGGCATTGTCTCACGAGTTCAATCAGCCGCTGGCCACCGTCCGTGCGCATGCGGACAATGCGGCAGTTCTGATCGAGCGCGGCCGTATCGCAGATGCGGGCGTCTATATCGGACGGATAACCGGACTGGTCGAACGCATGGCATCGATCAGCCGCCATCTGCGTAATTTCGCTCGCAAGCCCAACGCAAAACTGCAGGCGGTGCGGCTCGATGAAATCGTGCGGGATATGCAGGAGATCGTCGGGGTTCGGCTGCTGGCAGCGGATGTGGAATTGACGGTCGATCTCGGCACCGAACCTATCTGGCTGATGGCCGGTCCGGTGCGCTTGCAGCAGGTTCTGGTCAATATTGTCGCGAATGCAGCAGACGCCGTCGAGGGCCAGGCCGAGCGTTTCATCGGCATTAGCGGGCGAAGAGAGGGGGAACACGTGATAATTGCCGTACGCGACAATGGACCAGGTATACCGAAGGCGATCGCGGCGCGAATATTCGACCCTTTCTTCACCACCAAAGGCATCGGTAAGGGCTTGGGCTTGGGCCTGTCGATCTCCTATAACATCATCAAGGATTTCGATGGCAGCCTGACGGTTTCCAACCTTGCCGAGGGTGGTGCGGAATTCCTGATCGAGCTGAATGCTGCCGCTAAAGATGCGGTGATAAAAGATGTGAACTTGGAAACGACGTCATGAGCCCGGGCGAAATTCTGCTGATCGACGACGAGGAGGAAATGCGCGAGGCGACCGCGCTTGGGCTCGATCTTGCCGGTTATCGGGTTCGCCAGTTCACCGGCGCGGAACGTGCGCTTGATCTGGTAGGCTTCGGATTCAATGGCATCGTCATTACCGATATACGCATGCCGGGAATGGACGGCGTGACGCTGATGTCGCGCATTCATGAGCTGGATGCCGACATTCCCGTCATCCTGATTACCGGCCATGGCGACGTACAGCTCGCGGTGAGAACCATGCGCGAAGGTGCATATGATTTCATCGAGAAGCCATTCTCGGTCAGCCATGTAGCCGACATTGCGGCAAGGGCACTGGATCGGCGGCAACTTGTTCTGGAGAACCGGCTGCTTCGCGCGGCGGCGGGTCAGCGCGACGATCTCGAACAACGCCTCATCGGCCGAACCGGCGCGATGATCGATTTGCGCTACCGCGTCCGCGCTGTGGGACCGACAGATGCGGACGTTCTGATCGTTGGCGAAACCGGGACCGGCAAGGAGGTGACGGCGCGCGCGCTTCACGATCTCAGCACTCGCGCCGACAAGCCATTCATCGCGATCAACTGCGCGGCATTGCCCAGCAATCTGATTGAAAGCGAGCTTTTCGGGCATGAGGCCGGAGCGTTTCCCGGCGCTATGCGCGCGCGTTTTGGAAAGTTCGAACTGGCGCAGGGCGGCACCATCCTGCTGGACGAGATCGGTACCATGCCGCTGGATGTTCAGGCCAAATTGCTACGGGTCATTCAGGAACGAACGATCACCAGGCTGGGCTCCAACGAAGCTTATCCACTCGATGTGCGGTTCATGGCCACCAGCAAGGTCAATCTGGAAGATGAGGTGGCCGCCGGTCGCTTCCGGGCCGATCTGCTTTATCGGCTGAATGTCGTGACCCTCAACGTTCTGCCGCTGTCTGCCCGGCGCGAGGATATCCCGCTTCTGTTTTTGAAGCTGGTGAACGAGGCCGCGGTGCGTCACCGCCGCGAGCCCGTTCCGGTGCCGCCGCAGGTGATTTCGGCTATCGCGGAACGCGACTGGCCCGGCAATGTGCGCGAATTGCGCAATGCGGCGGATCGTTTCGGGCTTGGTCTGGGATTACAGTTCGATGATGCGCGTACGACTTCACCGCAGCCGACGCGCCTTGCCGAGCGCGTCGCTGAATTCGAAAAAAGAGTGATCGTCAACGAACTTGCCGCGCAGCGCGGAAGCCTTAAACCAGTCTATGAGTCGCTGGGGCTGTCGCGGAAATCGCTCTACGAAAAAATGCAGAAATACGGATTGGACCGTCAGCATTTCGCCCTCGCCGATGACGACTGAGCAAGCGGATGGGTGGATTTCCACCCGCGCTTACAAGCTTATGTTACCGAATCCACCCATCCAGCGACCTGAAACTCGATCAATCCCAAAACAATCGACCTGGCCCGGGTTGCATCTTCCTCTGACCGGCTGCCTGACTGCGCGCGTCATGTCGGTTTTGGGAGGAACCCGGCTTTGCGGTTTCGCCGCGCGTCTTCTCCTCCCGATACCAGAACCTGACGCAAGCCCCGGCCTCAAACCGGGCGGTAATGAATATTTTTCGGGAGGAACAGCATATGAAAAAGACAATGATTATGGCGGCTGCATTCGCGGCCATGGTAGGCACGGCGTCGGCGCAATCCTACCCGACACAGCCCATCACCATCATCGTTCCTTTTACCGCAGGCGGCCCGACCGACACTGTGACGCGCCTTGTCGCGCAGGCCATGAGCAAGGATCTCGGCCAGCAGATCGTGGTCGAAAATGTCGGTGGTGCTGGCGGCACGCTCGGCGCGGGACGCGTCGCGAAGGCTGACAAGGACGGTTACACCCTGCTGCTGCATCATATCGGCATGGCGACATCTGCGACGCTCTATCGCCAGCTTCCCTACAATCCGTTGGAGGATTTTTCCTATGTCGGCCTGGTAACGGAAGTGCCGATGGCGATCGTCGGGCGCGCTGATCTGGAAGTCGATACGTTCCAGGATTTGCTGGCCTATGTTCGCGAAAATGGCGAAGATGTCATGTATGCCAATGCCGGTATCGGCGCGGCTTCGCATCTGTGCGGTCTACTTTTCATGAATGCGCTGCAAACGCAGATGACGACCATTCCCTATCAGGGAACCGGCCCGGCGATGACGGATCTGATGGGCGGGCAGGTCGATCTTCTCTGCGACCAGACGACCAATACGACCAACCAGATCCGCGACGGCTCGGTGAAAGCCTATGCCGTGACCGTGCCTGAGCGTATCGCGAGCCTGCCCGATCTGCCCACGGCTTCGGAAGCCGGTCTGAACGATTTCAACGTCAGCATCTGGCATGGACTTTATGCGCCTTCCGGAACACCGGACGAAGTGGTCGAGCGGCTGAGCCAGTCATTGCAGGTGGCACTGAAGGACGAGATGGTTGCCGAACGCTTTGCCGATCTGGGCACGGCACCTTCTCCGAGTGAGGATGCAACGCCTGCGGCGCTGAAGGCAAAGGTCGAAGGCGAGATCGCGCTCTGGCGTCCGATCATTGAGGAAGCAGGCGTCTACGCCAACTGACGAACAGTCACACCTGCCGCCTACGTCAAAGGATGCGGGCGGCATCGTCGTTGATCTGAAACGGAGTGGGGTCGCCGATGCTTTCTCGGGACTACAAGGATATCGTCGGCGGCTTGCTGCTTGTGATCGTCGGGCTTTTCTTCTCATGGTACGCATCGACATATTATGAGCTTGGCACGCCACGGCGGATGGGTCCCGGCATGTTCCCGACCGCGCTTGGCCTGGTGCTCGCCTGCTTCGGCGCGATCATGGCCGTCCCTGCTTTTTTCCGGCGCGGTGACATGCCTGTCGTCAGGATATGGACGCCGATCTTCGTGCTCATCGGCGTTGCTGGATTCGCGATGCTTATCCGGCCATTTGGACTCATGCCCGCCGTGCTGGCGGTCGTCGTCATCTCTTCCTTTGCCGAATTGAAGGTACGTCCGATAAGCCTCGCCATTCTCAGCGTCAGCCTTTGCGTTATAGCCTGGCTGGTTTTCCGTGTCGGCCTCGGACTGCCGATCGCAATGTTCAGGTGGCCATTCTGATGGATATTTTCTCCAATATCGCGATCGGCCTCGATACGGCGCTTTCGCTGAACAATCTGTTCTACTGCTTCCTTGGCGTGTTTCTCGGCACGCTGATCGGTGTCATTCCCGGTATTGGCGTTTTGTCGGCGATATCGATGCTGTTTCCGCTGACTTTCTATCTCGATCCGACGACAGCGCTGATCATGCTGGCCGGTATCTGGTACGGCACATCCTATGGCGGCAACACCGCCTCGATCCTGCTCAACATTCCCGGAACGCCTGCCAATGCGGTGACGTGTCTCGACGGCTACCCCATGGCGCGGCAAGGGCGCGGCGGCGTCGCACTTTTGATGACGACGGTCGCCTCTTTCGTCGGCGGCTCCATCGGCATCGTCCTTTTGATGCTCTTTTCGCCGGTCATCGCCAATTATGCGCTGAGCTTCGGCTCGGCGGAGTATTTCGCACTGATGGTGCTCGGCCTCGTCGCCGCATCGACCATTTCGGACGGCTCGGCAATCAAGGGCCTGGCCATGGTCGTGCTTGGCATCATGTTCGGCACGGTCGGCTCGGACATCTACACCGGAACGCCGCGTTTCTCTTTCGGCGTTCTGGAGTTGACCGACGCCATCAACCTCGTGGCGCTGGCCATGGGCGTATTCGGCGTGTCGGAGGTTATTGCCTCGGTGCGCAACGTCAATGTCGGCGATATCGATCCCGAAAGCGTCAAGTTCAAGGCGATGAAGCCGACGAAGGACGACGTGAAGCGCTCGTGGTTTCCCATGCTGCGCGGCTCTTCGATCGGCGCGTTCTTCGGAACGCTGCCGGGTACGGGACCGTCAGTTGCGGCTTTCATGGCTTATGCCGTCGAAAAACGCGTCGCAAAAGAGCCGAAACGCTTCGGAAAAGGTGCAATCGAGGGGATTATGGGGCCGGAATCGGCCAATAATTCCGCCGACCAGACATCGTTCATTCCCACACTGTCACTGGGTATTCCGGGCAGCCCCACTATGGCGCTGATGCTCGGTGCGTTGATGATCCACGGCATTGCGCCGGGACCTACACTCATCACGGATCAGCCGTCGCTGTTCTGGGGACTGATCATGAGCTTCTGGATCGGCAATCTGATGCTGGTGATCCTGAATGTGCCGCTGATCGGCGTGTGGGTCCGGCTGCTGATGATCCCCTATCACCTGCTGTTTCCGGCGGTCCTTATGTTCATCTGCATCGGAACCTATTCGGTCAACAACAGTGCCTTCGAAGTCTGGCTCGTCGTTTTCTTCGGGTTTGTCGGCTATGCGATGCGTATCTTCGACTTTCCGGCGGCACCGCTGCTTCTGGGCTTCGTTCTGGGGCCGTTGATGGAGGAGCATTTCCGGCGGGCAATGCTACTGTCGCGTGGTGACTTCGCAACTTTCATCGATCGTCCGATCAGTGCGACGGTGATGGGGCTGACCGCCATCCTGCTGATCTGGGGCTTCTGGTCGGCAATGAAGCAGCGCAAAAAGGGACGAGCAGAGGAATCCGAGGTGGCTACGGAGACGGCTTTATAACCGAGCGCTTGTCTAACGGAGGATGTCTGCGAGCTTTTCGGGCACATTTTCACCGCGTGAAAGATCGAGGCCGGAGAGAAGATCGACCATATGACTCTTCATCAGTTCGGCCGCTTCTGCAGCGCGGCCGGCTTCGATCGCATCGATGAGCGCATGATGGGCATGACTCTCGCATGTCGTGTCGCGTCGCTTCCAGTAAAGCGCGATGATGAGCGAGGAATGCGAAACGAGATCGCGAACGAAATCGGTCAGGATGGAATGGTCGGCGATCTCTGCGATGCCGACATGAAAGCGGGCCGATAGAAGGATTGCTTCGCTGTCGCGTCCCGCATGCAGCGCCTCATGTTCCTTTTCGAGGTGACGTCTCAACAGCGCGATGTCTTCGGGCTTGGCAGCATTGGCGGCAAGGGCGGCCACCTTCGGCTCGATCAGCGCCCGCGCCTCGAAAACCTCTCGTGCTTCTTTTTTGGACGGTTGGGCGACGAAAGCGCCACGGTTGGGTTCAAGCCGGACCAGACGGTCATGTGCCAGTGCCTGCAATGCGGCGCGGATGACGGTGCGGCTGACCGAATAAATGGACGCGAGTTCGTCTTCGGGCAGTTTCGTGCCCGGTGCCAGCTTATGGCCGACGATTGCATCCCTCAGGCTCTCGAACACCGGAGACCAGCGGGCGGTCGGCCTTTCATCGTCATCTTCCAGCCGAAGTGCGGACAACATAAACATCGTTCCTGGCGAACCTTTCGCCTGTCGGTTCATCGAACTCGGGTGCTTGCAGCGTTTCGCACCGAGTTCCCATGAAATCTCACATCGTTTGCGCTGCGGTCAATCCCGCGCGATGGCGCGATTGCCGCCTTCAAACGGCCGGAACCTCAATCGTCGCGCCGCCGGTGGGTGAAAGTGGTCCATAGTGGCCAGCGAAACGCTTGGGAAGCGGCGAGGCATAGCCACCGACCTTGGAGGTTCGCAGTCCGATTCCCGACATGGCTTCAGCCAGTTTTACCGCACAGGCCACCCCGTCCAGAACAGGGACGCCGTGTTCGCGCGAAAGATCGGCGGCGAGGTCCGCCATGCCGGCGCAGCCGAGCACGATGGCCTCTGCCCTGTCATGAAGAATGGCGCGAGCGATCTCCTGTGAGATCTTGTGGCGGGCGTCGGATTCCGGCCGTTCGAGATCAAGCACCGCGACATCCGATGCCCTGACGCGGGCGCAGCGGGAGCCGAGTCCGTATTTCGCGAGATTGTGTTCTATCGCCGGAACCGAGCGGGCGAGAGTGGTGACGACACTGAACTTTCCGGCAAGCAAGGTTGCCAGGTGGAAGGCAGCCTCGCCAATCCCGATCACGGGTGCGTCGGTCGCACAGCGCGCGGCGTCCAGACCGGTGTCGTCGAAACAGGCGATGATATAAGCATCCATAGCCGGTGCGCGTTGCATTTCGCCGATTATGCCCGGTATCGCGAATACCTCATCGAAATAGCCCTCGATGCTTGGCGGACCATCCTGCGGATTCACGGCGACGATTTCAGTGCCGGGGGCAGCGACGAGAGCCGCTGCGCGGCCGATCTTGGCGGTCATGGATTCCGTGGTGTTTGGGTTTATGACCAGAATGCGCATAGTTTTCCTGACGTCTCTTTCTGAGAAGGGATCAGGCATTACCCTTTCTCCTTCGAAGTCGATGGCGGCGGCTAAACCTCGCCGCCGAGATATAGGCGCTTGACCCGTTCGTCGGTCAGAAGCGCTGCGGAATCACCGTTTAAAGCCACCTTGCCCGTGGTCAGCGCGTAGGCGCGTTGCGAGATGCGCAGCGCCATCCGCGAGTTCTGCTCCACGAGCAGTACGCTGACCTTTTCGTCGCGGTTGATGGCAACGATAGAGCGGGCGATGTCCTGGACGAGCTTGGGCGCCACACCGAGCGAGGGCTCGTCCAGCAGAAGCAGTCGCGGCCGTGCCATCAGCGCGCGTCCAATCACCAGCATCTGCTGCTCGCCGCCGCTCATCGTACCGGCCTGTTGGGTGTAACGTTCTTTCAGACGCGGAAAGCGGGTGAGTATCATGTCGATGCTTCGGCTGATCTCCGCTTTGTCGGTGCGCGTGAACGCGCCCATCAGGAGATTGTCCTTCACCGTCATATAAGGGAAGACCCGCCGGCCTTCCGGCACCATTGAGATGCCCATCCGCACGATCTCGTCGGGTGCAGTGCCATCGATGCGCTTGCCGCGAAAGTGGATCTCCCCCTTCTTGACCTTCCGCAAGCCGGTGATAGCACGCAGAATAGAGGACTTTCCCGCGCCATTGGCGCCGATAAGAGCGACGGTCTCGCCTTCGTTCACCTCCAGGGACACGCCCTTCAGCGCGTAGACATGGTCATAGTAGAGCTCGACATCGTCGAATTTGAGCAGGGGTTCCATGGCTACAATCCGATCGATTCGTCTTCGGCACCGAGATAGGCCTCGATGACTTTGGGGTTCTCCTGAATTTCGGCAGGCGTGCCTTCGGCGATCTTCTGGCCGAAATTGAGCACGACGATCCGGTCGGAAATGTTCATGACCGCCGGCATGTCGTGTTCCACCAGAAGCACGGTGACACCGCGCTCCCGCACCTTCCGAACGATTTCGACGGCTCGCCTGGTTTCGTCGTGGTTCATGCCTGCGAAAGGCTCGTCCAGCAGCAGGATCGCCGGGTTTGTGGCCAATCCGATGGCGATGCCGAGCGCGCGCAAATGGCCATGCGGCAGGTTACTGGCGATCTCGTTGCCAAGCGAACCCAGCCCGAGAAAGTCGAGGATTTCATCAGCCGAGCGGCTGAATTCCTCCTGGTCCTTGCGGGCTGTCGCCGTGCCGAAATAGAAGCCGGCAAGGCTGGCGCGCGATCGCAGATGGTGGGCGGTGATGATGTTGTCACGCACCGTCATCCCCTTGAAGATCGTGGTTTCCTGGAATGTCCGCACCACGCCTTTGCGTGCCGCGATATGGGGCGCGAGGCCCGAAATGCGCTCGCCCTTGAACCGCACCTCGCCTTCACTTGGCGTGAGGAAAGAGGAGATCAGCTTGAACAGTGTCGATTTACCGGCACCGTTCGGACCGATGACCGACAAGATTTCCCGGTCGCCGACGGAGAAGCTTACATTGTTGACCGCGACCAGCCCGCCGAAGCGCTTGGATACGCCCGATACTTCGAGAATATTGTTCATCGCCTCACACCTTCTTTCGCGAAGGCACGGCGAGGCTCAATATGCCATTGGGCAAGACCAGCATCAGCAAGATCAGGATCGATGAGAAGATGAGAAGCTGGAACCGGCCGGTCTGGAAGAGAAGGTCCCAGCCGAAATAAAGCGTAAATGTTCCCAGAAGCGGTCCTATCACATAGCTCAGACCGCCGAGGAAGCAGTTCAGCATGAAGTTGACTGAATCGGCGACCGTGAAGCTCGACGGATAGATCGACTGCGAGATCGAGGCGAACATCGCACCGCCGACACCGCCAAGGAAAGAGGACAGCGCATAGGCGATGACCCGCAGATGGGCAATGTTCACGCCGATCGACGACGCCAACTCCTCATTTTGCTGCAAGGATTGGCACAATTGCCCGATGCGCGAATTCTTCAGCCGGTAGAGACTGGCAAAACACAGTGCCATGAGCAGGACGGCGACGATGTAGAAGGCAAGCCGCGGGTTTTCCAGAGTTGCGAAATCCGGCACCAGCGTAATGCCGAATATGCTGATTGCCCCTGGCAGCGGAATGCTGACGATGCCCTTTGCGCCGTTGGTGATCGGCAAAGCAAGCGCAAGAAGCCGTGCGACTTCGGTAAGTGTCAGCGTAACCATGGCGAAGTAGACGCCACGCAGTCTCAGGATAGGCACGCCGATCAGAATGCTGGCCGCTGCGCAGAAAAGCCCGGCCAGTGGCAGTGTCAGCCAGAAGGAGACACCATAGGTGCTGACGAGAACGGCGGAAACATACCCACCTGTCAGCGCATAGGCGCCTTGGCCGATATTGATGCGGCCGATGTAGAAGGTGATCCAGACGCCAGCGCTGATGATGCTGAGCAGCGCCACCGAAGTCAGCGTGTAGTAGAGGTCGTTGCGTCCGGTCACGCCGATCAGGGCGGGTACCACGATGAGCAGGCTGAGCAGGAAGACAACAGCCGAGATTTGCATTGTGCGTGTCATGATCTCAACCCCACGGCTTGCCCATCAGCCCGTTGGGGCGGATGCTGAGGAAGATCATCAGGAGCGCGAAGATCACGAGATAGGTGACGTCGCCATATTCACGCAGCACGGTCAGTCCGACCGATTCCATCATGCCGAGAATGAAGCCGCCAGCGATGGCACCTCCGACGACACCTGCGCCGCCGATCATCACCATCAGGAAGGCCTTGATCGAGATCGGGCCGCCGATGCCGGAATTGACGCCGGTTATCGTGACCAGAAGCCCGCCGACGATTCCTGCCAGCATCGCGCCAAGCGCAAAACCGATCATCGAGTAGCGATTGACATTCACACCCATGAGCTGGGCTGCGACGCGATCCTGCGCCATTGCCCGCATGGCGCGGCCGGGCTTGCTATATTGCATGTAAAGCACGAATCCGGCGATCATCAGGATCGCGAGAACGCCAACGACCATGCGGTCATAAGGCATGACCAGACCGTCCGAGACAAAGACGCCGTTGATGATTTTAGGCACGCCGCGCTGCTTCTCACCGAACAGGAGCAGGATCACCGCGTCGAGGAAGAAGGCGATGGCTGCCGCCAGCAGCATCGTACTTTCCTCGCGCACGCTGCGTCTGATGACGGTTCGAAAAAGATACTTTTCGATCAATGCCCCGACCACGGCCAGCGTCAGACCCGAACAGACAAGAGCCACCGCGAAGGGCAGGCCGAGCTGGCCGTAGATCGTGTAGGTGACGAAGCCGCCGATCACATACATCTGGCCATGAGCGAAGTTGAGCACGTTCATCAGCGCGAAGATCAGCGTCAGGCCGAGTGCTATGAGGGCGTATTGAGCTCCGAGATAGAGCCCGTTGGCAATTACCTGTTCCATGGGACAGATTCCGGTCAGCGGGAGGCTTGGGCACAAAACCCAAGCCTCGTTGAAGCGTGAAAGCCGATTATTTTGTTAGTCGACTTCGCCGACGAAAAGTGTCTCGAAGGCACCGTCCTTGAACTCGGTCACCACCATAGGCACTGAAATCTGCCGCTTCTGGCCGAACGAGGTCGCACCGATATATTTCAGCGTGCTCTCGTCCTTGAGATAAGGATTGGGGGCGGAGAACGTTTCCATGGTCTTCTTGTATTCATCGACATTGTCGATTGCGGCCGGGTTAGCCTTCAATGTCTCGAGGATATATTCGAGCGCATAGACCTTGGTGTTCGACTCGTCATTGTATTCGCCGAACATCTTCGTGTAGCGGTCGATAAATTCGTCCATCAACGGGGAGCGAATTTCGGGCGTCGAAGCGCCGCCGACCGAGATGAAGCCGTTTGCGAGTTCACCGGCACCCTCCTGAAGAACCGTCGCGTCTTGCGCAGTTTCCGTGGAGATCAGACCTTCATAGCCGAGTTCGCGCGCCGCGCGGATGAGCAGCGGTGCGTTGGCAGGCGCGACGCCTGAGAGAACCAGCAGGTCGGGCTTCAGCTTGACGATCGGCGTCATGACAGGCGTGAAATCGCGTGTGTCGTTCTGATAGGTGTCTTTGTCGGCAAGGATTTCCAGTCCGAGCGCCTTTGCAGCTTCGACACCGCCATCACGCTGGCTGAGCGGGTCGGATTCGTTCGCCGCGACGAAGGCGATTGTCTTAACACCCTTGTTTTCCATCAGATATTTGTAGATCGCCGGACCCGACTGATAATTGGCGATCATTCCGAGCACTGCATTCGAGGCTGGCGCCACATACAGCTCCTTCGGGAAGGCGTAGGGGAAATAGATGATGCCCTTGGACTCGGCCACTGGCCGTACCGCTGCCGCGCCGTCATCGACATTAGGGCCGACGACATAGTGGATGCCCTCCTGCGCCATCTTTTCCATGCCGGCGATTGCGCGCTTGGGGTCCTTCTGGTCGTCGAAAGTGACGATGTTGATATTGTAGGTCGAGTCACCGATTTTAACGCCACCGGTCTCATTGATCCAGTCGGCGCGTGCCTGCATCGAACGAACGTTAGAGGTGCCCCAGGCTGCCGCCGGGCCGCTGGTAACGCCGACGAAGCCGATCTTCAATTCCTTGTTCTGGGCTGCCGAAGGTGAAAGGAATGCGGCGATGGCCAAGGCCGAAACGGCGCTGAACGCCATTGTCTTGATGGTCGTGCGTCTGGTGATCATGTCGTTCCCCTTTTTTTGTTATCGCGCTTGTGTGGTCATGCTCTGTGGCTGCGCGGATGACGCTAGGGGAATGGGAAAATACAATAATGTCAACATTTATCTTTCATTTTGTATACAATAATGGCGAGCCCGAATTTATACCTCGCCCACCGCTGGCGGGTGCGGGACAAATTCCGGGCGCAGTTGATGGATGCCGTCCTAGGGTTCGCCGGCCATCAAATGACAGAAATGCAGTGGTTTTCGCTTGGTCTACGTTCCACAAAAAGTCTGAAGAACGCGCTCATATCCTTCGGGCGGGAGCGAATAGCGGGCCATGTCCGGCTGCTCTTCGAAGGGGCTGCCGACCACCGTCAGCAGCTCTTCGAACAATCGAAAATCCGACGCTTCTACCGCAGCCTTGATGACCGCTTCGACGCGATGGTTTCGGGGAATGTATTTTGGGTTGGTCGACAACATGACCTGACGGCTCGCGCCGTGATCGGTTTCCCGTGCAAATCGTTGCTGCCATCGCGCGTGCCAGTCGTCGAACGATTCCGGATCGGCGAAAAGCAGGCGCGTATCGTCCTTATCGGCCAGGCCTCTGAAGGTCAGCGTGTAATCGGCCCTGTTGCGCGCCATGATCTCGAACAGATCGGCTATGAGCGCGATATCGCCCTCTTCTTCGCTGAACAGCCCTAGCTTTCGGCGCAATCCACGATGGAAATTTGCCTCATATAAGGACTGGAATTTCTTGAGCGATCTCTCGGCAATCCTGACCGCTTCATCCCCGTCTTCATGAAGAAGCGGCAGAAGCGTTTCGGCAAGCCGCGCCAGGTTCCAGACGGCAATACGGGGCTGGTTCGCATAGGAATACCGGCCCTGACTATCGATCGAGCTGAACACGGTGGCCGGATCGTATGCATCCATGAAGGCGCATGGCCCATAGTCGATGGTCTCGCCGGAAATGGTCATGTTGTCGGTATTCATGACACCATGAATGAAGCCGACCAGCATCCAGCGTGCCACCAATTCGGCCTGGCCGGAAATGACTGCCTCAAGCAGTGCGAGATAAGGCTGATCGTGCTTCGCGATCTTGGGGAAGTGACGGTTGATTACATATTCCGAAAGCGCTTTTAGGCCATCGGTATCGCCGCGGGCCGCGAAATATTGAAATGTGCCGATGCGCACATGGCTTGCGGCCACTCGCGTCAGGATCGCGCCTGGCAAGCGCGTTTCCCGAAACACCGGATCGCCGGTCAGAACCGCCGCGAGCGTCCGGGTTGTGGGTATGCCAAGTGCTGCCATGGCTTCGCTGACTATATATTCGCGAAGCACCGGACCGAGCGCTGCGCGCCCGTCGGCGTGACGAGAAAACCGGGTCGGGCCGGATCCCTTGAGCTGGATATCGCGCCGAATTCCCTGAGCGTCGATCACCTCGCCGATCAGCAATGCACGTCCGTCGCCGAGTTGCGGGACGAAGCCGCCGAATTGGTGGCCGGCATAGGCAAGGGCGATCGGCGCCGCGCCATCCGGGAATTCGTTTCCGGCCAGCATTTCGATCCCTGCGCGGCTTTCCAGCCAATCAGGGTCCAGATTGAGTTCTGATGCCAAAGGCCGATTGATACGGATGATTCTGGGGGCCGAAACGGGGTTGGATTCCATTCGAGCAAAGAACCGATCGGGAAGCTGCACGTAGCTGTTTTCAAACAATGGCGCCGCAGCCGCTTTCTCTTGCAACGTTTCAAATTTCCTGGCTGGTGTTGTTTCCGACATGCCGATCAAGCCGCTTCCGATGTGAACTGTTATTCAGGATATAGGGTCTCAGGGCGCTTGTTCACAGCGGTTTCCAATGCAGAAGCTGACAATAGCCCGCTATTCGATGCCTCAGCTTGTTAAATCGCATCATGCAGCCCATACAACGGTGAGAGGCGTTCGCGCCTGATTTTATCTGGGATGCTATCCAATGCATGCGACGCCGTACCCTTGGTCCCTTGCAACGTTGGGATGGACAGATTTTTTCAGCGATCAGCTTGTTTCCGATGAGGCTGATCTTGTCCCGGCGCGTATCGCAACGGTCCACCGTGACCGGCTGACGGGCATAACACAGGAAGGGCAAATCGATCTGACACTGCCGGTGCACGCCAACACCGGCGACTACGCTGTTGGTGACTGGGTTCTTGTCGAGCCTCAGGGCCAATTGCTGCACCGCCGTCTGACCCGCAAAACGGTTTTGGAGCGCCTTACCCAAGGCGGCAGGCTCCCGCAGCTTGCCGCAGCCAATGTCGACACGTTGTTTATTGTCACCTCATGCAATGCCGATTTCAATCCTGCCCGGCTTGAGCGCTATCTGGCGCTGGCGAATGAAGCCGGAACGACTCCGGTGATCCTGCTGACCAAGGCCGATACCGTGGCGGACGCTCAGGAATATGAAAAGCAAGCTGCTGCGTTGCAGCGTGGGCTGGGGGTCGTTGTGGTGAACCCTCGCAACGCCGATGCGGCAGTTGCCTTGACCGAATGGTGCCGTGCCGGGCAGACGGTTGCAGTGATCGGTTCCTCCGGCGTCGGAAAATCGACATTGGTGAATACGCTGGCAGGTTCAGCGCAACAATTGCCTCAACAAACCGGCGACATTCGTGAACACGATGCCAAAGGACGCCACACCACCACAGCGCGTTCGCTGCACGCCATTGCAGGTGGTGGCTGGGTGATTGATACGCCGGGAATGCGGACGCTGCAGGTTAGCGATGCGGCTTACGGTATCGACACATTGTTCGCCGAAATTACCGAGCTTACCCCGCTTTGCAGGTTTCGCGATTGCACACATACCCGCGAACCTGGCTGCGCGGTGAAGGCAGCTTTAACCGCAGGTACGCTGGATTCCGAGCGTTTTTCGCGTTGGCGCAAACTGTCCGACGAAAACCGCAGCAACACGCCGGTTCAAACCGGGCCTCGCGGCAACAAAACCAGCAGCGTCCGCGGGAAAAGGCGTTGAACGGAGAGAATCCTTTCCTGTCCTTTTGCTCGGTTTCGATGAGGCAAAACCTAGAAGTTGACAATCAAGCCTGCTGCCTCTATCGTGGGTAGATCGATATTTTCTTGCTGAGCTTTGGTTACCGCGCATTAGCAGTGCGCCTGAACAAACCCTCCCTTCAAAACATCGCTATCATCATCCGTCGCTTATTGGCGGCGGTTACTCAATATTGCTATGAAAGGGTTCATCATGGCCACTGGCACAGTTAAATGGTTCAATTCCACTAAAGGCTTCGGCTTCATTCAGCCTGACAACGGCGGCGACGACGCTTTCGTTCACATCTCTGCCGTCGAGCGCGCTGGTATGCGCGAAATCGTCGAAGGCCAGAAGATCGGCTACGACCTGGAACGCGACAGCAAGTCGGGCAAAATGTCCGCCTGTAATCTCCAGGCTGTCTAATCGGTAACTGCTCTCGTGTGACCACGGATGTACTGGCACTTCGAGAGTATGAGACCAACAGAGGTCAGGCAATTTGCCTGGCCTTTTTTTTGCCCGGCACCCTCTGGTACGCTCAGGAAAATAGTGTCCTGTCAGCCTAGAGCGTGGCCAGCGAGACCGTAAATCCAGGCTTTACCGGGTTTGCGGACGGGAAAGCGGCGACCCTTGGTCATCGTGGTGACCGTGCCGAAAATACCGAACCTGTTTCGTTCAAGGAAATCGGCAAAGGCACCGTCCTTTTCGCGCGTATCGACGCGGGCGAACTGCCCCGACAGACTTTCAAGATGTGCTGCCGTGAGGCGAATTGCATCCTCGTCGTTCGACGCGACAATGGGGCCGACAACATGGCCGCGTCCGAATTCGCGGCAGAGCGCGTAACCGGTGATTTCACCGTTGCGCAGAAGGCCGTAAATGGTCGCATCCCGCGCGAGAATTTCGAGCAACTCCGTGCGGCTCGTTCCGAAGGCACTGGCATCGAGCGCGGCAATCTCCGGAAAATCCTCAGCCGAGAGCCGCCGCAATTCGCCATGGAAAGCAGGCAGAGACGGCGGGTGATAGATCACCTCACCCTGATGCTGGTAGACCGTAGCCTCCTTTACGAAGCCCAGCGACACATAAAGATTATAGGCGGCATGGGTTGCGTTCAGGCTCAGATGTCGCTTGCCGCTACGCTCCAGAATCTGGTCCATGAGCCACTTTCCATTGCCCTGCGCCTGTGTGCGGGGTGAGGTGATCACCATGCCGATGGTCGCGAAATCGTCGCCCTGCGGAAACCACATTGCCGTTCCGAATACGCGGCCTATGCCATCGACGGCGACCAGACCGTGACCGGCGCGGCGCAGCACATCCCAATCCTTCGGCCTGTGCGGCCAGCCAACGCCGAGCGACAGGGCATGAAGCAGATCGACATCGGTATCGGCAATATCGGGCGAGACAAGTTCGAACGATTTCAGGCGTACAGATTTCTGCATTGCAGGTCCCCCGCTCCCTTCATCGGATGCGTTCCCTTTGATCTTTCTCGCAGTCTTTTCAATCCAACGGCCGAATGCAATGCGCGCCGGCGGATATCTTTGCCGAAGTTTCGCATGAAGGCGGCAGCAGTTTCCACTTCCCCACGGCCGCTATTTGAAATCTTCACCTAAAGCACAGCGCTATTCGGCAGGGAAAGCTACCGGCAGCCGATAGACTTCCGTCGCAGAAGCAATGCGGTGGCTCATGAATGTCGAAGAAATTCTCGCGAAGCTGATAGCGTTTCGCTCTGTTGCGGGCGCACCCAATGGCGAAATCGTCGATTGGATTCGCAGCTATTGCGAAGCGTTGGGAGCAAGTGTCTCGGTCCTTCCGGGGCCGGAAGGTGATCGCGCCAATCTCTTCGCGACGATCGGTCCGTGCGACCAATCAGGATATGTGCTTTCTGGCCATATGGATGTCGTGCCGGCAGCGGAGCCCGAATGGACGTCCGATCCGTTTGAGCTTCGCCGCGATGGCGACAGGCTTTACGGCCGTGGCACTTCCGACATGAAGGGATTTCTGGCTTGCGCGCTTGCGAGCTTGCCGTGTCTTGCTTCGATGCGTTTGCAGCAGCCGGTTCATCTGGCGTTTTCCTACGACGAGGAAATCGGCTGCCGGGGCGTGCCGCATCTGCTGGCCGCTCTGCCCGAACTTTGCGAGAAGCCTGCAGGCGCGATCATCGGCGAGCCAAGCCGGATGCAGGCGGTTCGCGCGCATAAGGGAAAGGCCGCGGCGCGTCTTGAGGTGATCGGGCGCTCCGGGCATTCGTCGCGTCCCGATCTCGGACTGAATGCCGTTCATGCGATGGCTGGTGTGATTGCGCAGGCTTTGGACTATGCGGACGAGCTTGTGGCTGGACCGTTCGATGAATATTTCGTGCCGCCCTATTCGTCCTTGCAGTTCGGCGTCGTTGCGGGCGGCCAGGCTGTCAACATCATTCCCGACCGCTGCACGGCGGATATCGAAGTCCGCGCGATTTCCGGAATGTGCCCTTCATCCTTGCTGGAGCCAGTGAAGGCGCAACTTTTCGCATTGCGCAGTAAGGGCTACGAGGTGTCATGGCGTGAGCTGAGCGCCTATCCGGCTCTTTCGCTTTCCGAAAAGAACCAGCTGGCCATTCGTATGGCCGAGCTGACGGGGCAGGAGCCGCTCGCTGCCGTGAGCTACGGCACGGAGGCGGGGCTTTATCAGCAGGCCGGAATCGACGCCATCATCTGCGGGCCGGGCGACATCGCCCGTGCTCACCGCGCGAACGAATTTATCGAAACTGGCGAACTCGCTGCGTGCCAGAAAATGATCGAGAATCTCGGGGTGCGGCTGACGGCATGACAATCGAACAAAAGGCGGAGCCAAAAATGTTTGTTTTCGATTCCGACGCCGAGCGTGCGGCAGTGTTTCGCGCTGCGTTCGAACGCGAATTGCCGGATGTGGAATTCGTGCATGGCAGCGAAAACGCGGATCCGGAAAAAATTCGCTATCTCCTGACCTGGGCAGCGCAGGGCGACATTTCCCGTTACAGAAATCTGGAAGTTCTGTTCTCCATCGGTGCGGGGGTAGATCAGTTCGCGCCAGGCAGCATACCGGATAATGTGAAGCTGGTGCGCATGGTGGAAGACGGCATCATACGCATGATGCAGGAATATGTTGCGCTCGGCGTTCTTTCCCTTCACCGCGACATTCCCGCCTATCGCCAGCAGCAAGCCAGAGAAGAATGGCAGGCGCGCCCTGCCGTGCAGGCGACCGAACGCCGGGTTGGCTTTCTGGGGCTTGGCATGCTGGCGCAGGCTTGTCTGGAACGCCTCAAGCCATTCCAGTTTCCGCTCGCCGGATGGAGCCGCAGCAAAAAAGAGATCGACGGCGTCACTTGCTTCCACGGCGAAGAGCAGCTTGCAGATTTTCTGGCGCGCACGGACATTCTCGTCTGCCTGCTGCCGTTGACTGCAGAAACGCGCGGCATTCTCGATGCGCGCCTCTTTTCCATGCTGCCTGCCGGGGCCGGGCTGGTGCATGCCGGGCGCGGACCGCAGCTCGGCCAGCAGGCCCTGATCGACGCGCTGGACAGCGGACAGCTTTCTGCCGCGATGCTTGATGTCACCGATCCTGAGCCATTGCCGAAAGGTCGTCCGCTCTGGACGCATCCGAAGGTGACGATCACGCCGCACATCGCCTCGGTGACGCAGCCGGAAACGGCTGCCCGTTCCGTCATAGAAAATATCCGTCGCCACCGCGCCGGTGATCCCCTGATCGGCCTCGTCGATCGGACCCTCGGTTACTAACCCACAAGGAATTTGCCATGTCGCTGCTAATCACCATCGATCCCAATGCGGACTTCGCGCCGAAAGAGGCTCTGCCGACGCCTGAGCGTCTGATCTCCGGCACTCCTTCTTTCAAGACCTGGGCGCAGGACGCTTCCCGCGGGGAAAAGGTTTTGACCGGTGTTTGGGAAGCAACGCCCGGCGAGACGCACTCGATCAAGGGAACGACCTACGAATTCTGCCATATCCTGTCGGGTTTGGTCGAAATCGAGGAAAAGGACGGTGAAACGAAAACTTATCGCGCAGGCGACAGCTTCGTGATGAAGCCGGGTTTTGTCGGCGTGTGGCGTACCATCGAGACGGTGCGCAAGATCTACGTTTGTGTTTACGACTGATCGAATGTGAGCCGCGCCATGACCTTGAGCTTCGATCCCGAGACGGTTGAATTTCCGTTTTATCATTTAATCGGCGGTGAGCGTGTGGAGGCGGTAGGCGCGCTGGAAATGCGCAGGCCGTCCGACGGCAAGGTCTATGGCGAATGTCCCGTTGCGGATGAAGCTTTGGTCGATCGGGCTGTGCAAGCGGCCCGGTCGGCTCTGAAATCGAGCGGCTGGGCAGATGCGCGGCCCCGCGAACGTCTCAATGCGCTGCATCGCTGGGCCGATTTGATCGAGCAGGAAGCCTTGACGCTGGCAAGGCTGGAGGCCGTTTCTTCAACGCGTCCGATTGCGCAGTTGATCGACGGCGACATCGCGGTGACAGCCGAGCAAATACGGTTTTTCGCCGAATTTGCCGACAAGGAAGGAAGCGACGTCGTTCCGACCAGCACCAATTCCTTCGGCATGACGCTGACCGAGCCCTATGGCGTGGTCGGCGCGATCACGCCCTGGAATTTCCCGATCTCCATGGCGGGGTGGAAGCTCGGACCGGCACTTGCCGCAGGCAATGCCGTGGTGCTCAAGCCCTCGGAAATGACCCCGTTCTCGACACTCTATATGGCCGAACTCGCCGTGCAGGCGGGCATTCCCGCCGGTCTGATCAATATCGTGCTTGGCGACGGGCCGACCACCGGCAATGCCATTACCGGTCATCCCGGCATCTCGAAGGTCAGCTTTACAGGCTCGACGGCGGCAGGTGCTGCGATCATGCAAAACATCGCCCGCAACGGCATCAAGCCGATGACGCTGGAACTTGGAGGCAAGAGCCCGCAAGTCGTGTTCGCAGATGCCGATCTGGAGCTTGCGGCAACGGCCATCACGCGCGGCATTCTGGCCAATGCCGGGCAGGCATGTGTTGCCGGTTCGCGCCTCATTGTGGCGGAAGAAGTGGCCGATACGCTGTCGGAAAAAATCGCGCGCCAGATGACTGATATAAAACCGGGCCTAACCTGGGATGCTGAGACGCAATACTCTCCCATCATTTCTGGACGCCAGCTTGGCCGCATGGACAGCATCGTCAAAACGGCGATCGATCAGGGTGCGGAATGCGTCGTCGGCGGCAGGCCGATGGAGCGCGAGGGTTATTTCTACGAGCCGACATTGCTGCGCGGCGTTACCGGCAGTTCGCCTGCAGTGACTGAAGAAATCTTCGGACCCGTGCTGACTGTGCAGACTTTCCGCGACGAGGCAGAAGCGCTCGCGCTTGCCGATCACCCGATCTATGGACTGGCGGCAGGGCTTTTCACACGCGATCTCTCCCGTGCTCTTCGGGTAACGAAAGCGTTGCAGGCGGGAACGGTCTGGGTAAATCGCTTCGGCCGCTCACGGGACCACATTCTGCCGACTGGTGGCTACAAGAATTCGGGCATCGGCAAGGATCTCGGCAGGGAAGCCTATCTTGCCAACCGCAAATCCAAAAGCGTTTTGATCGACCTTTAGGAAAGACAGGCCATGAAGACATATTCCATAGCGCTCATTCCAGGCGACGGCATTGGCAAGAGTGTGACGGAGGCGGCCTGGCAGGTGCTTCAGGCTGCCGCAAAACGTGGCGGCTTCGGCCTCGACGGCACGAGCCTGCCTTGGTCCTGCGCCTATTATCGGGAAACCGGCGCGATGATGCCGCAGGATGGCATCGAAACGCTGCGGAAATTCGATGCGATTTATCTGGGTGCTGTCGGCTGGCCAGCGGAGGTGCCGGATTCGGTTTCTCTCCACGGTCTGCTTCTGCCCATTCGAAAGGCATTCGTGCAATACGCCAATATCCGGCCGCACAGGTTGCTGCCGGGCGTGGAAGGACCGTTGCGTTCAAAGGGCTTCGACATTCTGTGCATCCGCGAAAATACCGAAGGCGAATATTCCGGGGCGGGCGGGCGCATTCATGTAGGCACGGCTGACGAGGTCGCTGTCGAGACGGCGATTTTCACGCGTACAGGCGTCGAGCGTATCATCCGCTTCGGCTTCGAGCAGGCAAGGGCGCGCCGCAAAAAGCTTGCCTCCGTGACCAAATCGAACGCGCAGAAATATTCGATGGTCTTCTGGGATGAGGTGACGCGCGAGGTCGCGAAGGGCTACCCCGATGTCGAGGTCTCGCACTATCACATCGATGCAATGGCCGCGCGCATGGTCATGGCTCCCGAAAGTCTCGATGTGGTGGTCGCATCCAATCTGTTCGGCGATATCCTGACCGATCTCGGCGCGGCGATCCAAGGCGGGCTTGGCTTTGCCGCGTCCGCAAACATCAATCCCGATCGCAGTGCGCCTTCGATGTTCGAACCGGTGCATGGCTCCGCACCCGACATCGCGCATCTGGGCATCGCCAACCCGATCGCTGCGATCTGGTCGGGTGCGATGATGCTCGAACATCTTGGCGAGGCGCAGGCCGCGAAGGATGTGATGTCGGCGATCGAGGCGGCGACGGCGGGCGGGATCGGCATCGTTGGCGGCAAGGACACCACGGACGCGATCACGCAGGCAGTGCTCGCGGCATTGGCTTGAACGGCTGGAGAAATACGAAGATGCATGCATTGAAAGACAAAGCTCTTTTCCGCCAGCAGGCGCTTATCGGCGGAAAATGGCAGGACGCGCACTCGAAGGCGACGGTGGATGTCATCGATCCGGCCAGCCAGAGCGTTCTTGGCACCATTCCCGACATAGGCGCCGATGAAACCAGATCTGCGATCGATGCGGCGGCGAAAGCGTTCAAAAGCTGGAAGAAGAAGACGCATGCCGAGCGCGCGGAGCTTCTTGAGAAATGGTACGAGCTGACCTGCGCGCATGAGCAGGATCTGGCACTACTGCTGACGCTGGAACAGGGCAAGCCGCTGGCCGAAGCCCTCGGCGAAATCCGCTATGGCGCGTCGTTCGTAAAATGGTTTGCGCAAGAGGCGCGCCGGATCGGCGGCTCGACGATTCCGTCGCCGACGTCCGACCGGCGCATTCTCGTACTGAAGGAAGCGGTGGGGGCCTGTGCCATCATCACCCCCTGGAATTTCCCGAATGCGATGATCACCCGCAAGGTCGCGCCAGCACTTGCCGCAGGCTGCACAGTGGTAATCAAGCCTTCGGAATTCACGCCGTTTTCGGCACTGGCGCTCGGCGTTCTGGCCGAACGCGCGGGCATTCCAGCGGGTGTCATCAACATCGTCACCGGCATGCCGGGAGAGATCGGTACTGAGCTGATGGCGAACGAGACGGTTCGCAAGATTTCCTTCACAGGGTCCACCCGCGTCGGCGCACTTCTGATGAAGGGAGCCGCCGACAGCATCAAGAGGCTCAGTCTCGAACTCGGTGGCAATGCGCCGTTTATCGTCTTCGAAGATGCCGATATCGATCAGGCGGTCGAGGGTGCGATTGTCTCGAAGTTCCGCAATGGCGGCCAGACCTGTGTCTGCTCAAACCGCATTCTTGTGCAATCCAGTGTTTATGATGCTTTCGCGGCTAAGCTTTCACGTCGCGTCGAGACCATGAAGGTGGGTGCGGGTACGGATGAAGGCGTCGCCATCGGGCCGATGATCAACAATGCGGCGGTCGAAAAGATCGAACGGCATGTGAAGGATGCGCTGGAAAAAGGTGCAACCGTTCTCTCGCAGAGCGCGGCGACGGCGCAAGGCCGCCAATATGCCCGCCCGATGGTGCTTGGTGGTGCGACGACGGATATGCTTCTGGCTTCGGAAGAGACTTTCGGGCCTGTCGCGCCGCTTTTCCGCTTCGACACGGAAGAAGAAGCGATCGAAATCGCCAATGGTACGCCATTCGGTCTCGCCGCGTATTTCTATACGGAAAATCTGAACCGGTCCTGGCGTGTTGCCGAAGCGCTGGAGTTCGGCATGGTCGGCCTGAACACCGGCGCGATCTCCACGGAAGTCGCGCCCTTTGGCGGGGTGAAGCAATCAGGGCTTGGACGGGAAGGATCTCAGCTTGGCATCGATGAATATCTGGAAGTTAAGACGCTGCATGTCGGCGGCTTGAAATAAGAAAAGGGGCGGTATGACCGCCCCTTTTCATTTATCGATCACTGAATCTTGTCGAGCATTTTGTAGTAGAGGCCGACCATCGGCAGGAACCAGGGTTTGCCGGAGTAGCCGGGGATTGTCGGCCATTCCAGTCCGGCGATAGGGTTGCGGTCGCCGCGCCCCAAAATCGCGTCGGCAAGCAGGATGCCCATCTGCGTTGACATCTGGGCGCCATGACCGGAGTAGCCCATGGCAAACCAGACGCCATCCGCGAAGCCCGCGCGCGGGAAGCGGTCCTGCGTCATGTCCACCAGCCCGCCCCAGCAATAGTCGATCTCGACGTTGGCAAGGTGCGGGAACATTCTGACGAGAGCAGCACGAAGAATGGCACCGCTTTTGTGGTCCGATCGTTGGTCGGACGTAGCGGAAAAGCGGGCGCGTCCGCCGAAAATCATGCGCTTGTCGGGCGCGAGGCGAAAGTAATTGCCGATATTCATCGACGTTACATAGGTGCGATTGCCCGGCATGGTCGCTGCGATTTCGCTGCCGCTCAGTGGCCTTGTGGCGATGATGAAGCTGCCGACGGGGATGATGCGCTTGCGGAAATAGGGGAAGATGTCCGTCGTATAGGCGCCGGTCGCCAGAATGACGGAATCTGCAACGATCGTACCGCGCGGGGTGACGAGTTGCATCTTGCCGTCGAGTTTGCGGCGTTCGGTAACAATTGTGTTCTCGAATATGGATGCGCCATGGCGCGCGGCTGCAGCGGCCAGACCCGTGACGTAGCGGCCCATATGCATCATGGCGCTTTTGCGCGACAGCATCGCGCCGTGGAAGGCGTCCGATCCGACTTCCGAGCCGAGCTCATCACGGCGCAGGAGGGCGGTGTCGGCATCGACTTCCGCATGCACGGCCTCGAAATTCCGGGCAAGGGAATCGAAATGCCCGGGCTTCGACGCGAGCTTCAGTTTGCCTGCCCTTCGAAACGCGCAATCGATGTTTTCCTCGCGCACGATACGCTCGATGGAATCGATGGATTCGTCGAAGGCGCGATAGAGAGCCTTGGCGCGCTCGGCCCCCAATTGTTGTTTTGCGGCAATGAAGCTGTGGGCGATGCCATTGTTCAAATGCCCGCCATTGCGGCCCGATGCGCCCGAACCGACGAGGCCGCTTTCCAGAACGGCCACGCGAACGCCCGCCTTGACGAGATGCAGTGCGGCCGACAGACCCGTAAAGCCGCCGCCGATGATGGCGACATCATAGTGACCATCGGGGCCGTCTGTCGCCGCCTGCGTAAAGAGCGGCGTGGTATCGTGCCAATAGGGCGTGAACTGCATCTCGAATCTTTCCGATTACAGGCCGACCACACCGGCCAGGCCGGAGATGTCCTTGATCTCGGTGTAGCCGTAATAAGGGTTTGCCGGCTCATGGCCCCGGTTGACCCATACCTTGTTCTTGATGCCGAGATCGTGCGCGGACATCAGATCGTAGCGGAAGGAAGATGAGACGTGCAAAATGTCTTCCGGATTGGTATTGAGCCGGTCGAGCATATATTCGAATGCCTTGAAGCGGGGCTTGTAGGCCTGCGCCTGCTGGGCGGTGTAGACTGCATGGAATGGCGCGCCGAGCTTCTCGACATTAGACATGATCTGCTCGTCCATCGCATTGGATAGAATGACGAGCGGGATTTCCTTGGCGACCTTGGCGAGACCGGCGGGGACATCCGCATGTGGACCCCAGGTGGGAACCGCATCATACACCTTGCGGGCATCTTCCGCGCGGAAGGTCACGCCGTTCTTCTTGCAGGTGCGCTCCACCGCATTGTGAATAACTTCATTATAAGGCTTCCAGTCGCCAAGTATCTCGTCGAGACGATAGGCGGAGAAATTCTTGATGAATAGCTGCATGCGCTCTTCATCCAGTTGGCTCTCATAAAGCTCACGCGCAGCTTCGGCCATCTGGAAGTTCGTCAGCGTGCCGTAGCAATCGAAGGTGATGTATTTCGGTCGAAACTGGGTCATGGGGTCAATCCTTCCTTCGTGTCGGCAATGCATGCCTCTCCTTACAAATCATAATGATTGCCAAATGGACTAATCACTGCATTCGGGGCGGCACGAAGCAGAATGTTTCGTATCGCAGCGGGCCTTTGGCAGAGAGTTGCGCCGGGACACTGCCTTATCATGGCCGTCACAGGTTAAGTGGCGGCCGCGACGGCATAAGATGCGGAAGCCGTTATCAAGGACAGTTAAAACTTATCGCGCAACGGCTGCGGTCGGGAGGAAGTTCTGCCGACAGCGATTTACTCTCCCTGCAATGAAAACACGGCATCTGGAAACACCCATGGCTGAACGACAGATCGCGTTCGAAGCGATGACGCCGGACCATCTGGAAGCGGCGGTTTCCCTTTCCCGGCAGGCGGGCTGGCCGCATCGCCGCGAGGATTGGGAAATGGTGCTTTCGGTGAGCCAAGGTATCGTCGCTCTGGATGAGGGTCGTGTGGTGGCGACCATTATGATGACACCTTACGGCGCGGATTTCGCAACCATCAACATGGTCATCGTCGACGCCGCAATGCGCGGTCGCGGGCTTGGCCGGAAAATCATGGAGCGCGCGATCTTGGAGGCGGGAGCGCGCATCTGCCTGCTCGTGGCGACGCAGGAGGGGCTGCCCCTCTATGAAAAGCTGGGTTTCGTGGCGACCGGCGAGATCGCCCAGCATCAGGGCGAAGCTGTCAAAGTCGATCTTCCCGGCAATGTGTCCTGGGCTGAAGCAGGCGACTTCGACCGCCTTGCCGCGATGGATCGCGCAGCCATTGGCATGGATCGTTCCGTGCTGATGCAGAAATTGAGCGCATTCGCGAAATTCGCCGTCATCCGGGAGAAGGGCGAAGTCGAGGCATTCGCAGCCATTCGCGAATTTGGTCGCGGTCTGGTCGTTGGACCTGTGGTCGCGAGGAATGCCGATGAAGCAAAAGCGCTGATCGATTTCATGCTGGCCCACAATCAGGGCAAGTTTGTCCGGGTCGATACGGAGATTTCAAGCGCTCTCGGCGGCTGGCTGGTCGAGCGCGGGCTTGTTCATGTCGGTGGCGGGATCGCCATGCGACGCGCGCCCTCATCGCAAGAAATTACAAAAACAGCGCCGTGGCGCACATACGCGCTCGTCAATCAGGCGCTGGGTTGATTTGGAGAATGACATGCTGAGTAATTCGCTGGTCGAGCTTGATCGCGCACATCTGGTTCACCCGGTAGCGTCCTATCGCGGACATGAGAAGGCGGGCGTCCGCGTGCTCAAGTCCGCTAAAGGCGCCAGAGTGACCGATTCCACCGGGCATACGATGCTGGACGGTTTCGCAGGCCTTTGGTGCGTCAATGCGGGTTATGGTCAGGACAGCATCGTCGAGGCCGCGACCAAGCAATTGCGCGAGCTTCCTTATGCAACCGGCTATTTCGGGCTCGGTTCAGAACCGGCGATCCGGCTTGCGGCGGAACTTGCCGAACGCGCGCCGGGCGATCTCAACCACATCTATTTCACGCTGGGCGGTTCGGATGCGATCGACAGCACGATCCGCTTCATCCGCTACTTCTACCATGCCAAGGGTACGCCGCAGAAAGACCAGTTCATTTCGGTCGAGCAGGGTTATCACGGTTCCTCCACGGCAGGTGCGGGGCTGACGGCACTATCGGTATTCCATGCCGGATTTGGAGTTCCATATGACTGGCAGCACAAGATTCCATCGCACTACGCCTACCGCAATCCGGCCGGTTCCGATCCCAAAGCCATCATCGATGCGTCGGTGTCAGCGCTCCGTGCCAAGGTGGATGAACTCGGCGCGGAACGCGTCGCAGCATTTTATGTCGAGCCGATCCAGGGGTCCGGCGGCGTTCTGGTTCCACCGCAAGGCTGGATGAAGGCCATGCGCGATGCCTGCAAGGAACTCGACATACTCTTCATCGCCGATGAGGTCATCACCGGTTTTGGCCGCACCGGCCCGCTCTTTGCCTGCTCGGAGGAGGATATCGTGCCGGACTTCATGACGACCGCCAAGGGCCTGACTTCGGGCTATGTGCCGCTCGGCGCGGTCTTCATGTCCGACCATGTCTACGACACGATCGCCGATGGTGCGGGCAAGGCCGCAATCGGCCACGGCTATACCTATTCGGCACATCCGGTCAGTGCGGCGGTCGGTCTCGAATGCCTGCGCCTCTATGAAAACGGCCTTCTGGAGAACGGTGTCAGGGCCGGAAGGCGGCTGATGGCTGGACTACAATCGCTTTCCGACCATCCTCTTGTGGGCGATGTCCGGGGCCGCGGCATGCTGGCGGCAGTCGAACTCGTCACGGATAAGGAACGCAAGACGCCTCTGCCTGCGGCAGCCGATCCTGCGCGCCGGATTTTCGACCGGGCATGGGATAATGGGCTGGTCATCCGTGCCTTCGCCAATGGCGTTTTGGGCTATGCGCCGCCGCTCTGCTGCACGGATGACGACATCGACGAGATCGTAGAACTGACCCGCAAGACGCTCGACCAGACGCTGGAAGATGCCGACGTGCGCGCCGCGATGAAAGAATAATGTGCGGAAATGGCGGTGCGTGAATGTTGGATATTCGCGAGATTCGCAATTTTGTGCTGCGAAACATCATCGATTCAGCGCAATCGGCGAGGTGCAGGCGTCACACTGCCATGACGACAGTGGAGAACGAACGCACAGCATACGCACAAGGAAAATGAGGCTTCAGAGGAGCATTGAGCGTGTCGAAAGAATTGAAAGATTTCAAATATCTGACCTTCGACGTTGTCGGTACGCTCATTGATTTCGAGGGCGGCCTCAAGCGGTCTCTGGCGGACATAGGCAAAGAACACGGTGTTGCTATCGATGGAGAGGAAGCGCTTTCTCTGTACCGACAGGCCAGATATTCCCCGCATTCCGACCTTTTTCCCGACGATCTCGTGCGTGTTTATCTGGCCATTGCTGTTCAATTGGGCCTGCCGGCCGAAAAGAAGTATGGCGAAAAGCTGCGCGACGATGCCCGCAACTGGAAGGCGTTTCCCGACAGCGTTCAGGCGCTGGCCGATCTCGGCAAGCACTACAAGCTGATTGCGATGACCAATGCACGCCGCTGGGCATTCGAGGCTTTCGCAGGGGAGTTGGGTGATCCTTTTTACAAAGGCTTTACCGCAGACGATACCGGCACTGAAAAGCCCGATCCGGTTTTCTTCGAAAAGGTCTTCGCCTTTGTCGAAAGCGAAGGAAACAGCAAGAACGATATCCTGCACGTAGCGCAAAGCCAGTATCACGACATCGGAATTTCGCGCCAGCTCGGCATGACCAATTGCTGGATCGAGCGCCGGCACGACCAGAAGGGCTATGGCGGAACCATCGAACCGGGTGCGTTCACCAAGCCGGATTACCACTTCACATCCATGGCAGCCCTGGCCGCCGCCGCAGAAGAGAAAGCCACCGTCTGAATTCTGTCAATGAACGGGTCGAACTGGTGAAAATAAACCAGCGCACCTTCAACCATCATAAAAAAGGGGAACTGCAATGAGTGACAAGATTACCAACTGGACCCGCACCGACGACGCGATGGTCGAAAACGCGATCCGTCGCGGCGCAAATCGCCGTGAATTGCTGCAGATGATGATGATGGGGGGTGTCGCAGCGCTTGCTGGTTCCACCATTCTCGGCCGCGCAACGTCAGCACTCGCAGCCGAACCGGTGAAGGGCGGCTTCATCAAGGCTGCAGGCTTTTCCGCTTCAACCGCCGACACGCTTGATCCGGCGAAGGCTTCCAACGCGACCGACTATGTGCGTTGCAGCGCCTTCTACAATCGCCTTACCTTCATCGACGGCAATGGCGAAACGACGATGGAATTGGCCGAAAGCATCGAAAGCGATACGGCCGAAGTGTGGATCGTCAAGCTGCGCAAGGGCGTGACGTTCCATGATGGCAAGAGCCTGACTTCGGCGGATGTCATCTTCTCGCTCAAGCGTCACCTCGACCCGGCCGTCGGCTCCAAGGTCAATGCGCTTGCCAAGCAGATCACCGACGTCAAGGCGATCGACGACACGACGGTTGAAATCACGCTCGAAGCGCCGAATGCCGACCTTCCGACCATCCTCGCCCTGCATCACTTCATGATCGTTGCGGATGGAACGACCGATTTCTCGAAGGGCAACGGCACCGGTCCGTTTGTGTGCAAGGAATTCCAGCCCGGCGTGCGGTCGATTGCAGCGCGCAATGAGAACTTTTGGAAGGAACAGGGCCCGCATCTGGACTCCTTCGAGTTCTTCGCGATTTCAGATGAAAGCGCGCGCATGAACGCCGTTCTTTCCGGCGATATCCAGCTCGGTGCAAATCTCAATCCGCGCTCGCTGCGCGTGCTGGAAAACAATCCGGCTGCCGGTCTCTTCATCTCGAAGCTCGGCACCTACACCAACCTCAATGTGCGCCTCGATATGGCGCCTGGCGACAAGCAGGGCGTGGCCGAGGGTTTCAAATACCTCATCAACCGTGAGGTCATCCAGAAATCCGTGTTGCGCGGGCTTGCCGAGATCGCCAACGATCATCCTGTCCCTGACACGAACAAATATCACAATGCAGAGCTCAAGCAGCGCGAGTTCGACCCTGAGCGCGCCAAGTCGCTTTTCGAAAAAGCGGGCGTGCTTGGGCAGGAAATCCGTATTACCGCCGCCGAAGCCGCATCCTCCTCGCTCGATTACGCGATGGTGGTTCAGCAGGCAGCTTCCGAAATCGGCCTCAAAGTCGCGATCAACCGCGTTCCTTCCGATGGCTACTGGTCCAATCACTGGATCAAGGATGCCGTTCACTTCGGCAACATCAATGCGCGTCCGACACCCGACATTCTTTTCTCGCTGCTCTACAAATCCGATGCGGCATGGAACGAGAGCGGCTACAAGTCGGAGAAATTCGACAGCATGTTGCTTGAGGCGCGCGGCCTGCTGGACGAGGGCAAGCGCAAGGACATCTATGGCGAGATGCAGGCAATGGTCTCGAACGAGGCAGGCACGGCTATCCCGGTATTCATGTCGAATGTCGATGCCGTCTCGCCCAAGCTGAAGGGCCTTGTCGCCAATCCGCTCGGCGGCATGATGGGTTACACCTTCCCCGAGTATGCCTGGCTCGAAGCGTAATTCGGGCTTAATCTGGCCCGGCTGCGAGGGGCGATCCTTCGTGTCCGGGCCGTTTCGTTTTCACGCATCAGCGGGCAAGGCGTTTTCATGAGCTCCACCATACTCAAACTCGCCGCCAAGCGCGTATTGGTGGCCCTCGGAACGCTCCTCATCGTTGCGGTTACCATTTTCTTTGCGACCGAAATGCTGCCCGGAGATGTGGCGGAAATTCTGCTGGGGCAGGCTGCTACACCAGAAGCCGTGGCAGGCTTGCGCGAGGCCATGAATCTCGACCAACCTGCGTTCCTTCGCTTTCTCTACTGGCTCGGAAATCTGTTTACGGGCGATTTCGGGGTTTCTTACGCCAACAATATGCCAATCGCAGATCTGATCGGCGGACGCCTCGTCAATTCGCTGAAACTCGCAGGCGTAACGGCTGCGATCTCGGTTCCGATTGCGCTGGCGCTGGGTATTACTGCTGCCATCATGCGCGGCACGCTCTACGATCGCATCGTGTCGATAATCACCATCTCGGTGATTTCGGTCCCCGAATTCATGGTGGCGACCATCGCGGTGATCGTCTTTGCGGTTTATCTCGGCTGGTTGCCGGCGCTCTCGATGGCCAATGAGGTGACATCGATCGGAGCACTTTTGAAAGCTTTCGCCATGCCGGTCATCACGCTGAGTTTCGTGATTTCCGCGCAGATGATCCGCATGACGCGGGCAGCGGTGGTCGAGACGCTCGACACGCCCTATGTCGAAATGGCTCTGCTCAAGGGCGCTTCGCGGCGCCGTATGGTAATGCGTCATGCGCTGCCAAATGCGCTCGGCCCCATCGTCAATGCCGTTGCGCTTTCGCTCTCCTATCTGCTCGGCGGCGTGATCATCGTGGAAACCATCTTCAATTATCCCGGTCTTGCGAAATTGATGCTCGACGCGGTTGCCACACGCGATCTGCCCCTGATCCAGACCTGCGCCATGATTTTCTGTGTGGCCTATCTCCTGCTCATCACGATTGCCGACCTCGTGGCCATCGCATCGAATCCGAGGCTGCGATAATCATGACCCTTTCTTCTTCAAATTCGCCAAAGGCACAGTCGCCCCGTTTCGGATATCGGATCAATGCGGTCGGTGCGGTATCTTTTCTAGTCATTCTCGCTTGGGCAGTCGTGGCGATTTTCGCGCCCTGGATCGCTCCTCATCCGGTAGGCGAAATCGTCGATTTCGATTTCTTTGGTCCCATGAGCGCGCAGTATCCGCTCGGCACCGACTATCTCGGTCGCGACATGCTTTCACGTATTCTTTTTGGCGCACGCTACACTGTGGGCATCTCGCTGGCCGCGGTTTTTGTGGCCTGCTTCTGCGGCGTCACGCTTGGAATGATGGCTGCCGTTATCGGCGGCTGGTTCGACGCCATACTCAGCCGTTTTCTCGATGCGCTGACGTCCATTCCAAGCAAGATCCTGGCGCTTGTCATCGTGGCGGCCGTTGGCTCTTCTATCCCGATCCTCGTCGCGACGCTGGCCGTCATCTATACGCCGGGTTCTTATCGTTTCGCGCGCGCCCTTGCCGTCAACATCAACACGATGGACTACGTCATGGTCGCCCGCGCGCGCGGCGAGAAGATCGGCTATCTCATTCGTTCCGAAATACTGCCAGGCATCATCGGGCCGGTGCTTGCCGATTTCGGTTTGCGCTTTGTGTTCATCGTTCTGCTGCTTTCCAGCATGTCGTTCCTCGGACTTGGCGTGCAGCCTCCCTTTGCGGATTGGGGCGCGCTGGTGAAGGAGAATATCGGCGGCCTGTCTTTCGCCGCACCGGCGGTCGTCTTTCCCTGCATAGCGATCGCGACCCTGACGATCAGCGTAAACCTGCTGATCGACAATCTGCCCCAGAAGATCCGCGATCGGAGCGAGTAGATGAGCAATCTTGTTGAAGTTCGCGATCTGCGCGTCGATGCGAGGACGGATTCGGGCCGCAAAGTAGAGATCATTCGCGGCGTCACCTTCGACATTGCCGAAGGTGAGATCGTGGCACTGATCGGCGAAAGCGGCTCAGGCAAGACGACGATCGCGTTGACCTTGATGGGATATACGCGTCCCGGATGCAGGATCGCCGGTGGCAGCGTTACGCTGGCAGGACAGGAAATGACCAGTCTCCCGGAGCGCAAGCGCGCCAGGAAGCGCGGCACGGAAGTATCTTACGTTCCCCAGAGTGCGGCGGCTTCCTTCAACCCGGCGCACACGATCATGGATCAGGTCGTCGAGGTGACGAAAATCCACCGGCTGATGCCGATGGATCAGGCGCGCAAAAAGGCCGTAGAGCTGTTCAAGGCACTGGCGCTGCCGTCTCCCGAAACCATAGGCGATCGTTATCCGCATCAGGTTTCAGGCGGACAGTTGCAACGCCTGTCGGCGGCGATGGCGCTGATTGGCGATCCGAAGCTTGTCATTTTTGACGAACCGACAACGGCGCTCGATGTCACGACGCAGATCGAGGTGCTGCGCGCGTTCAAGTCGGTAATGAAGAAGGGCGGCATCGCAGGTGTCTACGTCTCGCACGACCTTGCGGTGGTGGCGCAGATCGCCGACCGGATCGTCGTTTTGAAGAATGGCGAGGTGCAGGAAATCGGGCAAACAAAGAATGTGCTGGAAAATCCGCAGCATCCCTATACGCGCGAACTTCTAGACGCCTTCGAGCCCGCAGTCCATGCAAGCGCAGTTGCGTCTTCCGAGGCAGACGTCGAGAAACCGCTGCTTGTCGTCAAGGATATCGTTGCCGGTTACGGCGTCGTGGGTGCATCGGGTAATCCGAGCGTTGTTGCGGTCGATAATGTCAGCTTTGAGCTTCATCGCGGCAAGAATCTCGGCATTGTGGGCGAGTCCGGTTGCGGAAAGTCGACTTTGGCCCGGGTTATTGCGGGCATTCTGCCTGCCACGCACGGGAAAATTCTCTTCGAGGGTAAGGAGCTTGCAAGCGATCTTCGTAGCCGCAGCCGCGACGAACTGCGCGAGTGCCAGATCGTCTTTCAATCAGCCGATACGGCCCTCAATCCGGCAAAGTCGATTGCCGATATTCTGGCACGCCCGTTGAGCTTCTATCAGAGCATGAGCAGTAAAGAGCGGGAAGCGCGCATCGATGCGCTGCTCGACATGGTGCGCTTGCCGCGCACGCTGCGCTACCGCCGTCCGGGGGAGCTTTCGGGTGGACAGAAGCAACGCGTCAATCTGGCGCGTGCGCTTGCTGCCGACCCCAAGCTCATTCTGTGCGACGAGATCACGTCGGCACTCGACACGGTCGTCGCAGCGGCAATCATCGAACTTCTGAAGGAATTGCAGCGTGAATTGTCGCTTTCCTATCTCTTCATAAGTCACGACATCTCGACCGTGCGCGCCATCTGCGACGAGGTTGCGGTGATGTATGCGGGAAAGAAGATCGAGCAATTGAGCCCGGACGCGATGGGAAGCGAGGCGAGCCATCCTTATTCGCGGTTGCTTTTCTCTTCGGTGCCGAAGCTCGATACGGGCTGGCTCGACAGTCTGGAGCAGGACCCTGAACTGGTGCGTGAATTCTCCAGCCGCTAATCGGACAGGGCGTCTACTTCTCGAACATCGTGTCGAGAGGCAGATGCGTCTTGACGATTGGTGATTTCAGAACGACGAAACTGAAATATTTGTCGATGCCAACATCCATGTCGATCAGACGTTCCATGATCGTCTGATATTCGACGATACCGGCGGTGACGAACTTCATAAGGTAATCGTAGCCGCCCGATACCAGATGACATTCGATCACTGAATCGATCTTTTCGACCGTGGCAAGGAAGCGCGCAAAATCGATTTGCCTGTGGTTCTTCAGGGTAATTTCCGTGAAAACGGTCAATGTCTGGCCGAGCCTGGAAACGTCGATCTGTGCGGAATAGCCCGTAATAAAGCCTTCGGCCTGCAGCTTTTTAACCCGCATGAGACAGGGGCTTGGCGAAAGATGCACGAGTTCTGCCAGCTCGACATTCGTGATCCGCCCATTCTTTTGCAATTCGTAGAGAATCTTGAGGTCGATTCTGTCGAGTTTCATGGGCAAATCGTGAATTCCTGCTATTTCAGGCCGGATTATTACCCTTTTCACCTGCGGCTGCAAACCGGCTTTCCAACTTCGGATGAGGCATGAAGCGGCGCACCCATCTTCGCAATAATCACCTGTCTGAAGCTTCGCGAACCGTAGGATATTCTGTGCAGAGGCAATCTCTGACTTATGGGTTGGCGGCTTGCGCATTACGATGTGCGAAACTCTGGAGACTCGTCTATGTCCGCGCCGCTCATGCACATCGATACGACGCCCGTCTTGCCTACAGAGGCGGATGCCGTCGTGATTGGCGGCGGCGTGGTCGGTGTGTTTACAGCGTACTATCTGGCGAGACGCGGCGTTAAAGTCGCCCTACTCGAAAAGGGCCGCATAGCCGCCGAGCAATCGAGCCGCAATTGGGGCTGGTGCCGCCAGCAGAATCGCGACGCGCGCGAACTGCCGATGGCGACGAAAAGCCTCGATCTTTGGGACAAAGTGGCGGAAGAAACCGGGGAAGACATCGGATTCCGCCGTTGCGGACTTCTCTACCTTTCGCAGGACGAAAACGAGCTTGCAGGATGGGCAAAGTGGCGTGACTTCGCGAAAACGGTTGGCGTCACAACTCATATGTTGAGCACGGAAGAAGCCTCCGACCGCGGTAGAGGGACTGGTCGCAAGTGGAAAGGCGGCGTGTTTTCGCCATCCGACGGCACAGCCGATCCGTCCAGGGCCGTTCCGGCTGTGGCGCGCGCGATCATGACAAACGGTGGAACCGTGCACCAGAATTGCGCTGCCCGCGGGATCGAACTGAGTGCCGGACGAGTCAGCGGAGTGGTCACGGAAGCAGGCACTATCCGCACGAAAACGGTGGTCATGGCTGGAGGCGCGTGGGCTTCCTCATTCTGTAATCAGCTCGGTATCCGTTTTCCGCAGGCTGCGGTGCGCTCATCCATTCTTGCCGTCGCGCCGGGCGCGAATGGCCTGCCGGATGCGCTGCACACGGCACAAGTATCGCTGACGAGGCGCGGCAATGGCGGATATACGCTGGCGATAAGCGGTCGCGCGCGGGTCGATCCGACCCCCCAGCAATTGAGATTCAGTCGTGAATTCGTACCGATGTTCGCGCGCCGCTGGCGCAGCCTTGCTCCGGGAGCATTTCAGGGATGGTGTCAGGGCCATGAAACGCTGAAGAAGTGGTCGCTCGATGAGGTGACGCCGATGGAAGAAAACCGCATCCTCGACCCCAAGCCCGATATGAAGCAAATTCGCCTGACACATCGAAGAGCCTGCGAGCTTTTCCCCGAACTCGACCAGATTCCGGTCTCTGATATTTGGGCCGGCTATATCGACAGCACGCCCGATGGCGTGCCCGCGATCGGTGAAGCGGGAGGCATACCGGGTTTCATCCTCGCAGCGGGCTTCAGCGGCCATGGTTTCGGCATCGGCCCCGGTGCCGGACATCTGATCGCAGATATCATTACCGGCCATGAACCGATCGTAGACCCCGTGCCATACCGCCCGGAACGTTTGAACGCGGCGGCATGGGGCAAAGTCGCGGATTTTTAGGGGAAGGCTTTTGACGGGTTTACGACCGGCTTTGATCGCCGTTAACCGCGCGAGCTGGGTGTTTTTCGTTTTCTCGGCCAAACATATATAGAAATCGCAGGGACCAAAGGACGACAAGAGGCCGCAGTGATTTTTACCCGGCGACGGTTTTTTATGATTGCATCATTCTTCGGGTCAATCTTGCCGGGAAGGTTCGTGATGGCTGCAAACTCTGGACAGACCGATACGAAGGCGCTCGCGGCCATTCGACCGGGCGACCCGAAGGAAAAACTGGCCGCTGCGATGGGAGATCGTTGGCGTGAGCCTCGTCCAGAGGAAGCCGGATGGATAAAATATCTCGAAGAGCATTTCCGGTTCGTCGCGCGCCTCGACCGCGACGGCAATGTCGGTCAGACGAAGTTTCTATATAATTTCGATTCCGGCGCGGGAGTGGAAGGCTTGCACATGCTGATGCCCGAAGCTGATGTCCTGCAGACGCATCCTCAGCTCAAGCTCAGTGCTGCTCCCCCCAATTATCCCTACCGTTTCGGCACGTCGAAATTGAAAAACGGCGCCGAGCTGTTCGTCGAGGTTGGTCACGGGCGTATAACTCGTATGTCGATCGACAATCCCCTGGCTGTCTACCCGGACAGGGGGCCGATACCGCTGGCGAAGCCGTCCCAAACATTTGACGTTAGCATTGTGCCTGCTCTGCGGCCTCGCGGTAGCGTCGCACCCAACGGTTGGTGCTGTGGCTTGCCTCGCGGCATTTCTTCGCTGCAATGGCCGCTATCGAGCAAGTGCGGCTTTCCACTCGAACATCATTTCACAGTTCGGGTGCCGGAGCCTTACAGGGTCAAGGGACCACAATATATGGCGCTTGCACTGTTCAGCGACTCCAGCAGCGAAACCAAGAGCTCCGACGCGGTTTCCGATCTGATGAACATGGTTTTCGACGGTCGGGAATTGCCCGAAACCATTGAGCCGGATTTGCAGCCATTTCTCGACCACCTTCGCAATCGGCACCCGATGGAATTCCGCAGCAAGGACATTCTCTACTCCACATTCGCCGCAATCTGGCTGACGGAGGAAGAGTTCACAGGGGCCGAATGCGAGCCGCCAACGCCAGTACAGACGTCCGCGAACGCAATGTGCCGGCTGCCGGACTGGTTGGAAGCCAGTTCTGCTGAACGTCTCTTCGGATGGGATGGTAGGGAAGAGTTCAATGAGAATTATGCTCTGCATCGTCTGGCCGGGCGAAAGCCGTTGGATAAATGGGAGCTGCTGCTTCTTAAAACGTCAAAATTCGAAGGCGACCCAAACACCGGGCGTATGCCTGTCGACCGATTTGACATGTCTTCGAACAAGGATGGCTACGTGCCTAAATACAGCGAGGAATGGGACGCGCTGAACATCGATGTCTCATATGACGATTTGCATTTTGGCGGAACCGCCAGTCCCATGCAGGCCATGCCCGACCTTAGCCCGTTCTATATCGAATTCGAGGAAAGACTGGGAATGCTCAATTTTGGTGGAGGTAATGGTCAACTCGATCTGATTTCCATGCAAATCGACTGGGCGCAGTAGGTAAAGCGGGTCCGGTAGCGCTTTTCGCGCCCCGTTTTGCGCTGAGCTAGGCCCCACCAAAAGCGGCATTGAGAAATCCAAATGGTGCTGCAGGAGGTCGCTACTCCAGTCACCATTACAAAGGCCCCTCATGCAACGCGCTTGCCTTCTCGCCAGACGGCTGAAACGCGGGGCGGGCGGTCTTTCATGCTGTTGACGCGTGCGAGGTCGGCGCGACGACCGATCTCGATGCGTCCGCGATCGGTCAGCCCGGCCGCATCGGCCGGATTGGCGGAAATCAACCGGATGGCGTGCGGAAGGTCGATATCGGCGCGTTCAGTGAGCAGAAAGGCGGCCTGAACGAGGCTGAACGGCACGTAGTCCGATGACAGGATGTCGAGCGCATCGGCCTGCAGGAGGTCTAAGGCCGAGACATTGCCGGAATGTGAACCGCCGCGAACGACATTTGGCGCACCCATCAGAACATGCAGGCCGGAAGTCCGCGACAGTGTTGCGGCTTCAATAGTCGTTGGGAATTCAGCCAACGAGATGCCGAGCGTCACACTTTCCTCGACATGCGCGGCGGTCGCGTCGTCATGCGAGGCCATCGCTATTTTCGATGCAGCGCAGCGCTCCGCGATGAGCCGGCGGTTACGGTCCGAATTGGCTTCGGATTCGGCGATACGTCTGTCGCTATAGGCCTGGAATTCGATGTCGGAGAGTTTCTTCTTGCCCTGGTAGTAGATGCGATAGGCTTCGAGGCTGACGAACTGACGCTGGCCAGGCGCGTGGTCCATCAAAGAGGCAAGCCGGACGCGGTCGTTGCTGCTGATCAAATCGAAATGCTCGACGACATCCGGCACGGATACTTCGCAACGCAGATGGATGAAGTGATCGGCACGCAGCCGCCCGTCGGCGCTTGCTGCGGCAATCGTCTCGGCCATCGCCGACATATCGGCTGCGCCAAATTCCGTGTCGCCTTCCAGGCCGACGCGAAGCGCATCGAAGACTGTGGTGATGCCTGAGGTTGCGATCTGGCCATCATGCGCCTGCAGCGCGGCGTCGAGATTCCACCGAACCTTCGGGCGGGGCTGGAGATGGGTTTCGAGATGGTCGGTGTGCAATTCCACGCAGCCGGGGATCAGCGTGTCGCCATCAAAATCTTCACCGGCGCGAGTAGCTCCCGAAGCTATGTCTGAAATTTTCCCGTCGCGAACGACAAGCGTGCCATGCACGATCTCGTCGGCAAGGATGATGCGGGCGTTGGTGAAGATGTGTTCATGGGTCATTGTTTCAACCGTAGGCAGGCACGCGCAATTTGTGGCGTGTGTGAATAAGGAATGGGGAACGGGGTTCGGGTTCGACGAACAGGGACAGGGCGTCGACGACGACCGCGCGATCCAGCAAATCGCCGAATTGGGCACGGAGCCGATTTTCCGCCAAGCCCAGCGCCGTCTCATCGATCGGGCCGGTCAGCGTCATGTGGAAGCGAAAATCAGGGCCGACATGCGGATAGCCCCAATGTTCGAGGTTTTGCCGTTGCCGGGTCGATAGTTTATCCGGTCGCCGACGGGCGATTTCAGCTTCAGTAAGCGATGCGCGAAATGGTTCGAAGGCGGTGCGGACATCTGCCTCCAACGCCGCGAGGGCATCAGATTTTTCGTGCGGCGTCAGAGCGAGAAAGCTCCCGATACGCGTCAGGGAAAGAGGGCCGAGCGATATGCCTGCGCGGGTGCTTGAAAAGCTGGCAAGGGCCGTGTTCAACTCGGCCAGTGTCTTGCCCGCTGCAAGGTGAAACGGCGCTTTGAGCGTTGCATGGAATCCGTATCTGGCGGGATCAGCCACGATCGCATCGCTTTCTGGATCGTCACCACGCGTCGGCTTACCGTCGAATGCGTCACGGCCGAGCCAGTGTGCCGCATTTTGGGTCAGGGGATCGTCCTGCGCCGGTGTGAAGTAAATCGCGACACGCATCTCAGATCACCAGCCTGCGAAGCTGCTGCGAGATCAGGTCCATCGCGGTTACGGTCAGCACGATGATCAACAGGATCGCGGCCGATTCCGGATAATAGAATGCGCGGATCGATTCAAAGAGCACCTGCCCTATGCCGCCTGCGCCGATGATGCCAAGCACGGTTGCCGAGCGGATATTCGATTCCAGCCGGTAGAGCGAATAGGAAATCCAAAGCGGCAGTACCTGCGGGATGACGCCGTATATAACCTGCTGGATGCGGGAGGCGCCGGTTGTGCGTATGGCCTCCACCGGTCTCGGATCGATGGCCTCCACCGCTTCCGAAAAAAGCTTGGCCAATATGCCCGTCGTGTGAATGAACAGCGCCATGACACCCGCGAAAGGGCCGAGTCCCACGGCCACCACGAACAGCACCGCGAACACCACTTCGTGGATGGCGCGAAACAAATCCATCAGCCTTCGGACCGGCTGCAGAACCCACCATGGCACCATGTTGTGAGCCGACAGGATGCCAAAGGGAATTGACAGAATGACCGCTAGAAACGTTCCCCAGACGGCGATCTGGATCGTCACCACTATCTCTTCGAGATAGAAACGCCAGTCCGTGAAGTCGGGACGCAGGAACCCGCTGGCATATTCGGCCATATTGCCGGAATCGGTGAACAGATAGGTCCAGCGGCTCATTTCAGCCGGTCCCCAACTCACTCCCAAAACGATGAAGAGCGCGGCCAGCATGAACAGATTGCGCAGTCCCCCTTTGGCGCGTGCGCTTTCGGGTGCCGGTGCCGGTGCCTGAGACGGGGCATTGAGGGAATTCGAATGCGGCACTCCGTCTTGTGAGCGGCCGTTGGTCGATGCCGTGTGGTCCATTTCCGTGCACTCGCGTCGTGGCAGGCTAAAACTTGGAAAGAGAAAGGAGCGGCTCTGCCGGCCGCTCCTCCGCGCGGGCGTGATCAGCCCGAAGTAGCGAGTTCGGCCTCGTATTTGGCTTTCTGCTCGTTCAGTTCTCTCAGTTTTGCAGCCTTGGCATCGTCAGCAAGCGAAGCATCCGCCTCGGTCTGCGAGATCGACTTCGTGAGTTCCATGACGCGGATAGGCAGGAGTTGCTTGTCCGATGAGGTGCGGAACGGCGCCCATTTGAGTGCGGCGAGGATCTTCTTTTCTTCCGGCACATCACCCGTCGATTTGTCGGTGCCGTAGGTCAGGAAGAAGTCGCGGATCTTTGTCTTTGTTTCTTCCGGCAAATCCTTGCGCCAGACGATCGGGTCCGACGGGATGAGCGGGGAGCGCCAGACTTCACGGATTTTCTCGAAGGCTTTCGGCTGGTTCTGCTTGATCAGCGCCATGTTTTCGGTGTTGTTCGCCGCCGCATCGACCTGCTTGTTGGCAACCGCCATCGCGTTTGTTTCGTGATTGGCGTTGGTGATGTTCTTGAAGCAGTTTTTCGGGTCAATATTCCGGGCGCTGAACACGAAGGTCATCGGCACGAGGTAACCGGAAGTGGAGTTCGGATCGCCGAGGCCGAAATTCAGGGACTTGTCGCATTTCAGGACTTCATCGACCGACTGGATCGGTGAATCCTTAGGTACGATGATCACCGACCAATAACCGGGCTCGCCGCCAACCGGCACGCTCTGGATGAAGACCTCGCCATCGGCGCGGTCAACGGCTTCCATGGCCGATTTGTTTCCGTACCAAGCCATCTGCACCTTGCCAAAGCGCATGCCCTCGACAATGCCTGCATAGTCGGAGGCGAAGAAAGGCTTCACTTCAAGGCCGGTTTTCTCAGCCATGTCTTCAAGCAACGGTTCCCAGGTGGTTTTGAGGTTTTGCTGGGACTCGGTCGAAATGATGCCAAAGTTGATGACGTCCTGCGCGAACGCGGCCGAGGATAACAGGCAGGCGAACGAAGCCGCCGCCATTCTTTTCAGTGTGGTGTTCATTTTAGACTCCGGTGGTTGGAAAGATCAGGCGGTCATGCGGACCGGCTGATGGCCATTCGAGCCTGCCATGAAGGCGGGCGTTACATGTTCTGCCGGCATGTCCGGCAGGACCAGTTCTTCCGAGGCGGCGCCGTAAAGCTCCGCAAGGAATGCGTTTGAGAGCGCTGTCGATGGCCCGTCATAGACGATGCGTCCATCACGCATGGCCACGGTGCGTTTGCAGTAGCGCCGCGCATACTCGACCTGATGAAGCGACACGAGCACGGTGATCTTGTCCTGGACGTTGATGTTTGCGAGGACATCCATCACCCGCCGTGCCGCGGAAGGATCGAGCGCCGAGATCGGTTCGTCGGCGATGAGAATTTCCGCCTCCTGAACGAGCGTGCGTGCGATCGCAGCGCGCTGCTGCTGACCCCCTGAAAGCGTAGATGAGCGCTGCGCGGCAACCTGCGGGATGCCCACGCGGGCAAGCGCCTTGCGCGCTTTTTCCTTCTCATCCTGCTTGAAAATACCGAGTGTGCCGCGCCAGCGCGGTACGCGACCCAGATTGCCGACCAGAACATTGGTCAGGACCGAGAGCCGGCCGATCAGATTGAACTGCTGGAAGATTACGGAGACGACACCGCGGCGAACGGTACGCGCCAGCCGTCCGCCGGACTGCGTTACTTGTCCGAGCACTTCGACACGGCTGGTGTTGCCTTCGCCTGTCTCCAGCCCGGCAAGATGACGAATAAGCGTACTCTTGCCCGAACCGGACGCACCGATAAGGGCGACCATCTCGCCGCGCTTGAGTTCGAGCGAGACATTGTGGAGAGCTCTGGTTTTCCCGTAGTGCTTCGAGAGATTGGAGACACTGATCGCAGTCATGTTTAATCCTCGTTTTGGCAATTTTAACGATGCCGGATTACCGGCAGACGATGGATTGGTGACAGTTCTGTGAAGATTGAGTGCCGGTTGGCATCAAGCGGCCTCGTGTGCGGAAAAGGCGGAAACATCGATGATGCGCGTGGCAACCGCTTCGCGTACCGGGACATCATGGAAGATGCCGAGGATGGCCGTGCCGTGCTGCAGCTTTTCGCGGATCATCGCCACGACGATGTCGCGATTGGCCGCATCCAGCGAGGCCGTCGGTTCATCGAGTAACAGGATCGGATGATCCGTGATGAAACCCCGCGCAATGTTGACGCGCTGCTTTTCGCCGCCGGAAAACGTCGCGGGTGGGAGGCCAAAAAGTGCGGCCGGTAAATTCAGCCGTTCCAGCAGCGATGCGGCCCGGCGGACGGCCACCTCGCGGTCAACACCGCGCGTGATGAGGGGTTCGGCAACGACGTCGAGTGCAGAGACGCGAGGTACGGCGCGCAGGAACTGGCTGACATAACCGATGCTGTTCCGACGCAGGTCGAGCACGAGCCGTGCACCCCCCGAAGCAAGATCGGTCATGTTTCCGGTCTCGCTATCGCGCACCAGAATTTCGCCTTCATCGACAGCGTAATTGCCGTAGACCATCCGCAGAATGGACGATTTGCCAGCGCCGGAAGGCCCGCCCAAGACGACGCATTCGCCGGGGTGAACGACGAACTCGACATTGGAGACGACGGGCAATCGAATGCCGTCTCGCAGATGCATGACGAAGGATTTGGCTACTTTGCTGACGGCGAGTAGCGGAGCGGTGTCGTTTAACATCCTCATGACTCCGGAATTGAGGCGACGAGAAGCTGGGTGTAGGGATGGCATGGATCGTCAAGCACGCGATCTGTCAGCCCCTGCTCGACGATGCGTCCGTTCTTCATCACGATCATGCGCTGCGACAGAAGCCGTGCGACCGCCAGATCATGCGTGACGATCACCACGGCCAGCCCGAGATCGGAGACAAGCATGCGCAGCAGATCGAGCACGCGGGCTTGCACGGAAACGTCGAGACCACCCGTCGGCTCGTCCATGAAGATCAGTCGCGGATGCGTGACCAGATTGCGGGCGATCTGAAGCCGCTGGCGCATGCCGCCCGAAAAGGTGACCGGCTTGTCATCGATGCGTATACCGGCGATCTCGACCCGCTCCAGCCAGTCGGATGCCGTTTGCCGGATTGAACCATAATGCCTCTGGCCGACCGCCATCAGGCGTTCACCGACATTGGCTCCCGCCGAGACATGCATTCGCAAACCGTCTGCAGGGTTTTGATGCACGAAACCCCAATCGGTGCGCATCAGGAAACGCCGTTCGGCTTCGCCCAGATCGGCGAGGTCCGGGAAACGCCCATCGCGCATCCGGTAGCGTATTTCGCCGGCGCTGCGATCGAGGCGGCTGGATATGCAATTGAGGAGTGTGGTCTTGCCGGAACCGGATTCGCCAACGATGGCAAGGACTTCTCCTGGCCAGACGTCCAGAGAAACTCCGGTGCAGCCTATGAATGCGCCGTATCGGCGTTCAAGATTGCGGACGGACATGATTGGTTCAGCGCTCATTCCGCCGCCTCCCGTTCGGACCGATTTCCACCGTCGAGCGGCATGCCGGACCCATGGTGGCCTTCCGACCGGCGCGTCTCGCAATTGTCCGTGTCGGAGCAGACGAACATTCGCCCGCCACGGTCATCGGTGACGACCTCGTCGAGATAGACGTCCTGAGCGTCGCACAATGCGCAATGAGCCTCGAAACGCTGCACCGAGAACGGGTGGTCCTCGAAGTCCAGGCTCACGACCTTGGTGAACGGCGGCAATGCATAGATGCGCTTTTCGCGGCCCGCTCCGAAAAGCTGAAGCGCCGGAGAGAGATGCATTTTCGGATTGTCGAATTTCGGGATGGGCGAGGGGTCCATCACATAGCGGCCCTCGATCTTGACCGGATAGGCGTAGGTCGTGGCGATATGACCGTGCTGGGCGATGTCTTCGTAAAGCTTGACGTGGATGAGCCCGTATTCCTCCAGCCCGTGCATGATGCGGGTTTCCGTTTCTCGCGGCTCGAGAAATCGCAAGGGTTCGGGTATCGGCACCTGGTAAACGATGATCTGACCGGCGTTCAGCGGCGTTTCCGGGATGCGATGCCGTGTCTGGACGATTGTTGCCTCGACGGTCCTTGTGGTCGTCGCGACATTCGCGACCTTGGCGAAAAAAGCGCGGATCGATACGGCGTTGGTGGTGTCATCGGCGCCTTGATCGATGACCTTCAGCACGTCGTCTGGACCGAGGATCGCAGCCGTCACCTGTACCCCGCCAGTGCCCCAACCATAGGGCATGGGCATCTCCCGGGACGCGAAGGGGACTTGATAACCGGGAATCGCTATCGCTTTTAAGATTGAGCGGCGGATCATTCGCTTGGTCTGCTCGTCGAGATAAGCGAAATTGTAAGCTGGAAGGGCGTGCGCGATGGTCATTCTGCGGCCTCGCTGATCGATGTTGCTGCTTCATCGGCTTGTGCGGTTTCGCCACGCAGACGGCGCAGGAGTTCCAGTTCAGCCTGGAAATCGACGTAGTGGGGAAGCTTCAGATGTTCGACGAAGCCTGTTGCCTGGACATTGTCGCAATGTTCGAGGACGAACTCCTCGTCCTGCGCTAGCGCCAGTCGCTGCTCGTCAAACTCGTCAGCCCGCAGCGCTCGATCGACCAGACTCATGGCCATGGCCTTGCGTTCGGATTGGCCGAAAACAAGGCCGTATCCACGGGTAAAGCGTGGCTCGCCGTCAGCCATTTCCTTGAATTGAGACACCATCTGACATTCGGTCACGCGGATGCTGCCGACCCGAACGGGAAAACCGAGTTCCGGCATGTCTATTTCGATATCGACCAGCCCAATGCGTATTTCACCGACAAAGGGGTGGGTGCGCCCGTAGCCGCGCTGCGTCGAATAGCCGAGCGCCAGCAGAAAACCTTCATCGCCGCGCGCCAGGGCCTGCAATCTGAGATCACGCGAGACGGGATAGCTCGTCGCCTCGCGGGTAAGGTCGGAAGGCTCGTCATCGCCCGACCCATCCGCCTCGATCAAACCTTCCGAGCCGAGCATATCCATAACGCGCGGGCAGCTTTCCTGCGCTATCGGCGACCGGCGAATTGGCTCATCCACCGGTTCGTCGCCCGCCATTGCGGGGTCGATCAGACGATGTGTGTAGTCGAATGTCGGGCCGAGCAATTGTCCGCCGGGAATATCCTTGAAAGTCGCCGAGACACGGCGCTCGATGCGCATGACGCCCGTGTCTATCGGCCGTGCGTGACCGAACCGGGTGAGCGTCGTGCGATAGGCGCGCATCAGAAAGATCGCTTCGATCAGGTCGCCACGTGCCTGACGTACCGCCATAGCCGCAAGCTCAGGATCGTAGAGCGAACCTTCCGCCATGACCCGGTCGACCGCCAGCGAGAGCTGACCGGCGATTTGAGAAAGTGAAAGCGCGGGCACGTCCCGCTCGCCGCGGCGGCGATCCGCCATCAGCCTGTGTGCGTTGGCAATCGCGGCCTCGCCACCCTTAACGGCAACATACATGGCTCAGACCTCCGTGATTTGCGTCGTGCGCGGCAGCGCAAGAAGTGCAGTGCCGCAATGCAGGATGAGGTCGAAGCCCAATGGAAACAGCGTTGCGTTTCGCGCCATCGCATCCCGGAAGCCGGCTGGCAGCCCGATGGGCGAGATCATCGCGCTTGTCTCGATGCCGGGACCGGTGAGCTTTAGGGGGCTACCCCCATGCAAGGCTTCGACCGGCAGAAGCAGCGTTGCAGAGCGATCGGGATAGGACGAGTTGCCGATCGAAAAATGTGACCAGTTCTCGATAGCGCTCGGCATCGCGAGAACAGCGAAAGCCGCCACACTGGGCGTACCAGCCTCAGGTGCACCGGTTTGAAAGCTGAGCCAGGCCTTGGCCGCGGCGCAGTCAGCATCCTCGAACCAGGCCGGCGTATCGTGATCGGCAAACGTGGCGAGGAACGCCGATGCGGCTGAAGAAAGGGGGGTGGGAGCGCGAGTTACATCACCAGCATCCACGATCCGCCCTGGATTCGCCATCGCCTCCATGACTTCACGAAAGACAGCTTGGGATCCGAAGACCGGATCGGCGAAACCGCCTTCGAACGCGGCATTGTCGTGCAGTTCGCCCATTAGTCTTCGCCTCGAACCAGAGTGAAGAAATCGACCCGCGTGGCTTCGGTCTCGGCGGCTTGTCGGGCCGCCTCATCATTTTGCGTTTCGAGCGCCGGGATCACGAACTCGCGCTCGATCCGGTCGGCCCAGTCAGCACGCTGGGCCAGTGCATCGAGATGGGCGATCATCTGTGCCTTTGACGTGTCGCGGCCCAGTATGACCGAATGGCCGACTTCTCCGCTGTCGATACGGACGCTTGCCCGGCTGACTGTGGCTTCGCCCAAATTGAACAATGCGCCGCCTCCGCCTGCCCGGCCACGCAACATGACCATGCCGATTTCCGGCCCGCGAACGGGTGACGGTGCTGGCATTTCGACTTCGAGGGCGGCGTAGCGTTCGTACAGCGCAGCCGCATCGCAAGCTGCCAGCACATCAAGTGTGCGTTTTCGGGCCAAATTCGCGGAAGACATTTTGTCTGAAACCTAATTTGTCTATTTGTATAGATAACTAATCCTATGTATGGTTTTACCCGACAGAGCATGACGGCTTCATGACAACCCACGCGACCCGGAGCGAAAAAATTGATCCTCATTGATGACGGAATTTCCCGGTGGCGCAGGGTCGCAGATGAAATCCGCTCCGCGATCACAAGCGGCACCGTAGAGACTGCATTGCCGCCGGAAACCGAGCTGGCGGCGCGATATGGCGTAAACCGTCATACCGTGCGCAGGGCCATAGCGTCCCTTGCGTCAGAAGGCATTTTACGTGCCGAAAGGGGACGCGGAACGTTCGTGAATGAAATTCCGCGGCGCATACAATATCCGGTGGGAGCCAGAACGCGCTTCTCCGAGAACATGCTGAAGCAGTCGATCGAGCCTTCCGGCAGGCTCATCCGGTCTGAGAGTGTGGCAGCGGATGCAGCAATTGCGTCCTTGCTGGAGTGCCGTGTCGGCGCGTCGCTGCACCGTCTCGAAAGCCTGTCCGTGGCGGACGGCGTGCCGATGTCGCGATCGACATCCTATTTCCCGGTAGAGCGGTTTCCCGGGATCGTCATCGCCTATGCCGAGACCGGCTCCATCACTGAAGCCTTGAAGCGCGAAGGCATTGCGGACTATCGGCGGCGCGAAACCCGGCTCACGGCAGAGCGGGTTTCAGCCAAGGATGCCGAGCTTCTGAATTGCGGCTCAGATGCGATCGTTCTGGTAAGCAAGGCAATCGACGTTGATCTCGACGAGCGGCCAATCCAGGTGATCCGGACGAAGTTCCTGGCCGACCGCATGGAACTCGTCATGCAGCATAAGAGTGATCCAGCCAAAGGGGACGATGCGGCTTAGTGTTGAGTAAAGCCTATTGGCTGCCGCGTTTGCGGCAGCCTGCCGTCGTCGACCTTCATCAGGCAGATGCCAGATGGCCCATGGTTGGGTCGGGAATGACTACGATTGCGCCCCCGTCCCGAACATTGTCGTGAAGATGGATCACGTCCTGATTGAGCAGTCGAATGCAGCCCGACGATACGGACTTCCCAATGGACCATTCCTGCGTGGTTCCATGCAATCTGTAGAGCGTATCCCTTCCATTCTGGTGGATGTAGAGCGCGCGGGAACCGAGGGCATTGTCCAAGCCGGGCGGCCAGCCGCCATTCGCGATGCTGTAGGGCTCAAGCTCGGGTTGACGCGCAACCATCGTATCCGGCGGGTTCCATCGCGGCCATTCGCGCTTATACGCAACGACGGCTCTTCCCGACCAAGCAAACCCGTCTCTTCCAACGCCGATGCCATATCGCGTTGCCCGGCCGCCGGGCAGAACGTGATACAGATATTTATTAGGCGTATCGACGATCAGCGTGCCCGGTCGTTCATCGGATGAATAATCGACTTCCGTGCGCCAGAATTTCTGATCGATTTGCGAAACATTGACCTCAGGGATCGGAAAACGCTCCTGCGGCATGGCAAAATACATCGGCGGCGTTTCGGCAACCGGTGCAGCTTTCGGTGTGGGAGGGGGAGGAGGGGCTTGGGTGGTTGAACAGCCTGCCAGGACAATGGCGGATGACCCGACGAGAAAGGCGCGTCGGCTAACTTTGCTTGTCTGGCCCGATGGCCTATTTTGAGAACTCACGCTGCTGGGCATTACTCTACTCGTTCGTTGCGATGACGACCAAGGAGTTTCCCAACCTTAAGCCCGCCTTAAGGAGGCCGATATTTTCCATCACTCGGACGACGGGAGAAGTCGATGCGAATTCTTGTGGTGGAAGACGATGAGATGCTGAAGGATGGTCTGCAGGTCGGGCTTTCCCTCAACGGCTTTACCGTGGATTGCGTGGCCACCTGCCAGGATGCAAATGCCGCCGTCGAGCTTCACTATTTCGATGCCGTCATACTCGACCTGATGCTGCCCGACGGATCCGGCCTCGATATACTGAAAGATCTTCGCAGCAGTGACCGCCATACACCGGTGCTCCTGCTGACCGCACGCGACAGCGTTTCGGACAGGATTGCCGGTCTCGACAGCGGGGCGGACGACTATCTGGGAAAGCCGTTCGATCTCGATGAAGTCGCGGCTCGGCTTCGTGCGCTCATTCGCCGGTCTTCAGGGCAATCCAACGCGGTGCTCGCATTCAACGGGATAGAGCTCGATCCCTCGCGATTGACCGTTGAGAAGTCAGGTGAACCAATTCACCTCTCTCGTCGGGAGTTCTCGGTCCTCCATGCATTGATGGCGAATGCGGGACGCGTCTTGTCGAAAGGAAGGCTTGAGGAAACCCTGTACGGCTGGCAGGAAGGCGTGGAAAGCAACACGGTCGAAGTCCATGTTCATCATCTGCGCAACAAGCTCGGCCCCGGCATCATCGAAACCGTGAGGGGTGTTGGCTACCGTTTGGGAGAGGCATGCGGATGATTTCGATGCGCGCCCGCCTCTTTGGCATATTGCTGATAACGACCGGTCTTGTCTGGCTCTCAGCTATGGCATGGATTTTCTTCAGCACCGGGGCGGAATTGCAAAACGTGCTGGATGCAAGATTGCGCGAGGCGGCCCGTATGGTCAGTTCTCTGGTCGTACGTGAGGATCTCGATGGCAGCCGTTCTCCTTCAGAACAGGCCGAACTTTACTCTCCAGTCTATGATCGCCAATTGTCGTGCCAGATATGGACCCTCGACGGCGCCTTGATCAGCAAATCGGAAGGCGCGCCCACGGAAAAGCTCGGTTACGATGAGGAGGGCTTTTCGGAAACTGTCGTGCAGGGTGAAGCATGGCGCGTATATTCGGTCGTCAATCCGGAGACGAATCTTCGTGTCATGGTGGGCGACAGAATCCACTTTCGCGAACAGCTCGTAAACAACATGCTGAAAGGGCTTCTGCTTCCCGGCCTGCTCATAATGCCTATCTTGGCAGGATTGATATGGCTGAGCATCGGACGTGGATTGTCGCCGCTGAAGAACATTGCGACCAATCTTTCGACACGCAACGCAACCGATTTGGAACCCATCGCCAACACGTCGCTCGCCAAGGAAATCGTTCCGGTTGTACGCTCGTTGAATGGGCTTTTTGCGCGCGTAGCCAGCGCGCGGGATCGCGAACGGAACTTTACGGCCTTCGCTGCCCACGAGTTGCGGACACCATTGGCGGGGCTGAAAACACAGGCTCAGGTGGCGTTGGCCAGCAAGGACGACGCAATACGCGACAAGGCGCTCTCCCAGATCGTTCTTGGAGTTGACCGGACCGGACGTCTGGTAAAGCAGTTGCTGGATATTGCCTCGATCGAGGCAGCGGAACCCGAATCCAAAGCGGTGCCGGTCGATCTAGGGGATGCGCTGAAACGCCTGCGCAGCGAACTGCTCAGCCACGTCGCGCCTGCTGTCGATGTGAAGATTGACGATGCGCTGTTCGGCACGATTGTCCATACCGATCCCGATCTTCTACGGCTCGCTACCCGCAACCTCATGGAAAATGCTTTGCACCATACGCCCTCGAACGGAGTGGTGAGATGCTTCATGTCTCGCAGCCAGGATTCGATCGAACTGCGCATCGAAGATCAGGGTCCAGGCATACCGCAAGAGGAACTGGCACTTGTGACGGAGCGATTTTTCCGTGGGCGCTTTAAAGCGCCAGTCGGAAGCGGTTTGGGCCTGAGCATCGTCGAACTCGCACTCAAGCAGATCGGCGCCCGACTTTCGCTGGTAAACAAGGCCGATGGCGGACTATCTGCGCGGATTACCTTGCCGGTCGGACAAAAGATTTCTGATGAACCTAACGCTTGAGCCACTGCCATTCGGCATTATGAGAAATGATTGATGATGCCGATCCCCGTTTCGTTGGTGCTGTCCATCTTCATCAGGGCCGGGATCGCTTCGTGAAGCGTCATGGACCGTGCGATCAGCTTTTGGGGCATCAGCTTGCCCGTTCGGATCATGTCCAGCATTGCATCGTATCGCCAAGCCTGCATGCCGTGGCTGCCATAGATTTCCAGCTCATGCGCGATAATTTGCGCCATGGGTATCTTTGGGGTCGTATTTTCACCGAGCATCAGCCCGATTTGAACATGCCTTCCGCGCCGGCGGAGGTTTTTGATCGAGTTGAAGCATGTCTCAGGGTGACCGAGCGCATCGATGGACAGATGTGCACCGCCACCCGTGATGTCGCGTATGGCTTCGACGACGTCCGGCACCTTACGGCTGTTGACGATGGCGACTGCGCCGAGTTTGCGGGCAAGTTCCAGCTTGTCGTCTGCGATATCGACTGCGACGACCTGTGCGCCCATTCCCGTGGCGATCATGATCGCTGACAAGCCTACTCCGCCACTGCCATGCACCGCGACCCATTCTCCGCCGCGTACGCGACCTTGATCGACCACCGCACGGAACGAGGTCGCAAAGCGGCATCCAAGACTGGCTGCTGTCGCGTAATCCATATCCTCAGGCAACAGAACCAGATTGTTGTCGGCGTAGTCGATGGCGACATATTCGGCGAAAGAACCCCAATGCGTGAATCCGGGCTGAAACTGATCTTCGCAGACCTGCTGATTGCCTGAGTGGCATTCGCGGCAATGGCCGCAGCCCGATACGAAGGGCACTGTCACGCGGTCGCCCACCCGGAACCGTTGGACATTGCGGCCCACAGCCGAGACCACGCCAGCAAATTCGTGTCCGGGAACATGAGGCAGCCGGACATCGCTGTCATGTCCCACCCAGCCGTGCCAGTCGCTTCGGCAGAGGCCCGATGCCTTGACCTCGATGACAACGCCTCCCGCGGAAGGCGAGGGATCAGGAACGTCTCGAACCTCTGGACGCTGACCGAAGGCTTCGAAGATCATGGCTTTCATTTCAAGAGATCCTCGCTATTCCAGAATGATCAGTTGTTCGTGGCACTCTTACAGAGCGGCGCGGCAAATTTCCATGCAGGGTTCGGCCTTCCGGTCATCTTGCCAATTGGCGCATACGGTTCATGCGGCGTGGATCGACGAAGACTCCAGATTGTAGGCAATACAGTTTGGCACGTTCGCAATCGAAAGCGGCAACATGACCGACACGAGAACAACGATCGACGTCGATCAAAAATCTACGATCGAGGGATGGGGCAGCGGGCTGCTGGGTGTGATTATTTTCAGCGGCTCATTGCCGGCAACCCGCGTGGCTGTCGCCGATTTCTCTCCATTATTTCTGACTTCGGCGCGAGCAGTGATCGCGGCGCTGCTTGCGGCTGTGCTTTTGGTGATGCTTCGTCAGGTCAGGCCAGCGCGTCACGACATAACGGCTTTGTCGATTGTCATGCTGGGGGTCGTTATCGGTTTTCCGTTGCTGACGGCACTGGCTCTGCAATACATAACATCGGCCCGATCGATCGTTTTTATCGGCATATTGCCACTGGCAACTGCCGTTTTCGGGGTCTTGCGTGGCGGTGAGCGTCCAAAACCGTTGTTCTGGACGTTCTCGATACTTGGCAGCGCCACGGTGATCGGCTTCGCTTTATCGAACAGTGACGGAGCCTCGTTGACGGGCGATCTTCTGATGATTGCAGCCGTTATTCTTTGCGGCTGGGGTTATGCAGAAGGCGCCGTTCTTTCGCGCCGGTACGGCGGATGGCAGGTCATTTGCTGGGCTCTTTTGCTTGGTTTGCCATTTATGCTGCCATTGGCCATCGTGACCCTTCCAAGCACTTGGGGGGATATTACCGTCCCGGCTTGGATCGGGCTGGCCTATGTTTCGGTGTTCAGCATGCTCGTCGGGTTTGTCTTCTGGTATCGAGGCCTGGCGATCGGGGGCACTGCCACCGTCGGTCAGTTGCAACTGCTCCAGCCTTTCCTCGGGCTCTTGCTTGCTGGTTTGCTTCTTGGGGAACACGTGGCGTGGACGATGATCGCGGCTGCACTTTTGGTGGTCGTTTTCGTTGCTCTGGCCAAAAAATTCGCCTGAAAGGCCAATAATGCGCGGCGGCTTTGGTAGCCGCCGCGCATTGACATAAGCAATTTAGAATTCGGCTGTCATCGGATTGGGGCCAAGGCGCCCGTCACGGTCGTCCAGCTTTGCGATTGAAGCGAGATCGTCGGCGTCCAGTTTGAAGCCGAAGACGTCGAAGTTTTCCTCGATGCGGCTTGGTGTGACGGATTTTGGAATGGCGATCAGACCATTGTCGAGATGCCAGCGTATGATGGTCTGCGCGGGCGTGCGGCCGTGCTTGGTTGCGATGGCTTCAATTGCGGGGTCGCTCAAAAGCTTGCCCTGTCCGAGTGGGCTCCAGGACTGCGTGGCGATGCCGCGTTCCTTATGTGCTTCGCGCAGCGCCGTCTGCTGAAAGCGTGGGTGAAGCTCGATCTGGTTGAGCACGGGCGTCACGCCGGTCTCGGCAATCAGGCGGTCGAGATGCTCGACCTGAAAGTTCGAAACGCCGATGGAGCGGACGCGGCCCTCTTCATGCAATTTGATGAAAGCACGCCACGTGTCGAGGTAGAGTTCCTTCTTCGGTGCCGGCCAATGGATGAGGTAGAGATCGATATAGTCGAGGCCGAGCCGCTTCAGGCTGGCGTCGAAGGCTTTGAGCGTCGTGTCGAAACCCTGCTCGCTATTCCAGAGCTTGGTCGTGACGAAGATGTCCTCGCGGGCGACATCGGAATCGCGCAGGCCTTTGCCGACGCCTTCCTCGTTTTCGTAAATAGCGGCGGTGTCGATGTGGCGATAGCCAGCATCAAGTGCGGCGCGTACGGCAGTGACGGCGGTGTCGTTGGGGGTCTGCCAAACACCGAGGCCGACCTGCGGGATCGATTTTCCGTCGTTGAATTTAACGCTGGGCTGAGTGGTCATGGTGAAATCCTTGTTCGGCAAAAATGATAAAATACGGGCGAGGGGAGGATGGCCCGAAAATGCACGAGTGACCTATCTGGGGAGGGAGGGGTGCGAGATCAACCGGAGAAGTTGTTGCGCAAGCCGAACACGAGTATGCTAACTGGTATAATGAGTATTGACGTATATGAGTATACCAGTAATATGACGCGAACCTGAAGTGGCCGGGGGGGAGACATCCTGCCATTTTTGTCGAATCGCTCGGAAACAGCAGATTCTCAGAATAGAAGCCAGGTTGAATCTCTGCCCGCGAGGGCAGTGATCCGGCGCAGGCTGATTTTAAAAAGTGGGGGAGAAGTTATGAAATTTAAGAGTTTGATTGCTGCAAGCGCGATGGCATTGCTTACATCTGGTTTTGCGACCGCATCGGCCGAGACCATCGTAAATATCGGCCATGGCGTGCAGACGGGTCATCCGACCCATATCGGGCTTCTAAAGCTTGCTGAGATCGTCAACGAACGGTCCGCGGGTGAAATCACTATCAAGATCTATCCCGATCGCCAGCTCGGCGAGGAACGGGAGATGGTCGAGGGTTTGCAGCTCGGTAGCGTCGAGATGACGGTGGTTTCTACCGGTCCGCTCGTGAACTTCCTGCCTGAAATCGGCGTTCTGGACCTGCCTTTCCTTTTCGAGAATTCGGCCCATGCCTATAAAGTATTTGACGGCGAGGTCGGCCAGAATCTTCTGAAGAAATTTGACGGTGTCGACATGGTTGGCCTCGCAGTATGGGAGAACGGTTGGCGTCACCTCTCGGCCAAGAAGGCGGTCAATGCACCAGCCGACCTTGCCGGACTCAAGCTGCGCACCATGCAGAACCCTGTGCATATCCGCGCCTTTGAGGCGCTTGGCGCCTCGCCGGTCCCCATGGCATGGGGCGAGGTGTTTACCAGCCTTGGCCAGGGCGTCATCGACGGGCAGGAAAATCCGATCACCATCTTTTACACCAACTCACTGTCGGAAGTGCAGAGTGATATAACGCTGACCGGCCATGTCTACGGCCCGCATGTCTTCCTTGCTTCCAAGTCGGTATGGGAGAGCTGGCCTGAAGAAGTCCGCTCTGCAATTCTGGAGGCTCTGCCCGAAGTGACCGCGTTCCAGCGCGCCGAGAGCGCTCGCCTGGAAACTGAGCAGAAAGAGAAGCTTAAAGAGCAAGGCGTGACCATCACCGAGGTGGATACGGCACCTTTCCGTGAGATCGCTCAAGGAATCTATTCGGATTTTGACTTCGATCCGGCGCAGATCGAGGCGATCCGCTCGGTCGCCGATTGATAGCATTACGCGTTCGGGGCACGATCTGAATGGATACTTTTGGCCCATGGATGGTCGTGCGCCGCATCGGCGAGATTGCCATCATGCTGCTTTTCACCGGCATGATTGTATCCGCCATATTGCAGGTTGTTGCGCGTTACGTCTTCAACTCGCCTTTTACATGGTCCGAAGAGCTTTCGCGCTATCTCTTCATCTGGCTCTCGTTCCTTGGAACCTGGTACGCGTGGATACGGCGTGAGCATCTAGGGATTGACGCTGTCCCTCAGATGCTCCCACCGCATATGAGGCGCGTCCTGCTGTGGCTTATCGAAGTTGCGGTCCTGATCTTCGCCGTGGCCAGCATGATCTACGGTCAGCGTATTCTACAGATCTCGGTTCGACAGCCGTCTGCGGTGTTGAGAGTGCCGATGTTCTGGATTTATGTCTCTTATTACGTCGCCATGACGCTGATAACTGCGGAAATATTGCTCGGCTGGCTTCACAACTGGCTCCATCCTGCCCCCGAAAAACTCCCCGAAGGCGTCAATTGATCACTGTCCTTGTCATTGGTTTTGTCATCTTTGTCGTGATGGGCGCGCCTGTTTTCGTCGCGCTTGGCCTGTCTTCGCTCGCCGCGCTTTTCTGGGAGGGGATTCCTCTTGCGCTGGTTGTCCAGAAGATGGTCGCCTCGATCGATAGTTTCGTGCTGCTCGCCATTCCCTTTTTTCTGCTGACTGGCCATCTGATGGACCGCACCGGCATCGCGCACGATATCGTTGGTTTTGCCGAGAGCGTCGTCGGCCGGTTTCGCGGAGGCATCGGGCATGCCAATGTGGCCCAAAACGTGCTGATGGGTGGGATGACTGGTTCGGCCGTCGCCGATACCGCTTCCAGCGGAACCGCGATGATCCCGGCCATGGTCAAGCGCGGATACTCGCCGGCTTTCTCGGCGGCAATCACTGCCTGTTCATCGATCATCGCGGTCGTGCTGCCGCCCTCTGTGCCGATGATTGTCTTTTGTGTCGTCACCGGCGCCTCGGTCACGAAGCTTTTCATCGCCGGTATCATCCCTGGGCTGCTTGTTGCCCTTGGCATGATGATCGCCATAGCGGTGGTGGCCGGTCGCGAAAACCTGCCTCTTGGCCGGAAGTCATCCGGCCGCGAAATCTGGTGGTCCTTCGTCAAGTCTCTCCCTGCCATGACGTTGCCGGTGGTGATCCTGGGATCTATCCGCTTCGGCATAGCCACCCCCACGGAGGCTTCGGTCGTCGCGGCAATCTACTCATGGTTTCTCGGACGCTACTGGTACAAGAACCTCAGCTATCGCGACCTGAAGCCGATAGCGCTCCTCTCCGCCTCGACTACCGGTGTCGTCATGATGATGATCGCTGCGGCCTCTCTCTATGGCCTGATCCTCACCCGCGCTCAAGTGCCACAGGAGATAGCTGCAGCCGTTACCAGCCTGACTCAGGATCCATATCTGGTTCTGCTGTTGATTCTCCTGATTTATCTGGCGATGGGCGCGATTCTCGACCTGACGGCAAATATCATCATCCTCGTGCCGATCCTTTATCCGGTGACGGTAGCGCTTGGCATTGACCCGATTCAATTCGGCATTGTAACGATCATCGGCCTTGCAGTCGGCCTCGTTACGCCGCCGGTCGGGATATGCCTGTTTGTCGCTGCCTCGATTGCGCGCGTTCCGGTGATGAGCGTCGCCTGGGCCTCGTTGCCTTATATTATCTCTACTCTGTTGCTGGTCATTCTAATGATCTTCTTCCCCTCGATCTCGACGTGGCTTCCCGGTTGAACTGGAAAGAACGGTTCGATCTAGTCGGGGGCCAGGCATTACAGTTGAGCTTCGATGGCGGCCTTGTCGATGACTGACCAGACGTTCACGATCCGCCCGTCCAGAAACTCGTAGAAGACATTCTCGGTGAACTGGACTTTCCGGCCATTAACGGACAAGCCGAACAACTCGCCTGTCGGCGTGCAGTCGAAGCGCAGGCGGCTTGCGACGCGCGGTGGCTCGATTACCAGAAAATCGATGTCGAAATAGAGATCGGGAATGGCGCGGAAATCTCCTTCGAGCATTTCGCGGTAACCTGACAATCCGATCCGCTTGCTGTTGTAGTGAGCGTCCTCGTGGACGAATTTTCCAAGATTGGGCCAGTTCTGGCTGTTCAGGCAGTCGATGTAGCCACGGTAGATTTCGGCAAGGTCGGTCATGACTCACCCTGACGGGCCAGAAGATTGCGTTCCACCTTTTGCAGATGGGCGCGCATTGCGGCGGCGGCACCGCTCATGTCGCGATTAGCGATCGCCTCGATGATTGTCTCATGATCGGTGAAGCTGTGATGGTCGGGCTCGGGCTTGAGAGGGCTCGAGCGAAGCCTGCCCCAGGTGACGGCGCGGCGAAGTGCATTCAGCGTATCGAAGATACCAAGCAGCGGCGCGTTCTGTGTCGCCTCGGCGATGGTGCGATGCAGGCGTGTGTCGAGGCTTTCATATTGGCGCCATGTAGCCGCTTCGCGCGACCGCTGATGACAAAGTCGCATCTCGGCGAGATGTACGCCGGTGGCGGTGAGGGCGGCGGCGCGCGCGATCTCCGGCTCGATGACGAGGCGGGCGCGCATCATTTCGGCGGGGCTGGTTTTGCGCGCCAGTGCCGTGACATCCGAAATGCTGTCGATGGGGCGGCGGCCAAGGAAGGTGCCCTTGCCGACGTGACGCCAGATCTGGCCTTCGGATTCCAGAACGCTTAACGCCTTGCGCAATTCGGCGCGCGATAGGCCAAGCTCTTCCGACAATTCACGCTCGGGCGGCAGGCGGCCAGCCTCTTCCAGTTCGGAGCTCGCAAGATGCGCCCGCAAAAGGCTTACCGCCGCGTTTCCGTTTGAAGTTTTCTCTACCACGCCGTCTCTTTCTTCTAAACCAATTCGTGATTGGTTTGACATATGAATGCTAAAAACCGTTGCGTCAAGCCAAAACGCTTGACTCTCATCCGAAACCAAATGTAACCATTAGCATATTGGTCGGTAATGATCGGGCAATGGTTCATAACAAGCGGAAAAAACCGCGAGATCGGAGGAAAAGGAAATGTTCAAGTGGTCACGTTTTCTGAAAGCAGGTGCTGCGGCGTTTGCGCTCAGCACTGCCGTATTCTTCTCAAATGCTGCGAATGCCGAGGTGCGCATTGCATTCGGTGACATCGCCAGCGTCGAATCTCTTCACCTTCTGGCAGCGCTTGAGCGCGCCAAGGAAAAGGGCGTCGAGATGCAGATCACCTATCTGAAATCGGAAGACATCGCGGCACAGGCGGTTGTCAGCGGACAGGCCGATATTGGTATCGGCGGGCCTTACGCTCTGATGCAGAAGGTGAAAGTGCCGGTTCGCATGTTCATGCAGCTTTCCACGCTTCGCTTCTATCCGGCAGCGGACGCTTCGCTTTACAAGACCTGGAAGGATCTCGACGGTCAGGAAATCGCCGTTCACTCGCGCGGCTCCGGCACCGAGGCTCTGGTGAAGCTGGTCGAGATGGAGGAGGGCATCAAATTCTCGAAGATCAGCTACATTCCCGGTTCCGAAGTTCGCACCGGGGCTCTGTTGCAGGGCAATGTGAAGGCGACCATCGTCGACTCGTCCGGACGCCGCCTGTTGGAGACGGAAGCACCGGGCAAGTTCACCTTTCTGCCGCTCGACGGCGTGGACGCGACCGACGAAGCATTGTTCGCGACGACCGAATTCCTCGAAGCCAATGCCGAGGATGTCGACAAGATCGTGGAATCGATCGTCGAGACGTGGCGCGAACTGGCAGCCGACCCGGACCAGATCGTAGCACTTCGCGACAAGTACAAGCTGCTTGCCGATCTGCCTGAAGGTCAGGTTGCAGAGATCAAGCCATACTTCGAGGAAATGGCGAAGGACGAGGCACTGCCGTTGAATGGCGGCGGCGCGGATGCAGCCAAGGAAGATTTCACCTTCTACACGCTTTCCGGCCAGCTTACCGGCGACCCGGCAACGCTGAAGGTCGAAGATTTCTGGGACGTCCGCTCGCTTGACCGCGTTCTTGCCAAGCTCGGAACCAAGTAAGGAGTTGCAGATGTCGACGTCCTTGCCGATCGATCGGTCCAAGGCCGCGCACCTTCCCAAAGAGGAGGTGCGCGGTTTCAGGGAAATCCTTTCCGACTATCCGGTCATTTCGCGGATCGTGTCGGTAGCGATCTTCTTCGCCGCGTGGGAAATCGCCGGAAACGTGCCTATCAGCTACGCGTTTCCGACATTCAGTGCGACCGTCGTCGCCTTCGTGGCGATGATCGCAGATGGCAGCATGATCGGCGCCTATGCCGTGACGCTTCAGCCCCTGATCATCGGCATCGCCATATCGGCGGCCATCGGAATATCGCTGGGTATCCTGATGGGCCTGTCGCGCGGCGCGGAATGGTTTGCGGCACCGATGTTTATCGTGCTGCAATCCGCGCCGATGGCGGCACTCATTCCGCTGATCACCTTCGTCTACGGCATTGGCCTCGTTGCCAAGACGCTTGCGGTGATCATGCTGGCGCTGCCCGTTATCGTGCTGAACGGCTACAAGGCGGTGCGCAATGCCAACCCCTCACTGGTGGCGATGTGCAAATCCTTTCAGGGCACGCGCATGCAGCAGATCACCAAAATCATCATTCCGGATGCAAGCCCGGTGATCTTTGCCGGTCTTCGGCTGGGCCTCGCCGCCGGTTTCATCGGCGTCATTCTGGCCGAGCTTCTGATTACGCCGACCGGCATCGGTGATCTGATCACCTATCACCGCTCAGTTGCCAACTATGCAGAAATGTATGCGGCCGTGGCCTCCATCATTCTCGTCTCCACCGTGACACTGTCGCTGCTGGAACGCTTCGAGACACGGGTGCTGCGTCCGGACAAGAGGAGGACGAAATGAACACCAACGCTGCTCTGAAACAAGAACTTCCAGACACCGCAGACGACAGCGTCGTTCAGGTGCGCGGCATTCGCAAACTTTATGGCGACGTGGAAGCGCTGCGAAATGTCGATCTCGATTTCCATCGCGGCAAGCTGACGACGCTGCTCGGACCTTCGGGTTGCGGAAAGACCACGCTGCTCAAGATCATTGCCGGTCTGGTTCCGGCAACGTCAGGTGAAGTGCGCGTCAACGACAAGGTCGTGACAGGCCCCGGACCGGAGCGCGCATTTGTCTTCCAAGATTTCGCATTGATGCCCTGGGCGACCGTGATCCGCAATGTTGGCTTCGGTCTCGAACTGCGCGGTGTTGGCAAGGCAGACCGCCTGAAGGTCGCGCGCCACTACATCAATGAGGTCGGGCTGACCGGCTTCGAGGAAAAGTATCCGCACGAATTGTCGGGCGGCATGCGCCAGCGCGTCGGTCTGGCACGGGCCTTTGCGGTGAATGCGGACGTGCTTCTTCTGGACGAACCGTTCTCGGCAGTCGACGAACAGAACCGCCGCAAGTTCCAGGAGGATTTGCTGCGTCTGGTCGAAAAGGAAAAGAAGACCTTTATCTTCGTGACGCACAGCATCGAGGAGGCGGTTTACGTTTCCGACCGGATTATTCTGCTTTCGAGGCGCCCGGGCCGGGTATCGCAGATCATCGAACCGAAGATCGATCGCTCTGCCACACCAGACGCCATTCGCCGCGACCAGGGGTATCTCGATACGATCGAGGACATCTGGCAGGGCCTCAAGCAGTACACGGATTGAGGAGCGCGCCATGATGATGTTCGGATATCGGGTGCCGATGATGGCATCGCTGATTGTGTGGTGCCTGATCTGGGAAGTGGTCGGCCAGCTCGATTTGATGTTTCTTATACCGCCGTTCTCCAGCGTAATGCTCGCAGCATTCAAGCTGGTGCAGACCGGAAGCTGGCAGAATGCGGCATTGATTACGCTGCACGGATTTGCCGTGGGCATGGCGCTGGCAATCGTTACCGGCATCGTGCTCGGCGTGTTGATGGGACGCTTCAAGGCCGTCGACGATCTGTTCGGCATATGGGTCAATATCTTCGTCAGCGCGCCGCTTTCGGCACTCGTGCCGGTGCTGATGATCCTGTTCGGGATGGGCGAGACGACGGTTATCGTGACGGTCTTCCTGTTCGCAGTCTGGATCATCGTGCTGGACACGCGCGCCGGCATCCAGCATGTGCCCAACTCGCTGGTCGAGATGGGACGCAGCTACGGCGCATCGAGCTTTGCGCTCTACTCGAAAATCATCCTTCTGGCCGCACTGCCGGAAATCCTCGCCGGCATCCGGCTGGGTCTGGTGCGCGGTGTGAAAGGTGTGGTGATCGGCCAGTTGCTGGTGTCGATCATCGGCTATGGCGAACTGTTCGAATTGTATTCGCGCAGCTTCGACATGGAAAACTTCTGGGCGCTGACCGTCATTCTCTTCGCCGCGGCGATGCTGATGTCGGCGCTCGTTGAATACTTCGAAAAGAAAGTCGAATTTTACGCAGGAGTGAGATAAATGAATGCCCCTCTGACCATCGCGGACTACGCAATCCAGCCGCCCGCGCAACCGGCCTTGCCTATCAAGGGAAGCTCTAAACTGTTTCCGGTGCACCGCATTTATTGCGTTGGCCGCAACTACGCCGACCACGCAATCGAGATGGGTCACGACCCTTCCAAAGAACCGCCTTTCTTCTTCCAGAAGAACCCGGACAACATCGTTCTCGACGGCAAATTTCCTTACCCTTCGGCTTCCTCCGACGTGCATTTCGAATTCGAAATGATCGTTGCGCTGCACAAGGGCGGCACTGACATTCCGGCCGAAAAAGCGCTGGACCATGTCTACGGCTATGGCGTCGGTCTCGACATGACGCGCCGCGACCTTCAAGGCGAAGCCAAGAAACTCGGCCGTCCATGGGAAGTCGGCAAGGCTTTCGAGGCGTCCGCTCCCTGCTCGCATCTGGTGCCAGTCAGCGAGACCGGCCACCCGGACGCAGGTGCGGTCGAACTGACCGTCAATGGCGAAGTTCGCCAGAGCGGCGATCTCAACCAGTTGATCTGGAAAGTACCGGAAATGATTTCGTACCTTTCCGGTCTGTTCGAGCTTCAGCCGGGCGACATCATCATGACCGGAACGCCTGCCGGCGTCGGCGCGGTCAGCAAAGGCGACGTTCTCAAGGGCCATGTCGACGGCATTGGTTCGATCGAAGTCACCGTCGTCTGAGACGATATATTGAAGTCGCGGCGGGATGACGTCGCGACTTTCTTTTTTAGCTGGACCAACAGCTTTTTATCCCACCTTCGGCGTGAAGCAATTAAAGCTCACGCCATCTTTTTGGTTTCACGCATCCCGGTGACGCAATGCTCGGTATTTCGCTTTTCGACCTGTCCTGGCTTTTGATCGCGCTGCTTGCGGCGGGCGCGCTGACGGGAGCGCTTGCGGGCATATTCGGCGTTGGCGGCGGCGCGGTGGCGGTACCGATCCTCTACGAGCTTTTCCGCTTCGTCGGTGTCCCCGAAGAAGTGCGGATGCCGCTTTGCGTCGGCACGTCGCTGGCCATCATCATCCCGACCTCGATCACCTCCTTCATCACGCATTATCGAAAAGGCGCGGTGGATATGTCGATCTTGCGAATATGGGCGATACCAGCGGTCATAGGCGTCATCGCAGGCAGCGTGATTGCGCGTTATGCGCCCGCCGACCTGTTCAAGACCGTGTTTGTCGTTGTCGCGGGACTTTCGGCAATACGGCTTCTGTTCGGCAAGGATAGCTGGCGGCTCGGCCTCGACATGCCGGGGAAATTCCTGATGGTTGTCTATGGTTGGATCATCGGCCTGCTCTCGGCCTTGATGGGGATTGGCGGCGGGCAGCTCTCCAGCCTGTTCATGACCTTTTACAGCAGGCCGATCCATCAAGCCGTTGCAACGTCTTCGGGCCTCGGTGTGCTCGTTTCAGTGCCCGGCGCGCTCGGCTATATCTATGCAGGCTGGCCGAAGGCTGCCGAATATCCCGATGTCGTGGCAATGCAATATCCGCTGGCGCTCGGCTATGTCTCGCTGATCGGCTTTCTGCTATTTATTCCGACGAGCACGGTCATGGCCCCAATCGGCGCGCGCTTTGCGCACCGACTCTCGAAACGAAAACTGGAAGTCGCTTTCGGTATTTTCCTGCTGTTCGTATGCGCACGGTTTCTGGCGAGCCTGATCTTCTAAACAAAGCCTGTGCGGTTCGCGCCAATATGGTCGTGACAAGCGCACCTGCATGATAGTTTGCGCGTATGGATTCGCGCATTTCGATCAGAACACAGATAGCAACCGTCCCTTCGTGGGCAGTGCCCCGTAGTTTCGTGGCGGCTGAGGCCGATGCGGCGTTCATGGCGGGTTCCGCTCTGAATACGCTGGATGGGCTGGTTCGCAGCGAGCGCGTCTGGGCGGGAGTCTGGCGGCAACGTCTGGCGCTAACATGTGCAGTGTCGGCGATGCGCAGTTTCGGGCGTGTCGAAGATGAGGCAGCGCTTCGCGACGCCTGGGTTCTACGCAAACCGGGCGATGAGCCGGGGCCAGCGGGAAACATTCTCGCGGCATGGAAGCGCGCGGCGTCGCGTGCGCCGATTATCGATGCCGAATGCATAGCGAGTTTTGCTGAGCTTCTGGGATTTCACGTCGACGAGGCGCTGGCGGAATTGCCGGCCGTTGCCGATGAAATCACCGCAGAAGGCAGGTCTGTGCCCTTTGCCACTTCGGCACTTCTATCAAAGCTGCATGAGACGCGGCCAGACGCAGCACCGCTCGGCTGGCTTTTGGCAGATATCATGCTGGCGCGCCTGATGCGGTGGCGGCATGTGGTGCCGCTGTTTATGGCGCAGGCGCATGGGACCGCCTTTCGAATCGACGGCGGACGCGGGAAACTGCGTCCCGGCGATGAGGGCTTTGACAAAGCGGTGTGTCTCGCACTGGCGCATGGCGCAGCGGAAGCGTGCCGGATGGCAGCGGAAATCGCGCGCCGCGCTGACAGGCTGGCAGAGGTGACACCCAAGCTGCGCGCCAAAGGGGCGAGCGAGGCCATACGCCTGTTGCTCAATGACGATGCGGTTTCCGGTTCTTTGACAACACCCAAGCTCTCGCGCTTCGCCACGCGCAGGCTGTTCGAACGCCTGACGGAATTCGACGCGGTGCGCGAGCTTTCCGGGCGCACGAGTTTTCGCATTTACGGGCTGTGATTTTGCCATAGCTCGAAGCTTCTTGCTAAAAAATCAGTTTGCCTGAATTATTCGAAGATCGGTGACGGATCGCGGTGGGAGGCTGCGTTCGATGGCGGAATTCGATTATGTGATTGCCGGAGGAGGAAGCGCTGCCTGCGTGGCGGCGATGCGGCTCGTGCGCGACTTCGATGCGCGTGTGCTGATGATCGAGCGCGGCCCGGCGCGGAAATCGCCTATCCTGCGCATGCCCGCCGGCTACATGAAATTCCTCGCCCGCGACGATTACCTCGAAATGCACAAGACGGTAGCACAGCCGCGCCTTGGCGGAAGAGCGCCGATTGTGCCGCAGGCCAAGGTTCTGGGCGGCGGCAGCGCCGTCAACGCCATGGTCTATATGCGCGGCCAGCGCGAAGATTACGATGGCTGGGATAATTTTCTCGGACGTGGTTCCGGCTGGTCCTACGATGATCTGCTGCCGCATTTTCGCGCGCTCGAAAAGAACACGAAATTCAACGACAGATATCACGGCATCAATGGCGGGTTGCTCGTTTCGGACCCCGGCGTGCTTTGCGACACGACTGAAGATTATCTGCTGACGGCGCAGGGAATGGGGTTTCCACTCAACCCCGATTTCAACGGCGCGCGCCAATATGGCGTCGGCATCATGCAGCATACGATGGGCAAACGCGGGCGGCGCATGGAACGCTGCGATGCTGTGACGGCGTTCCTTGCGGAATTGATGAACGATAAGCGGTTGACGATCATCACCGATGCGCGGGTGGATCGTATTCTGATTGAAAATGGGCGCGCGGTCGGTGTGCAATACTGCAAGGCGGGTAAGGATTTTTCTGTTCGCGCGGAGCGGGAAGTTCTGCTGGCGGCAGGAACCTATAACACCGCAAAGCTGATGATGCTTTCGGGGCTTGGACCGGCGGATCATCTGCGAGAACACGGGATTGAAGTTGCGGCCGATCTGCCGGGGGTAGGCTCCGGATTGCAGGATCACCACGAGGTTCCGGTGATTGCGACGACCAAGGGACCGAGCGGCTATTTCGGGCAGGATCGCGGATGGAAGATGCTGCGAAACGGGCTTCAATATCTGCTGTTCGCCTCCGGTCTGATAACGACGACCGGCATTGAATCCTGTCTTTTCTACGACCCGGATGGGGGCGAGCGCCCGACCGTCCAGCTTTACTGCGCGCCGATCGTCTATCTGGATCGGGATGTTTCGGATGCCGCTCCGTCCTATGGTGTGACACTGACATCCTGCCTGCTGCGGCCCAAGGCGCGGGGAAGCGTGCGTCTGCGCTCCGGCGATCCGGCAGCGCAGCCATTGGTTGATGCGAATTTCTTCGGCGACGAGGAGGATTTGCGCATCACCAAGGCCTCGATCAGGGTTGCGCGGCAAATTCTGGCTTCGCGGCCTTTGTCAGACAAGATCGCGAAGGAATTGCTGCCGGGTTTTTCGGTGCAGTCCGAGGATGAATTGTCAGCCTATTGCGGAAAGACGGTGAAGACGAATTATCATCCGGTTGGAACGGCGCGTATGGGGCCGGAAGGCGACGGCATGTCGGTGCTGAATTCGCGGCTTCAGGTGCATGGCATCAATGGGCTTCGGGTCCTCGATTGTTCGGCAATGCCCTTCATTCCTTCCGGCAATACGAATGCGCCGGTCATGGCGCTGGCGAGCAGGGCTGTGGATTTTATTGTTGGCAAGGAGCGACTGGAACCTCGCCATCTTGAAGAGGTATCGCTTTAATTTAAGCGCGGCAACGCGACACGAAATGGAGAATGGAAGGCCAAGCGGGCGAAATACCCGCCGACACGAAGAGGGAGGTTTAGTTATGAAAGCCGATTTGAAGATTGTCCCCGACTTCGAAATGATCGTCTGCCCGCCGGCGGAATCTTTCCGCTGGAACGTGCACGATTATCCTTTTTTCGGCGCCAAATGGCACTATCACCCGGAATACGAACTGCACCTCACGCGCTCGACGACCGGCGTCATGATGGTCGGCGACTATATCGGTGAGTTCAAACCCGGCTGTCTCGTGTTGACGGGTCCGAACGTTCCGCACAATTGGGTGAGCGACATTGCGCCGGGAAAGCTGATCCGCAATCGCGACATGCTTATCCAGTTCACGACCGAATGGGCCGAGCGCGTAACGGGACTTTGTTCCGAACTCGGTTCGATCAACCCGCTTTTCGAAGATGCCGTCTACGGCGTGGAATTTTCTGGTGAGACGGCGGTGAACGGACGCAGGCTTCTGGCGCAGATGGGCGAAGTGAGCGGTGCGGAACGCATCGTGCTTTTCCTGCAACTGATGATCGCACTGGCCAGTGATCCTTCCGAGCGGCGTCGCCTTTCCAGACTTGCGCCGAAGCGCGAACCGGCATCGCTGCCGGCCGAACTCGATGTCGCTATGAAATATGTTCTGGAGAATTACAGCGAGGAAATCGACCTGCATCAGGTGGCAAATCTTTGCGGACTGGAACCGCAGGCGTTTTCCAGATTCTTTAAGAGGCATACCGGCCATACATTTGCGCGCTATGTGATCCTTGCACGTATCTATGCGGCCTGCTCTCTGCTGACGCAGACTTACCGGCCAATCACGGACATCTGCTTCGAAGTCGGTTTCAACAACATCGCGAACTTCAACCGTCAGTTCTTCAAGATCTGCCATCGCACGCCTTCGGACTACAGGCGTAGCGCCCATAAGGTCGGCACTGAAGCGCGCGCCGATCCGTTCCGCGAGATCAGGGCATTCGCATCGGGCATGCGCGCTTAGGGTAACCGGCGAAAAAGTATAGATCGCCTTTCATACGCGCGTAGCGGGACCGAAAACCCGCGCATAAGCTTCATGAACCAGCCAGGGCAAAGTCACTGGCTGCTGAAACGCTAAATATCGGCAAATAAAGGAAAATCCGAAGGTCGGGAGGAGCCGCGCCTTGGAATTTTCCATGTCTGTCGCAATCGGAAGCAGCAGGGAGGTCCGCAGGCATCCGCCGTGGACTGATGTTAATCCAGGGAGGAAAGCATGTTCAGGAAAAGCAGTTTAGGACTTGCAGCGCTGACACTTGGCCTTATGGCCAGCGTCATGTCTGCCAAGGCGGACTTCTGGTCGGACGCTGGAGCCAATCTCAAAGGCGCTACGATCCGCGGAATTTCGGAAAGCACGCCGCCATCGGCCTATGTTCGCGACGTGCTGGCACCTGCCTTCTCGAAAGCGACCGGCATCACGGTCGAATTCGAAGCGACTTCGTGGGACCAGATGTACGACAAGGCGATCAAGGACATGGAGGCCAATACGGGCGTCTATGATTTCGTCTATATCGAGCAGGATATCATCTACAGCTATCTCGCCCGCAACTTCCTCGTCGATATAACCAAGACGCTGAACGAAAAGGCGAATTTGAAATCGCCGACTTTCGATCCGTCGCAATTCACCAACTTCGTCGACAATTTCAAGAATGCCGATGGCGACATTTTCGGCGTGCCGATGGAAGCCTTCGTCAAGATTTACCTTTACCGGAAGGATCTGTTCGACGATCCGGCCAACAAGGAAGCGTTCAAAGCGAAGTATAATTACGACCTCGCGCCAGCGACCAACCATCAGCAATATCGCGACATTGCCGAGTTTTTCACAGAATACGGCAAGGAAAAGGGCATGGAGCTTTGGGGAACGACGGTGCAGGCCAATACCGGCCACCCATCCTCGTTCTACGAATTCGTGGAATCCGTAGCGCCCACATTCGGCATTTACAATTGGGGCATCAATCTGGACGGTTATGGCGCTTCCGTTGAAAACGGCGGCAAGATGAACAGCCCGGAATCCAAAACTGCGCTGAAGTGGTGGATCGACAATCTCGCATACGCGCCACCGGAAGCAACGAGCAGCACATGGGATGAAGTCGCCGCAAGCTTTGCCGCAGGACGCGCCGCGCAAGGTCTTGTCTATGGTGAGAATGCCGCCTGGATTGCGACCGATCCTGAAAAATCCGCCATCGTCGGCAAGGTGGGCGTTGCCCTGCCGCCCGTCGAAGACGGTGTGATGGAAGCAGCGGAAAAGGGCGAAGGCTACATCGGATATTACGATGGCGGTGCCTTCGGCATTCCGACTTCGTCCACGAACCAGGATGCCGCGATCCTGTTCCTGCAATATATTGCGCAGGAAGACGTGCAGGCCGATTGGGCTGTGGCGGGTGCTCGTATTACCCACACGGCGACCTATGACGACCCGAAAGTGAAGGAGCAGGATGCCAAGGTCAGCGGCTATTACACGCTGATGAAGGATCAGGGCAAACTGTTCCGTGGCGCCCCGCCATTCCCGTTCCACAATCAGGTTCGCGAAGTCGCAGCACCCTTCATCTATCAGGCGATCATGGGTGAAATCACACCTGAAGATGCACTCGACCAGGCAGCCGCCGCGACCGATGCGGAGCTGAAAACCCTCGGATACCGCAAGTAGTCTCCCAAGACGCTTGATGCCGACCGCCGCCGCGCGACCCACGCGCGGCGGCGGGAAGGTCCCGAAGGAATACGCATGGTGGAGGAGTGGCAATGCGATCTTCGACAATAGGCTGGCTGCTTTTGGCGCCGACCCTTTTCATATTGTTCGTCTTCGGCGTTCTGCCATTCATCTATGTGATGGTCGTCGCGTTTACTCAGTGGAACAGCTTTGCCGCCGATCCGACCATGCAGTTCAACGGCGTGGAGAATTTCCGCCGCCTCGTATTCGACGCGCAGTTTCTGAAGTCCCTCTGGGTAACGCTGAAATTCGCGGTCTTCGCGGTAACGAGCCAGATTATCCTCGGCTATTTCCTGGCGCAGCTTTTCATGCGTGATTTTCCGGGAAAAGGTCTTTTCCGCACGATACACACGCTGCCGCTGGTCGTCGCACCGATCGCCGTCGGCGCGACATGGCGTCTGCTGGTGACGCCCGGTCTTGGCCCGCTTCCCTATCTTCTGCGAAACTGGTTCGGCATCGATTTCAATATCGGCCGTTATGCCGATCATGCATTCTACACAACCGTCGTCATGGACATATGGCACTGGACGCCGCTGGTCACGCTGACGATGCTGGCGGCACTTTCGTCGCTGCCGAAAGAGCCGTTCGAGCAAGCACAGATCGACGGCGCGAACAAATTCCAGGTGTTCTGGCACGTCACTTTGCCGATGCTGAAACCTGCAATCCTGGCGACCGTCTTCATTCGTCTGATGGACGCGCTACGCACCGTTGACGAAGTCTGGATGCTGACCGGCGGCGGGCCGGGCGCGGCCACGCGCTATATCGGCCTGCACATATGGAGGGTCGTCTTTCCCAAGACGGATTACGGCTATGGCGGCGCGATGTCGGTGATCGTGCTCTACCTCACCATCGTCATGTGCTGGCTGCTTTACGCCGGTCTGGTTGCAAGACGCGATCTTCGGAGGCCCGAATAATGTACAGGCAACGCCCGTTCCTCAGCGTTCTTTTCTGGCTGGGAGCCAGTGTGATAACGCTGTTTCCCATCTACTGGATGTTTCTGATTTCGGCCAAAAGCCGGGCTGAATTGTTCAGTGTACCGAGCCTTCTGATCAACTCTTTCTATTCGCAGAACTACACGAACTCGCTTTCCAATCCGAGTTTCCAGAAGTTCATGATGAACTCGATCATCATCGCGTCTTCGAACGCTTTTATCGTGACGACGCTGGGCTTTCTGGCGACATATGCGCTGTCGCGTTACAAGCTGGTGGGGAAGGAAAACGTCTTCTTCTGGACGATCACCAACCGCATGGCCCCGCCTGCGGTTTTCCTCCTGCCGCTGTTTTTGCTCTACACGCAGGTCTTTGCCTTCGGCGGCTGGCGCATGTTCGATACGCGTATCGGGCTGATCCTGCTGTATTGCGTTTTCAACCTGCCATTCGCGATCTGGACGCTGCGCTCGATCATCGATGCGATACCGATCGAGCTGGACGATGCGGCATCCGTCGATGGGGCCAGCACATTTCAGGTGATCACCAAAGTGATCTTGCCTTTAGCTAGTCCGGGGCTGGCGGTGACGTTCATTCTGACGTGGATTTTCGCGTGGAACGAATATCTGTTCGCCGCCACGCTGACCAGTATTCACGCACGCACGATCACCACCGTTCTGGCCGAGTTCGTGACGGTGACGGGCACCAATTGGGGACAATTGGCCGCGACCTCAATCCTGACGCTTCTGCCGGCGCTGATCGTGCTTGGCGTCGTTCAGCGCCACATCGTCGCCGGTCTCACCTTCGGCGCGGTGAAGGAGTAGCGAAGATGGCACCTTTGATCGATCTCGAAGCATCGGACGAGGAAGCGCAGGCGATAAAGCCGGAGCGCGTGGGCTTTCTGCCGATCCACACGAACGGTTTCGACCGTGGATTCATCGGCGTGGTTCTGTTCATCGCGATCCACCTCTTCTGGCTTCGGTTTCTGGAACAATGGCTGCCGCTGGTGTGCGCCACGGTACTCTCGCTGCTGCTCGCCGTATTCATCGTCGCGCGCGGCTGAAAATCATCGAAGGAGCAAACAAGTGAAAGCGTTGGTACTGGAAGAAAAAGAGCGGCTGTCGCTGCGTGATTTTCCGATAGAGGAAAATCTCGGCAGTCTCGATGTGCGCATCAAGCTGCACACGGTCGGCATATGCGGCTCCGACGTTCATTATTACACGCATGGCGGAAGCGGCATATTTCAGGTCAAGGCGCCGATGATCCTTGGCCATGAGGCGTCGGGAACCGTCATCGAAACAGGTTCTGATGTGACAAGCCTGAAAGTCGGCGACCGCGTGTGCATGGAGCCCGGCATTCCAGACCCCAACAGCAAGGCGACACGGCTCGGCATGTATAATGTCGATCCGGCCGTGCGCTTCTGGGCGACACCGCCGATCCACGGCATTTTGCGGCCAACGGTCGTGCACCCGGAATCTTTCACCTTCAAACTGCCCGACAATGTGTCCTTCGCTGCCGCCGCAATGGTCGAGCCGTTGGCGGTTGGCGTTCATGGCGCGACCAAGGCGCGTATCAAACCGGGTGATGTCGGGCTCGTCATCGGAGCGGGACCGATAGGTCTTGTGACAGCACTTGCCGCACTGGGTGGCGGTTGCGCGCGGGTCATCATCGCAGATGTCGACGACACCAAGCTGAACATTGCAGCCAGTCTCGGCGCGATCACGCCCGTCAATGTGAGGTCGAAAAATCTCGTGGAAGCGGTGATGGCAGAAACCGATGGTTGGGGTGCCGATTGCATCTTCGAATGTTCGGGCAACGAGAAGGCGGCATCGGGGATTTTCGACGCGCTCTGCCCCGGCGGCTGCGTCGTCTATATCGGCGCATCGGGCGACGTCATACCCTACAGTCTCGGCAAGGCGATGGTGCGCGAAGCACGTGTCGAGCATGTGTTTCGCTACGCGCATGTCTTCCCGCGCTGCGTCGCGATGCTTTCGTCAGGCGCGATCAATGTCGACCCGCTGATCACGCGGACATTCGACTTCGACGACAGCGTCGAGGCATTCGAGATCGCGGCGACGTCGCCCAGCGGTCAGGTGAAGATGCAAATCGCGATGCCGGATTAGGAGAGCGCAATGGCCGATGTCAGAATAAGCAAGGTCATCAAGAAATACGGTGCGCTGCAGATCATACACGGCGTCGATGTGGACATATCCGATGGCGAGTTCGTGGTGCTGGTAGGCCCTTCCGGCTGCGGAAAATCGACATTGCTGCGCATGGTGGCGGGGCTGGAGGAGATTTCAGGCGGCGAGGTGATGATCGGCGGAAAAGTGGTCAATAAGAAGCCGCCGAAAGACCGCGACATCGCAATGGTGTTCCAGAACTACGCGCTCTACCCGCATATGAAGGTTAGGGACAATATGAGCTTTTCGCTGCGGCTGAAGGGCAGGCCGAAGGAGGAAATCGAACGAAAAGTGCGCGAGGCCGCCGAAATTCTCGACCTTGGCAAACTACTCGACCGGTTTCCCAAACAGCTTTCCGGCGGCCAGCGCCAGCGCGTCGCGATGGGCCGCGCCATCGTTCGCGATCCGCAGGTGTTCCTGTTTGACGAGCCGCTGTCCAATCTCGACGCGAAGCTTCGCGTGGCGATGCGCGTCGAGATCAAGGAACTGCATCAGCGGCTTCAGACGACGACCATTTATGTGACGCACGACCAGATCGAGGCGATGACGATGGCCGACAAGATCGTCGTCATGCGCGATGGCCGCGTCGAGCAGGTAGGGCGACCGCTGGAGCTTTACGACCATCCGGCCAACACATTCGTTGCCGGGTTTATCGGCTCTCCATCGATGAATTTCATCGACGGGCGCATCGAGACGCGCGAGGGAAAACAGGTCTTCGTCAGCGACAAAGGGGGCGTGTTTTCGGCACCTGTTTCGTCGGCGAAAGAGGGCCAGCAGGTGACGTATGGGATACGTCCTGAGCATATCGAAATCGCCGCTGGTGGCCAGCAGGCAATCATTTCGGTCCTTGAGCCGACCGGCTCGGAGAGCCAGATTTTCGCGCGCATCGGCGACGATCCAATCAACGCCATCGTGAAAGACCGGATCGATCAGCGGCCTGGCGACAGCGTTCCGCTGAAGATCAACGAAGCCAGAGCGCACATATTCGACAGGGCAGGCGGCCAACGCCTCTGAATATCTGAAAGGGCAGGAGAGATGTTTTTCGAAAAATTCAGGCTCGACGGCAAGGTCGCCGTCATCACTGGCGGCGGGCGCGGTATCGGTCTGGCTTGCGCGGAAGCGCTTGGCGAGGCGGGCGCGAAATTGATCATCATCGATCGCGATGCGGAACTGTTGGCATCCGGGCGCGCAGCGCTGAAGGCGAAAAGGTACGCAGTCGAGGATTTCGTGGTCGATGTGACCGACCCGAAAGCGGTAACGGAGGCCGCCGACAAAATCGTAGAACAACATGGAAGCGTCGATGTGCTAGTCGCAAATGCCGGCATCGCGCGCACCGGTACGGCAGCGGAGGACACACCCGACGAGCTTTGGCTGAACGTCAACGACGTCAACTACAATGGCGTGTTCTGGTGCAATCGCGCCTTCGGGCGGCACATGCTGAAGAACGGCAGCGGCGCGATCGTAAATATCGGCTCCATGTCGGGTTACATCGTGAACCGTCCGCAGAAGCAGACCTATTACAACGCCTCGAAAGCTGCTGTGCATCATCTGACCGCTTCGCTTGCCGCCGAGTGGGCGGACCGCGGTGTTCGCGTCAACGCGGTAGCGCCGACCTATATCGAAAGCGAGATGACCAAGGCGGTGAATCTCGACAAGAGCGTCGTCGAAACCTGGTTGCGCGATACGCCGATGGGTCGCATGGGACAGCCGCATGAGATCGCGTCTGTCGTGCATTTTCTGGCTTGCGATGCATCGAGCCTCATCACTGGCGCAACCGTGAAAGCCGATGCCGGCTTCACCTGTTGGTAGGGCGACGCTATGGAGCTTTCCGGCAAACACGTCGTCATAACCGGTGCAGGAAAAGGAATTGGCCGGGCGACCGCTTTGATGCTGTCCGAGCGCGGCGCACGCGTGACCGCAGTTTCGCGATCCGCCAGTGATCTGGAAGCGCTTGCAAGCGAGATCGGCTGCGAAACAGTGGCGGTCGATCTGGCAGATGCAGAGTCAACGCGCGCGGCGGCGCTAAAGGTTTTTCCGGCCGATTTCCTGATCAATTGTGCAGGCACTACCGAGCTTGAATCGTTTCTTGACCTGACGGTCGAGAATTTCGACCTGCTTTATGCAGTCAATGCCCGTGCGCCGATGATTATGGCGCAGGAATATGCGCGCGACCGGGTAAAGCATGGGGAAGGCGGCGCGATCGTCAATGTCTCCAGCCTTTCGGCCTTTATCGGGTTTCCCGACCATGCAGCCTATTGCGCATCGAAGGGCGCGCTTGACGCCATGTCGCGGGTGATGGCCAACGAACTCGGACGCGTGGGTATTCGAGTCAATTGCATAAACCCGACCGTCACGCTGACGCCGATGGCCGTGAAAGCATGGAGCGACCCGGAAAAGGCCGCCAATATGCTCGCGCGCATTCCTGCCGGGCGCTTCGCTGACCCAAAAGATATAGGGGAAGTGATCCTTTTCCTTCTTTCAGACAAAGCCGCAATGCTCAATGGGCTTTCGATGCCGGTGGATGGCGGCTTTATGGTTGCCTGACGCAACTGCAATTTACTCAAGGACCAAAGCATGACCCGTTTCGACGCCAAACTTTCAAACATTCGTTCGGGCGCCTACAAGCGTTCCGACTTCATGATCGCCGACGCGAAGGATGGCGATATGGGGCCGAGCATTCCGTCTGCTGGTCCGAAGCTCGAAAAGGATTGCTCCTTCACGCGCTTTCGTACGCGACGCGAATTCCTCGACCAGATCAAGGATGTCGTCGATCAGGACATCGTCGACATCATGCTCGTATCGGCGTCCAATCTGGAGGTGCTGGTCGAAGAGGGCGTGTTCGCGCGAAGCCAGGTGAAACCGGCGATCCGCGCCAATGACACGACCGACATTTGGGTCGGGCGCGGGGCAACTTATTCAAAAAAGCCGTCGCGGCCGCATCGCACTGCCTCGCTGCGGGTAACACGCAGACATACCGATCTCGGCCTCTATTCCATGACCTTCAATAATGATCTCGACGCCGATCATGATTCACTCTCGGCCTTCCTCGATTTCGTTGACGATGCGGACGACGAGGGCTTCAAGTACTTCCTCGAAGTGTTCAATCCCAATGTCGAAACCGGAATAGCGCCGGATGTGCTGCCGCATTACATCAATGACTGCATCATCCGCAGCATTGCTGGTCTGACGCGCGCGCAACGCCCGCAGTTCCTGAAGATCGCTTACAATGGGCCGAAGGCGCTTGAAGAACTCGCCTCCTACGATCCGGGCATCGTCGTCGGCGTTCTGGGCGGTGGCGCGGGCACTGCGCGCGATACGTTCGAGCTGCTCTATCAGGCAGAAAAATACGGCGCACGGCTCGCTTTGTTCGGGCGCAAGATCAACCTCGCAGAAGACCCGCGCGCTATGGTCAGGCTGATGCGCGCTGTTGCCGATGGCGACATCAGACCTGAGGAAGCCGTGAAGGCCTATCATGGTGAGTTGCAGAAGCTCGGCCAGAAGCCGCTGCGTTTGCTTGCCGACGATTCGATGATCACCGAAAGCGTGCTCAAAACCGCTTGAAGCATCCATCCGTTCGGGAGGTAAGACATGGCAAAGCGAAAGCGCGGCTTCGTCACGGCCGGGACATGGTGTCTCGACCGCAATCGCAAGATCGACGCATGGCCAGCCGAAGACAGCGTCGGGATAACGTGGGGCCTGGAAGAACGCGGCGGCGGTTCAGCCTGCAATCTCGGCATCGATATGCGCAAGCTCGATCCGTCCGTCCCGGTGGAAACGATTACGCTGGTGGGTGACGATCAGGCAGGCCGTCACTTGATCGGCGAGGCGAAGGAAGCGGGGCTCGATTATACCCAGATGCAGGTGACGCGGGATGCACCGACCCATGTCACTGACGCGTTCATTTCACAAGCGAGCGGCCTGCGAACGCATATTTCCGAGTTCGGTTCGAGCGCGCTGCTGACCCCAGACCATTTCGATCTGGAGGCGACGAGCGGGCGTTACCTGCATCTCGGCCTGCCTGGCATTCACCCTAAGATGGATGTGCCTTGGGATGACGATCCGAATGGCTGGGTGACGGTGCTGAAAAAAGCGCGTGCTGCGGGCATGAAAACCAATCTCGAACTCTGCACGCTTTCGCCGCAGCGTCTTCGCGAACTTATCACGCCCTGCCTCCCGCATCTCGACACGCTGATCGTGAACGACAGTGAAATCGGTGCGCTGGCGGAAATGAAGACCGTAAGCGGCGGGCGTACCGATCTGGAGCAGGCGAGGCGAGCAGCGCGCGAAGTGCTATTGCGCGGATCGATGTGGCTGGTTGCGGTGCATTTCCCGGACGGCGCATTCGCGATGACCCGTGATGGAACAACGACCTTCGTTCCCTCGGTCAAGGTGCCGCCGGATGCAATCGTCGGGCCTAACGGAGCAGGCGACGCGTTCGCTGCCGGTTTTCTGTATGGCCTGCATGAAGACTGGCCGCTGGAAGACGGACTTTGGCTCGGCCATGCCGCCGCGGCTTGCTCGCTGCGCACGGCGGGAACGACGGACGGCGTGGAGAACTGGCGTTCTTGCATCGCGATAGCCGAGCGCTGGGGACGCAAATGCGCCTGAGTTTTCCTTAACAGGCGTGGTGACTACGGATCGAGGGTTCTGTCCGTCAGGCGCCGCCGTGCGTGAATGATATGCAGCTCCATTGCGGCTCTTGCCCATACTGCATCACGCTTGCGGATCGCCTCAACGATGTCGGTGTGTTCGGAGATGACCTTACGCGCGCGATCGGTCGATCCCGAGCGGGTGATCGATAGGGAAATTCCCATGAAGTCGCTGAGGACGACGCCATTGCCCTCCAGTGCGCCACGAAAGAACTCGTTTCCGGTGGCGTCGAGTATGGCGAGGTGGAAGGCCCGGTCGCTTTCCGGGTCGAAAGTGCCATGCCCGATCTGCTGCGCGAACCGTTCATGCGCACGCGCAATATCGGACAGATTCTTTTCGGTTCGGCGCTCGGCAGCCAGCGCGGCAGCCTCGCCTTCGATGGACAGCCGCAATTCCTGATAGCGGAGAAAGCGCGATACATCTGTCAGGCTCGTGACATCGGTCAGATTGTCCGACGGGCGGCTCAAAACATAGGTGCCGCTGCCTCGGCGTGCTTCCACCAGGCCATCGACGCGAAGCCGCGCCAGCGCCTGGCGCACCACTGGGCGCGATACGCCAAAGAGTTCACTCAGGTCGTTTTCGCCGGGCAGGCGGCTGTTTGGAGCAAACGCGCCACTCAGAATTTCGTCCAGAATCCGCCCATAGACCTGATCGGCGAAACTTGACGGCCTTGTCTCGAAAACCATCGGAATCATCTCTAAGTTGGCGTCTCGCCTAATCTACTATCATGCATATCATTGAACCAAGCAGCATAACCCTACTCTAGCGATTGATCCGCAGATTCAGCCGGCGTTCGAAGCGGGTCTGGAAGTATGGCAACTCATGCGCGGTGCCAAGGGCGTAGGCCTTACCGTCGTCAGAGCTGATCTCGCGCACATTGCGTCGGCTGGGATATTTGAGAATTTCGTCGACGATGATATCGACGCCAAGTCCCGGCGCGTCGGGTACCTTCATATGCCCGTCCACGACTTGCGGTACGGGTGTGATGACATCGTTGCGGCCTTCCCAGTCGAACTCCAGGCGCTCAAGCATCAACGCATTGGGGATCGTGGCCATCACATGGAGCGCTGCAAACTCCGCGACCGGTCCTAGCGATCCCGAATGGGGGGCGAGTGTGATGTAGTGGCCTTCGGCCATCGCCGCCATTTTGCGCATCTGGGTAATACCGCCAGCGCGGCCGGTGTCGGGCTGGATAACATCGACGAGACCGCGCTCAATGTAGGGCTGAATGCCCCAGACGGTGCTGACGCGTTCGCCAGCCGCAAGCGGAACGTTGACGGCGTCCCTGACGCGGGCCAGCGCATCGAGATCCTCCGGCGCCACAGGATCCTCATAGAACAGGAGATCGAGGCTCTCCAGTTCGCGCCCGACGGCAATCGCATCCTGCGTCGTCATCCAGGAGGGGCCATGCGCATCGACCATCAGATCGACTTTTGGCCCGATGTGGTCGCGGATGGAAGCGACGAGGTCCAGATCGACCATGCCGGTGAAGCCGACCTTGATGCCGGTGTAGCCGAGTGCCAGCAAGCGATCCGCCTTGGCCGTGTCGTGGGCGTGGCCATAGACGCGAATACGGTCGCGGAACTTGCCGCCGAGCAGGTTCCAGACCGGCTGTCCAAGCGCCTTGCCCTTGATGTCCCAGAGCGCCATCTCGATGCCGGTGAGTGCGCCGCCGCCGACCGTTCCCAGCATGCCGTGCCCCATCATGGAAGCCAGCAGCTTGTGCCAGAGGCGGTCGATATGCGCCGGGTCTTCGCCGATGAGCATCGGTGCCAGGTCCTTGATAGCCGTCTCGATGACGCGCGGCCAGCCGGAGCATTCGCCTACGCCGTGGATGCCCTCATCGGTGAGTATGCGCACGAACAGCCAGTTGCGCGAACCGCCGAAATTTCCGCCCTCGTACTGTCCGGTCGATGCCTTGCTTTTGGCCTCGCCCGGCCCGCCAACCTGCATAAGGTAGGTCTCGATGGCTGTGATTTTCATTTAAGCGGCTCCATCCATCATGCGCGGTTCATCCGTCGAGTCTCCATATTGCTGGCTCGCTGCAAGAAGCAATTTGGAATAGGGGTGCTCAAGCGTACCGGCGCGCAGCCTGTCGGTTTCGACCTCTTCGACGATCCGGCCTGCCTGCATCACGCCCACGCGGTCGCACATATGCGCGATCACCGCGAGGTCATGACTGACCAGCAGATAGGTCAGTCCCCGCTTTTCGCGCAGTTCGTTGAGCAGGTTGAGGATTTCCGCCTGAACCGAAACGTCGAGGGCCGATGTCGGTTCGTCGAGCAACAGCACTTGCGGTTCCAGAATGAGCGCCCGCGCAATGGCGACGCGCTGGCGCTGGCCGCCGGAGAGCTGATGAGGGAAACGGTAACGCAATTCGGGATTGAGGCCGACCGATGTCAACGCCTCGAAAACCGCTTCACGCGAACGCGGCAGACCCTGATTGCGCAAGGGTTCGAGCAATTGCGCGCCGATTGTCTTGCGCGGATGCAGCGATCCATAAGGATCCTGGAACACCATCTGTACCAAACGGTAGAATTCCTTGGGGCGGACGGGGCTCAAGAGCTTGCCGTCGATCTCGATTTCACCGCGGTAGTCCGGGTTGAGGCCGGAGATGGCGCGCAGGACTGTGGATTTGCCGCACCCGGACTCGCCGACCAAGCCGTAGCTCATGCCCGCCTTGACCGAAAAGCTTATGCGTTTAACCACCGTTTGCGGTGGCGAGCCGAGGCGGACAACAACATCGCGGAGATCGATCATGACGTCGTCTCCGCCGCTTCTGTCCAGGAGGGATCCCGCTTCAGTGTCGGCAGGCGCGACACCTTACGGTCGATGGAAGGCAGGGACGCCAACAGCCCTTGCGTGTAGGGGTGTTTGGCCTCGCCAAGTTGCGATGCCGCCAGGGTCTCGACGATGCGCCCGGCATACATGATGATGACACGGTCGCAGAAACGGCGGACCAGATTGAGGTCGTGACTGATCAGGATCAGGCCGAGATTGCGGCGCGTCACCAGCTCGTCCAGCAGGCTCAGCACCTCGAGGCGAACGGTCACGTCGAGGGCGGAGGTAGGCTCGTCGGCGATCATGACTTCGGGCTCGGCAATCAGCATCATCGCGATCATGATGCGCTGACCCATGCCGCCGGAGATTTCGTGCGGATAGAGCCCGGCGACGCGTTCGGGGTCGCGGATCTTGACGGCGTTGAGCATTTCCAGAACCCGCGCCCGCGCTGCAGCCTTGCCGCCTGCGCCAGGATAATGCTGGAGGTAAGTTTCGGCGATCTGTTCGCCGACGTGCATGACGGGATTGAGCGAATATTTCGGATCTTGCAGGATCAGGCCAATGCGGCGGCCGCGCACATGCACCATGTCCTTGTTGCTGGCGCTCAACAGATCGATTTCCTGAAAACGCAAGCGGTCTGCAACGACGCGCGCGGTCGGCGGCAGCAGGCGCATGATGGCGCGCCCGACCGTCGATTTGCCCGAACCGGATTCACCGACGATGCCAAGCTTTTCACGACCGAGCGTGAAGCTTACGCCGCGAACGGCTTTTATCTTGCCGCCGCCGAAGCCTACTTCGAGGTTGGCGGCCTCAATCAGGGGCGCGGTCATTCGCCACCTCGCGCATCGAGCACATCACGAAGGGCGTCGCCGAACAGGTTGAAAGCGAGGCTGACGAGAGCGATGGCAATGCCGGGGGCGGCAATGACCCACGGGCTTTCGATCATGAACTCGCGGCCGCTGGATGCCATCGCGCCCCATTCAGGCGACGGTGGAACAGCACCCAGGCCGAGGAAGCCGAGACCGGCCGCGGTCAGGATGACGCTCGCCATGTTGAGTGTGACGCGCACGATCACCGAAGGCACGCACATCGGCAGGATATGCCGCAAGATGATGGACCATGCCGACGCGCCCTGCAGCCGGATGGCGGCAATGAAGTCCGCCTTGCGCAGACTAAGCGTTTCGGCGCGGGCCAGACGCGCGATCGGCGGCCACGCAGTCAGTGAAATGGCGATAATCGCATTGGTGATGCCGGGCCCAAGTGCTGCGGCAAAGCCAAGTGCCAGCACCAGTCCGGGGAACGACAGGAAGACATCGGTGATACGCATCAAAACCTCGTCCACCCAGCCGCCGAAATAACCGGCGCAGGTACCGATCAGCAAACCGATGGGCGCCACGATTACGGCGACCAATATGATGATGTAGAGCGTAGTGCGCGCGCCGTAGACGATGCGTGAATAGACGTCGCGTCCGAATTCGTCGGTACCCAGAAGATGTTCCCAAGAGGGTGGGGTAAGGCGGTTCGCCATGTTCTGCACGATCGGATCGTAGCCGGTCAGAAGCGGCGCACAAATGGCGACGACGATCAGCAGGACGATGACGGCGAGGCCGACCAGTCCAAGCGGATGTTCGCAAAAGCGCTGCCAACTCACATAGAGTTGCTGAGCGGTAGCCTGGGTTCGGCCGCGGGGGTTGGGCTGCAAGAGCCATCCGCGCATGCCGGTCTGTCGTTCCAAAACCTGTTCGTTCATGACCTTACCGTGTTCTTGGGTCGAGGATGCGATAGAGCGCATCGGAGGCCAGATTGATGATCAAAAAGAGCACGCCAATCATCAAAACCGAGCCCATCACGATATTGATGTCGTTCATCTGGATACCGCGTGTGAGATACTGGCCCACTCCCGGCCAGGCGAAGACGGTTTCGATGAGGACGGCCCCGTCGAGCAATCCGCCGAAGGTGAGCGCGATGATGGTGAGCAACTGCACGCGGATATTCTTGAATGCGTGGCGCCAGATCACCTGTCTCGGCAGCAGGCCCTTGGCTTGGGCCGTAATGATGTATTCCTGCGAAAGCTGTTCCAGCATGAAGCTGCGGGTCATTCGGCTGATATAGGCGACCGAATAATAGCCGAGGATCGTTCCGGGCAGGACGATATGGTTGAGCGCATTCCAGAAGACGTCCCAGTCGCGGCTGAGTGCGGCGTCGATGAGCAGGAAGCCAGTCACCGGTGTAACGAGGCCTTCATAGAAGACGTCGACACGACCGGATGCGGCGAACCAGTCAAGCTTGGCGTAGAAGAAAAGCAGCGCCATCAATGCCAGCCAGAAGCTCGGTATCGAATGTCCAGCCAGACCAATAAGGCGCGCGAGAAGGTCAATTACGGTCCCGCGCTTGACCGCCGCGATTATGCCGAGCGGCACGCCGAGGCCAACTCCGACCAGAAGCGCCACGACTGCAAGTTCGAATGTTGCCGGAAAGACCATCAAAAGGTCGGTGACGACTTTTTGGCCGGTGGTGGTCGATACGCCGAGGTCGCCGCGCAGCGCCTTGCCGACATAGGTCAGAAATTGCTCCCAGACAGGGCGGTCCAGACCGAGTTCCACAAATACCCGATCGTAGACTTCCCGGCTCACCTCTGGCCCGGTAATGGCGATCACCGGGTCATTGGGCAGCAGGCGGCCCATTGCAAATGTCAGCCCCAAAAGACCAAGCAGGGTCGTTGCAATGGCGATGGCGCGGCCGGCAAACCGGCGCGCCAATTGAGACCCGCGCGACGGCTCTGTGCCTTCGAAATCGTCGTCGATGTTCAGCGGCGCGTCCCGCTGGTCTGTGCTGGTGGCGATCATTTTTTGGTTACGTCATGCCAGCGGGTCGACCAGGTCGTATGACCGGCATAGCCCTCGACGTTCGCGCGCATCACGTAAGGGTCGCTGCGCTGGAAGAAGATCACCAGGCCCGGATCCATCTTGCTGTAGATGTCGTCCATCTGCTTGAAGATGTCGGCCCGCTTGGCGGCATCGCCTTCGCGCATCGACTCGTCCACCAGTTTGTTGAGCTCTTCGTTCTGCTGGCCGACGCGCCACAGATAATAGCTGCCAAGCCGAGCTTCGTCGCGGTTGTCGGGATTGTAGGCGTATTGGGTAGCGACCGCGAACGGATCGGGCAGGCGCGCGCCGGAATTGCCGACCAGCACCTCGAATTTGCGTTCGCGAAAGGCCGGGGTGAACTCGCCGGGAACGAGGTTGAGGTCGATGCCCGCTTTGCGAGCGCTGGCCTGCAGTGCCTCGGTGATCGGACGAACCGCGTCGCTGGACGGGTTGAGCGTCTTCTTCAATCCGTTGGGATAACCTGCATCTGCCAGCAGCTTCTTGGCCAGTTCCGGGTCATAGGTGTTACGGTCAAGCGGGTCCGCAGGCGCACCTATCATGCCCTTCGGCACCATCGACTGCCAGGGCGTGCCCAGATACCTCATGATATTGTCCTGTATCGCCTTCCAATCGAAGGCGTGCTGGAAGGCGCGGCGCACTTCCGGCTTTTTGAGATCCGGGTCATTCGTGTTCAGGGCAATGTAGTAGAAGCCGAGCCCCGGTACCTTGTCGATTACCATATCCGGATTGTTGGACATTGCCTCGAGGTCGCCGCTGGACATGTAATGCCCGACGTCAACGTCACCCTTCTCCATCTGCAGGCGCAGATTGCCGGATTCGGGAATGTGCATGACGGCAACGCGCTTCATCGCGGGCGCTCCGCCCCAATAATCCTCGCGTGCGTCGAACATGGCGAGGTTGTTCGGGCGAAGGCGGCTCAGCACGAATGGCCCGCTGCCAGCGGTGTTGGCGGCAAGCCAGCCGGAACCGAAGTCACCATTCGCCTCATGCTCAAGCGCCGTCTTCTTGTCGATGATGCCGACGGAGGAACCGGCCAGCGAGGCGAGCACCAGATCGGTGTTCACTTCTGTCGGCAATTCGATGATGAGCGTATGCGCATCCTGCACGCGAACCAGTTGGTCGACATTATCCTTCGTGAAGCCCCACAGCGCCAGATCGGTGGACCCTACCTGCCCCATCTTGATAATGCGTTGGATGGACCAGGCGGCGTCCTCGGCGGTCAGCGGGTTTCCGCTGGAGAAGGTTGCGTCCTCACGCAACTTCATGGTGATCGTCTTCTTGTCGTCGGATACGGACCACTCTGTTGCAAGCATTGGCTCAAGCTTGTCGATGCTTGAAGGCTTCGTCTGCACGAGATTGTCATAGGCGTTGGACATCAACTCGGAGACTGTGCGGGCATTGTTGGCCGCCGGGTCCAGTGTGCGGATGCCGCCGATATTGGTGCCAATCACCAGCATGTTCGGAGGTGATTTGGCGAATGCGTCGGCGCTTGCAAAAACTGCGACTGACGCAAGAAGCGCGGCGGCTATCATATGTCTCATCGTGCATCTTCCTCCCATTAGGTCCGGTCCGAGATTACGAACCGGCTAAATCGCTGAAAATTTTCATGGATAGCCGAACGAACCGTCCGGTTTCACGGGCAGCGTCCGCTGCCAGTGAACGTAGTGGTCTTTCTCGAGATATTTTTCATCGATCTCGACACCCCATCCGGCGCGGTCCGGCCGCAGTTCGAGATGGCCGTCCTTTGGCAGATACGGGTCCTTCACATAGGCCACCTCAGTCGGCAGCCGGTACTCGAGAATCTTGAAGTTCGATGTCGCTGCAGCAAAGTGCAGGTTGACCGCGGTGGCCAGCGGTCCCATCGGGTTGTGAGGGGCGATCGGCACAAAATGAGCCTCGGCGATTGCGGCGATTTTCCTCATTTCGAGCAGACCGCCGACGACGCAGATGTCCGGCTGCGCAATGTCACAGCCGCGCGCCTGAAACAGCTTGAGGAACTCGTAGCGGCTGTAGAGGCTTTCGCCGGTGGCGAGCGGACATTGGATCTTTGAACGGATTGCGCCCCAAGCCTCGAAATTCTCCGGCCTGATAGGCTCTTCGAAAAACAGCGGATCGTAGGGGGCCAGCGCATCGCCGAGCTGAATCGCCTGCCAGGGCTCAAAAAGCTTGGCATGTGCGTCGAAGGCAAACTCGAAATTCGTTGGCGCCATTTCGCGCAGTCGGCGAAAATAGTCGGCGCTGGTGCGTACCACTTCGCCCCAGCGCTCGGCATGAAAATCAACGCGGTAAGGGCTGAGCTTGAAAGCGGTCAGGCCGTATTTCTCGTTCTGAGCCTGGACAGTATCGATCGCTATTGCCGGGTCTGGCGCTGTGTAGACGCCAAGATAGACGCGAACACGGTCGCGCACTTCGCCGCCTAAAAGCCGGTAGACCGGCACATCGAGCGCCTTGGCGGAAATGTCCCACAGGCAATGGTCGATGGCCGAAAAGGCGGAAAGATGCATCGCGCCGCCGGGGAACCGAGCCTGTTGCTGAAGCTTCAGCATCAGATATTCGATGCGGCGGGGGTCTTCGCCTTTAATCTGCTCGAAGAAATAGTCGAGGATCGGGATCAGTCCCCTGTCGGGACCGTGATTGTAGCACTCGCCCCAACCTGTAATTCCGGCATCCGTGTCGATCGCGACGACGACGCGCGGCCGGTTGGCATCGCGCGTCATAAAGCTGCGCAATCTAACAATTTTCATGCCACACGATCCTCCCTGGTAGCAAATCGAGGCTAGCCACGCCTTTTCAAGTTGTCAATTATCTTTTCATCTTTGCTTGACTGTTGGCCGGGATATTGTTCATATGATTTATAAATCGGCTGCTGTGCAGTGCCAGTCTGACGCGGGCAAGACGCATATCGAGTTGGTTTTCTAGCCAGCTCCAGGGAGAAAAATGATGGAATTCGAGGAATATCGCCGCGTTCTGCATGGCATTTCGGGCGTGCACGTCACCGCGTACGATGACCGGGGCGAAATCGAACCGAAACTGACCGGGCAGATCGTTTCGGACATCGCTGGGGCAGGTGTCCATAATGTCGTGTCGGGCGGCAATACCGGCGAGTTCTACAGCATGACCGCCGACGAGGTGATGCGGCTTCAGGCAATTGCGATCGCTGCCGTCGATGGCCGGGCAGCGGTTACGGCTGCCGCCGGGCGTTCCGTTCGCGAAGCAATCGCCGTTACCCGCGCCGCCAAGGCCGAAGGTGCGGATGGCGTCATGGTTCATCATCCTCTCGACCCGTTTGCCGCGCCGCATTCGCAGGTCGATTACTTCCTGGCAATTGCCGAAGCGGTGGATTTGCCGCTGGTTGCCTATGTGCGTTCGGACCTTATCCCGATCGACGAGATGGTTCGACTGGCGACCCATCCGGCTGTGGCAGGGGTCAAGTTCGCATCGACGAACACGATGCTGTTTGCCGATTGTGTTCGTGCGACCAAGGGCTCGGACGCAACGTGGATTTGCGGCCTTGCGGAAAGCTGGGCTCCGCCATTTTACGCGCTGGGTGGCAAGGGCTTCACATCCGGGCTCGTGAATGTTGCGCCGGAACTTTCGCTGGCGGTATGGCGCGCTCTTGAGGCCGGCGATTATGTGACCGCGCGCGCCTATGTTGACCGCATCGCGCCCTTCGAGATCATGCGTACAAAATATCGCAACGGGGCAAATGTTACCGTCGTGAAGGAAGCGTTGCGGCTGCGCGGTGCGGAGGTGGGCGCAGTGCGTCTGCCGGGCTTGCCGGAGCTTGACGAAGCCGACCGGCGAGCGCTGGGCGCAGTGCTCAACGATTGGAAGGAGGCCGTGACGGCCTAATAACTGTCGCCGGCCACCCTGAGGAGAGGGCGTCGGCGATCATGATAACAACGGGAGGAAAAGTCATGACTTACGATATTTCACGTCGCCGTTTTCTTGCCGGGGCGAGTCTCGCTGCCGGAGCCGGGTTAGTTCTGCCGCGTGGGGCATTTGCCCAGGCTGCAAAGCTTCCGTCATCGCCTGTCACACTGAATGTCATCGATGCCGCTGGTAACCTAGCGCTAACGCAGCCGATCTTCGACAATTTCGCATCCGAACATAGCAATCTCGTTTCGCGCTTTACCTTCAACAAGGCACCGGCACCTGAACTGCCGGGCAAGATCCGCGCTCAGCAGCGCGCCAACCGCGTCGATATCGACATGGTTATTATCGGGCCTGACGCGCTTTCGGCGGGGCTGGCCGACGACATCTGGACAGACATCATCGCGCTGCCTGAAAACGGCCTGCCCAATCTGCAGGACATCTATCTCGACCCGGCCTGGCGCATGCAGGAGCAGGGACAGGGCAAGGGCGTCGTCGTCTCCTATTATCCATCCGGCCCGCTGCTTGAATACATGCCGGAGCGTGTTCCGAACGTGCCGAAGACAGCCGAGGAACTGCTGGACTGGACGCGCCAGAACCAGAACAAGTTCATCTACGCACGTCCGGCCAACTCCGGCCCCGGCCGCACCTTCCTGATGGGCCTGCCTTATCTGCTTGGCGACTCCGATCCGAAGGATCCGACCGGTGGCTGGGAGAAGACCTGGGAGTACCTGAAAGAGCTCCACAAGAACATCGAATACTACCCGGCAGGCACCGGCGCGTTGATGAAGGAATTCGGCGAAGGCACGCGCGACATTACGGTGACGACGACCGGGTGGGATATCAACCCGCGCGCGCTCGGCGTCGTGCCGGCCGAAGCTGCCGTAGGCAAGCTGGAAGGCTTCCATTGGGTTTGCGATGCTCACTACTTCGCAATTCCAAAAGGCGTTTCGGAAGAGAAGATCGCGGTAATGATGGAGCTCATCAAGTTCGCGCTTCAGCCCGCGCAGCAGGCCTATTCTTATGATGCAGGCTACTTCTATCCCGGCCCGGCGGTCAAAGACGTAACGCTGGAGATGGCGCCGCAGGAGAGCCAGGATATCATCGCCGAATATGGCCGTCCCGAATATGAAGACTGGATTGCGAACAATCCCATCGAGCTTCCGCTGGAGCCTGAAGCGCTGGTTGTCGCGTTCCGGCGGTGGGACGAGGAAGTCGCGGGGGCCTGACCCCGGCCGTCCTTCCCATATTTTCATGCTGCGGGTCTTATCGGCCCGCAGCGACAAATCCCAGCGTTCAAGCTCCAGGTGGAACTTCGGCATGCCGCTCGCCTCAAGATCGTTCAATGAACTTCGGCTCGACGCCGTAAGCCGCGCCTTCGGCAGCTTCAACGCGCTGAATCAGATCGATCTCGCAATTCGCAAGGGCGAATTCGTTGCGCTTCTGGGACCTTCCGGCTGTGGCAAGTCCACGGCGCTCAATTGTATTGCCGGGCTTCTCGGAACAACCGGCGGCGGCATCTATATGGATGGTGAGCGCATCGACCAGCTCAAGCCGGAAGATCGCGGCTTCGGCATGGTTTTCCAGAATTATGCGCTGTTTCCGCATATGACGGTGCTTCAGAATGTCGGCTTCGGTCTGCGTATGCGCGGCCTGCCGCGAGCTGAAATTGAAAGCCGCGCACAGGCTGCACTCGCGCTGGTGCGTCTGCAGGGGCAGGCGGACAAGCTTCCCGGTCAGCTTTCAGGCGGGCAGCAACAGCGCGTTGCTATTGCGCGCGCTATCGTCATCGAGCCGCCGCTCGTTTTGATGGATGAGCCGCTCTCCAATCTCGACGCCAAACTACGTCTGGAAATGCGCGCCGAAATCCGGCGCATTCACAATCAGCTTGGGGCGACAACTATTTACGTGACGCATGATCAGGACGAAGCACTGTCGCTCGCCGACCGGATCGTGGTTCTGCGCGACGGCTCGATACGGCAGGTCGGCACGCCGCGCGAACTCTACGAAAGCCCGCTCTATCTCGATATTGCGGAGTTCATGGGCTTCCGCAACAAATTGGTCGGCAAGGTCGTTCGCATTTCCGGAGACATCGCCACTATTGTCGTCGCCGGCACAGAACTGACTGGCCGCGCGATGGACGCACTCAAGGTCGGTGACGATGCGGTGCTTGCGGCTCGCGGAGATGATGTCATCGAGGGCATATCTGGAAAAAACGCGATTCAGGCCAATGTCGAAACAATCGAATATCGCGGTCGCGAATATGTGGGCACCGCGCTTACCGATACCGGTATGGAGCTTGTGTTTCACGGACCGCGCAATGCGGAACTCGGCAGCCGCGTCACCCTCGAAATCGAGGCTGAACGTGCGCTTGTTTTCGCAGGGCAGAGCTGATCATGGCCGCCGAAGCAATCGAAACAAGGCGCGACGTTAAGAGTATACCCGTCACGCCGGGTTTGCGTCAACGGCTTGCCAATCGAGGGCTCGACGGCGTGACGCTGATGATCTTGCCAGCGCTTCTCTTCGTGCTGTGCGTGTTCGTTTACCCGTTCTTCTACGGGCTGGTCCTGTCGTTCAATCCGCTCGACGGGGGCGGTGCGCTGGCGAACTATACCCGCTTCTTCTCCGATCCATATCTCTACCGGACGATCGGCGCGACGTTGTGGCTCGCAGTGCCAGTCACGATTATCAGCGCGCTGCTGGCAGTGCCGATTGCCATGCGCGTGCGGCTGATGGAGCGGCAGCGACTGCTCACGACCATTCTCGTGCTGCCGGTCACGCTCGGTACGGTTCTGGTGGCTGAAGGCCTCCTCAATTATCTGGGACCGCAAGGCTGGTTCAACCGCACCCTGATCACAATTGGGCTGATCGACGCCCCATTGCGGCTCGTCAACAATTACTGGGGCGTCTTCGTGTCGTTGGTGATCACGGTCTTCCCCTTCACATTCTTGCTGACGCTCTCCTATGTCACGGGCATCGACCCTGCACTTGAGCGGGCGGCGGCCACGCATGGGGCGAATAGCTGGCAGCGCTTCCGTTATGTGATGCTGCCGCTTCTCGTCCCCGGCCTTGTGGTCGCGGCCTGTCTTACCTTCGTGCAGGCTTTCGCGGTCTTTCCTTCAGCGGTGCTGCTGGGCGCGCCATCGGGACCGACCCGCGTGATTTCGATCGCAGCCGCACAGGCGGCATTCGAACAATATGACTACTCCATGGCCTCAGCCATCGCGATGATCATGGCTGCCGTGCAGCTTATCGTCGTGGGCTCGCTCCTTGGTGTACGCTCTCTCTTCTACCGCGGTTCGACGGCCGGCGGGAAAGGCTGAAAGATGATCCGGGACACGTCCGCACTCTCCAAGCTTTGGATCACCGCCGTCTGGGTGATCACCGGCTTTTTTATCCTCAACGTTGTCGCGGTTATCGCAGCCGTGGTCGTATCGTCCTTCGGCACGCGTTGGCTTGGAACCTGGCTTCCCATCGCGTTCACGACGCGATGGTATGCTGCCGCGTGGCGCGAATTCCAGTTGGATCAAGTGCTGCTCGTCACCTTCCAGATTGTGTTTACGGTGGTACTGCTTTCCGGCATTCTTGGCGTGACTGCAGCCTACGCCATGGCGCGGCGTGATTTTCCGGGCAAGAAGTTCGTACTTCTTATCTTTCTTCTGCCGCTTCTCGTGCCGCCGATCACATTCGGCATTCCGCTTGCCACGGTTCTCTATATGGCTGGCGTAGGTGGCACTTTCTGGGGGGTGGTGCTCGCCAATCTGGTGCCCACAATTCCCTTCGTGATCCTCGTCATGATCCCCTTCATCGAGCAAATCGATCCGAAGGTGGAGGCTGCGGCGCGCGTCTTCGGTGCGGGTACGTTCCAGCTCTTCCGCCACGTTCTGCTGCCCATGCTCCTGCCCGGTGTGCTTGCCGCGATGCTTCTGGTTCTGGTGCGTACCGTTGCCATGTTCGAGCTGACATTCCTGACGGCGGGGCCGACCAGCCAGACGCTTGTCGTCGCGCTCTATTATTCGGTGTTCGCTGCCGGAGTGCGCTCGGTCCAGTCCATCGATGCGATGGCCGTCATCTACATGATCACGTCTCTGGTGTGGCTGCTGATCGCGCTGCGCTTCGTCAATCCAACGCAGATCGTTGCACGCGGCCGTCCGGCCTCGGCTCACTGAACTCGGTGGAATCTGCCACCACTCTTCGCACGGAAAATTGCATGAAAATCGAAGCAATCGAGACGATCCAACTCCCGCACCTCAACAATATACTTTGGGTGCGGGTGCATACCGACGAGGGGATTGTCGGTTTGGGCGAGACTTTTCGCGGTGCGAACGCTGTCGCTGCATATATTCACAGCGACATTGCTCCTCAGATCGTTGGCAAGAACCCGCTGGAGATCGATCGTATCTCCAGCCTGCTGCTTTCCCCCTATGTGGGCTTCCGCTCGTCGGGTGTAGAAATTCGCGCTGCATCGGCCATTGACGTGGCGCTTTGGGACATCTTCGGCAAGGTCGTGAACCAGCCGATCCACCAGCTTCTGGGCGGCCTGTCGCGCCCGTCGATCCGCACCTACAACACTTGTGCTGGCTACACGTATAACAAGTCCGGGACGCGCCGTTACATCGGCGACGCCGATGAAGGGAAAGAAGGTCCTTACGAGGATCAATTGGCCTTTCATCGCGATGCCGGGGCGCTCGCAGAAAGCCTTTTGTCCGAAGGCATCACGGCCATGAAAATCTGGCCTTTCGATCCCTTCGCCGTGGCAAGCGGCGGCAATTTCATTCATGCGCGCGATCTCGACAAGGCGCTGATACCGTTCCGCCAGATCCGTGATGCCGTGGGCAATCAGATGGAGGTTATGGTCGAACTCCACTCCATGTGGGATCTGACCTCCGCGCTATCGATTGCCAGGGCGTTGCGCGAATTCAACCCGTTCTGGGCGGAAGACCCGATCAAGATGGTGAACCCGCAATCCCTTGCCATCTATGCGCGCCAGGCGGGAATTCCAGTCTGTGCCAGCGAGACGCTGGCGACACGCTCGCAGTTTCTCGACGTTCTCAAGGCCGATGCGACGGATTATGTCATGCTCGACATCTCCTGGTGCGGTGGACTGTCGGAGGCAAAGAAGATTGCCACGATGGCGGAAACGTTCCAGCGCCCGGTTGCGCCGCATGATTGTACCGGTCCCGTCGTATTCGCGGCCTCGATCCATCTCTCGCTCAACCTTCCGAATGCCGTGTTCCAGGAGTCGGTGCGCGCTTACTACACCTCCTGGTATCGCGATCTCGTCACCGTTATGCCGCGCATCGAAAAAGGCGAGATTTATCCATTCGAAGGTGCCGGTCTCGGCCTCGAACTTTCCGACTTCGTACTCGACCATCCCGATGTGATCCGCCGGACGACAGGAATATCCTGATGGGTCCATTCCGCTGCATCGCTGATCTGCGCGCTGGCCTTCTGGAAAGCCCGCTCTGGGACGAGCGGCGCGGCACGCTTTTTGTTTGCGACATTCCAGGCGGCGAAGTGATCGAGATCAACCTTGCCGATGGCGTTCGCCGGCGCTGGTCGTTCGGAACGGAGGTGACGGCGCTCGGACTTGGCGAAAGCGGTGCGCTGGTTGTCGCTTTGGCCCGCAAAGTGATCGTTTTTGACCCGGAGACGGATGAAAAGCGGGATTTGTGGACTGGCTATGACGAGCCGGACACGTCGCGTCTCAACGACGGCAAGGTCGGGCCGGACGGTGCCTTCTGGGTCGGCAGCATGGATGGGCGCGCCGAGCGCCAGCCGATCAGCCGCTTGTACAGAGTTGACGCGGATGGCGGCGCGATGACCGTTTCCGAAGGCTTTGCCATATCCAATGGTCTCGCCTGGTCGCCCGATGGAACAGTCATGTACCATTCGGATTCACGCGGGCCATGGATCGACCGCTATGATTTCGCTGCGGCTTCAGGAGCGATCTCGAACCGTAGCCGCATGCGCGATCTTGACGAGAAGACCGGGCGTCCTGATGGGGGAGCCTGCGACATGACTGGCGACTATTGGAGCGCTGGCGTCTCGGCTGGTGTGCTTAATCGCTTTGCTGCCAATGGCGAGCTTCGTGAAAAGCATGTGTTTCCGGTGCCTGCGCCCACCATGCCGTGTTTTTGCGGTCCGGATTTGCGGCTGCTTGCCGTCACATCCCATCGTATGAACGCTTCCGATGATACCGGGCAGTCAGGCGGTGTCTTTCTGGCTGAGGCGCCGGTTCGCGGTGTGCCGGTCCACCGTATGCGGGGTATCTGACGATGGCACGCCTCATTCTTCTCACGGGTGCTTCCGGCACGCTTGGACGCCTTCTTGCGCCGCGTCTCGTGAAGGCAGGGTATGAGGTCAGGCTTTCCGACATCCAGCCCTTTCCCGATGCCGTTCCGGAAGGCGCGCATTTCGTTCAGGCTGACCTCGTCGACGAGCCCGCGGTCAGGGCGTTGGTCGCAGGAACCGATGCGATCGTGCATCTTGGTGGAATTAGCAACGAGCAACCTTTTCGCACGATCATCGACGCCAATATTCTTGGATTGACGCATCTGTTCGAAGCAGCCCGCGAAAGCAGGCAGCGCATCGTTTTCGCCAGCTCAAATCACGCCATTGGCTACTACAAGCGCGGCGAGCTTATCGACCCGCGCGATCCCATGCGGCCCGATGGCTATTACGGCCTGTCCAAAGCCTATGGCGAACTTCTCGGCAGGATGATGTTCGACAAGCATGGGCTCGAAAGCGTGCATATGCGAATTGGCTCGTGCCTGCCTGTGCCAACGGAGGAACGCCATCTTGCCACTTGGCTGTCGCATGATGATCTCGAACGCTTGGTGATCGCGGCGATCGAAGCGCCGGAGACGGGACATGCTGTCGTCTGGGGTGTCTCGGCAAACGGCGGGTCCTGGTGGAAGAATGACGATGCCGAGCGAATTGGCTATGCGGCACGGGATGATGCCAGTCGATTTGCGCCGCTGCCTGAGACGGGCGATGCCGTCACGCGCCGCTTTCAAGGCGGCACATTCGCTGCGGACGGCTATAGCCGGGACGATAGCGGCCAATGACTGTTGAGCTGACTGGCGGCGGTTACCGCGTTCGGGTCGATCCGGCACATGGCGGGGCGATCCTGTCTATGGAGTGGACGCGACCGGACGGCTCAGTTGTTCGGTTGCTTGCGCCGCTCGATGAGTCCGCGAATGATTTCAAGGCGGGGTGCTTTGCGATGCTGCCCTTCGCCAACCGGATCGATAAAGGTTGCTTCACCTTCGGCAATCAGGAATTCGCACTTCCCATCAATCTGCCCGCCGAGGAGATGGCGATCCACGGGTTCTCGCGCGACAATCCGTGGGCGGTGGTGAGTGAAGAAGCGGACGGGCTTATTCTGGCGCAGGAATTCGAACGGGACGGCAATCCCTATCGCTATGCCGCACAGCAGAAGTTGAGCCTGTCGGAAGACGGCATCCGCATCGACCTGTCGATCCGCAACGATGGTTCGACGGCAATGCCCTTCGGCATGGGTCTTCATCCGTGGTTCGTGAAGACGCGAATGTGCACATTGACGTTCAAAGCTGACGGTACTTTCGAGCGCGACGCGCGCGGTCTGCCGACCCTTCCAATTCACAACGTTTCCGCTTTCGATCCGGCCGGCCCGGCTGCGCTCGGCGATCTTCCGTGGTTCGACGGTTGCTTCACGGGCTGGCGCGAGCGTCGCGCGCAACTCACCTGGCCCGAACTAGGGGCGGCACTTTCCATCGAAGCCGACGGCGCAATGCGTCATCTCCATGTCTACGTGCCGAATGATCGTGACGTCGTTTGTGCAGAACCCGTCAGTCATGCGCCCGACGCGATCAACCGTAGCCAACTCGGTGCGGGTATGGACATTCTCGAACCCGGTCAGGCGCTTGCAGGGTCGATGACGCTGCGCGCCATGCAGCATTCAAACTTTGAGGTATCGCCATGACCCGCAAGACTTACGATCAGCTCCGCTCGGCGCGTTGGATGGTGCCCGACGACCAGCGATCCTTCGGCCATCGCTCGCGCAGCATGCAGATGGGTTACGATGCGGTCGATTGGGAGGGCAAGCCGATCATCGCGATCATCAATACGTGGTCCGATGCGCAGCCTTGCCACATGCATTTCAAGGACCGTGTCGAGTGGGTGAAGCGCGGAATTCTTCAGGCTGGCGGGTTCCCTATGGAACTCCCCGCACTTTCGCTGTCTGAGAATTTCGTCAAGCCGACGACGATGCTCTATCGCAACCTGCTGGCGCTGGAAACGGAGGAGCTTCTGCGCAGTCATCCGATCGATGGCGCGGTGCTTATGGGTGGCTGCGACAAGACCACGCCCGGCTTGATCATGGGCGCGACCACGATGGGCTTGCCCTTCATCTTTCTGCCTGCCGGGCCGATGCTGCGCGGCAATTATGCAGGCAAGCATCTGGGCTCCGGCACGGACGGGTTCAAATATTGGGATGAGCGCCGCGCCGGGACCATTTCCAAGGAAGAATGGCAAGGCATCGAGGGCGGTATCGCCCGTTCCTACGGTCATTGCATGACGATGGGCACGGCAAGCACCATGACGGCAATCGCCGAAGCGATGGGTGTTACGCTGCCCGGGGCCACCTCTATTCCTGCCGCAGATGCAGGCCACCAGCGGATGTCGACCCAGTGCGGACGACGCATCGTCGATATGGTCTGGGAAGATTTGACGCCGGAAAAAATCATCACGCCGATAGCCGTCCAGAATGCCGTCACGGTCGCGATGGCGACCGGCTGCTCGACCAACGCGATCATCCACCTGATTGCAATGGCGCGACGCGCAGGCGTCCCGCTGGAACTCGACGATCTTGACCGTATCGGGCGCACCACGCCGGTCATCGCCAATATTCGTCCTTCCGGCACGACCTATCTCATGGAGGATTTCTTTTATGCAGGCGGCCTTCTGGCGCTGATGAAACAGCTTGGCGACAAGCTCGATTCGTCGGCTATCACAATTACCGGTCGACCGCTGACGGACGGCCTCGATCGGGTGAAAATCTGGAACGACGACGTTATTCGTCCTCTGTCCAACCCCGTCTACCACGAGGGCTCGCTTGCCGTTCTCAAGGGCAATCTCTGTCCGGATGGGGCTGTGATCAAGCCCGCGGCCTGCGATCCGAAATTCCATCGCCACACAGGCCCCGCACTTGTTGCCGACAGCTACCCGGAACTGAAGAAGATCATCGACGATCCCGATTATCCGATGACGCCGGATACCGTGCTGGTGCTGCGCAATGCCGGGCCGCAGGGCGGACCGGGAATGCCCGAATGGGGCATGATTCCGATGCCGAAGGCCCTGCTCAAGCTTGGGCTGCGCGATATGGTTCGCATCTCCGATGCGCGCATGTCGGGCACGTCTTTTGGCGCATGCGTGCTTCATGCAGCACCGGAGGCTTATGTCGGGGGACCGCTAGCGCTTTTGCGCACCGGCGATATTGTCGAACTCGACATTCCGGCGCGCCGCCTCGACATGCTTGTCGGTGAGGATGAGCTGGCGCAACGCCGTGCGGCTTGGATTGCTCCGCAGCCCCGGTATGAGCGCGGTTATGGATACATATTCACCAAACATATCGAGCAGGCCGACAAGGGCTGTGACTTCGACTTCCTGCGTGCGGAATTCGGCCGGCCGGTCGAGGAACCCGCCATCCACTAAGGCTGCCCCGCGCTGTCACCTCCAGCTTATGTGAGACCCAAATGACCGATTACATTTTGTCTGACGAAATCCGAGCCAAGCTAATGAAGGTTTCCACCGCTTCGGTGGCAACTGCGCTCTATAAAAGAGGACTGCGCAACCAGTTCATTCAGGGCGTGACGCCGGTGAACTGGAAGGGCCGCAACATGGTCGGCCAGGCATTCACCTTGCGCTATATTCCCGCGCGTGAGGATCGCAATCCGATCACCGTCTTCCGCAATGCCGATCACCCGCAGCGTGTTGCGGTCGATACCTGCCCGCCGGGCTTCGTGCTGGTCATGGACAGCCGCAAGGATGCGCGCGCTGCGTCGGCAGGTTCGATACTTGTCACCCGCCTGGCGATGCGCAATTGCGCGGGCGTCGTCTCCGACGGAGGGTTTAGGGATGCGGAAGGCATCGGCAAGCTCGACATGCCAGCTTATCACCAGCGCCCCTCCGCTCCGACCAATCTGACCTTACACGAGGCGCTCGACATCAACGTGCCGATCTCCTGCGGAGACGCGCCGGTCTTTCCCGGCGATGTGCTTGTGGGCGACGGTGATGGCGTGATGGTGATCCCGGCACATCTCGCCGACGAGATCGCCGTTGAATGCGCCAGTATGGAGACGTTTGAGGATTTCGTTCTCGAACAGGTTCAGGCCGGATCTGCGATTATCGGGCTTTATCCGGCCACGACCGAGAAGGCGCAGAATGACTATGCCGCATGGCAGGCAAAGACCGAGCGCTGAACGCCTGTAGCGGCATATTGCTTATCTAAGGCAGCAGGCCTTGGCTGCACGCAAGGCGGCTTCGCACATGTGAGCGGGCGGCGTTACCATGTCGCCTTCCTGCTTGCTGATGGAAACGGTCGACAAATTGCGTTGGCGGACTGTTTTAAACAAAGTGCGGATTTCTTCAGAGGTGTGGCCATCGCTGGCCATGACCTGGCGGATGATGGGCTCGTTCAATAAGTCATCGAGCGTCGGCTCAGTGCCTGATAGCATGGTGTCTCCTCCAGTTATGAAACAGCTTTCTCGATATGCTCTCTTGAGAGATGATGCGTTATCATCTCCAGATAGGAAGCTTCCTGTCGAATTCCAAGAAAGCACGAGCGTTAATGACGAAAAAGTTAGGAGCAGAGTCGCTTGGGGCGAATTTATTGGTCAGAAATCACGTTGCCAAGCTGACCGGAATGGCGTTCGGTTGAAAGCCATTTATTTGTTCAACGGTTACAATCGCTAAGATGAACCTCATCCATTTTGCTGCATTCCGCGCTGTCATGCTTACCGGGACTGTGAGTGGCGCTGCCGAAATGCTCGGCCGAAGTCAGCCATCGGTGAGCCGTTTGCTGGACAAGCTTGAGTACGAGCTGGGCATCGCTCTGTTCGAACGTCGCAAAGGCCTGATTACCCCTACGCCGGAAGCGCAAATTTTGCTGGACGAAATAGAACGGGCTTATGTGTCCCTGGATTCGCTTCAGTCTTTCGCAACGCGCTTAAAAAAGGGCGAAGGCGGTCAGATCAGCGTGGCCGTTATGCCGGCGCTAGGCATCAACTTCATGCCGCGTGTCCTTTGCCGCTTTCGCGAAAGCTGGCCGAAAACCAAGGTGACATTAAGTGTGCGAATGTCGCTGAAAATCGAGGAATGGGCTGCGGCTCAACAAATCGACTTCGGACTTGCAGAAACGCCTTTTCGACGCTCGGGTTTCAGCACCGAGATTTTCAGCGATGTTCCCTATGTAGTCGCTGTTCCCAGAGGGCATCCCTTGGAGGACAGGCAGCATATCGTCCCAAAGGATTTCAAGAATACGCCATTCATCTACTGGACCTCATTTCTGCCTGCTCGCCCTCTGTTCGATCAGGTTTTCCAGTCCGCAGGCGTAAAGGTAGAGGCCGCATACGAGACGACTTTCTCGGCGACGGCCTACGAGATGGTGAAGAGCGGAATTGGCATTGCCATTATCGATCCATTCACGGCCCTTCAACAGTTGGATGAGAGAGCGACGCTTCTTCCATTCGTACCTACGGTGCCGTTCAACGTGGCTTTGCTCAGGCCTGATTCAAGAAGCATCAACGCTGCAACCGAGTCGCTCTTACAACTTATGGGAGACGAGCGGGACAAAATGAAAGCACGACTTCCATCCTAGATTTAGGTTATGCATTTTATGCATAACGATCGACAATGATTCTATTTTGAGCATTTCAAACGTCCTGCTTAACTGCGCCGACTTCCCAGCGAGAGAACGCAAGGCGCATGAGCCCCACGCTATCCGAGATGCAAGGCAAGAATTACGATACGGTCGTAATTGGAGCTGGCATTAATGGTGCGGCAACTGCTTTCGAATTGGCGAGCGCCGGGTACCAGGTGCTTTTGGTCGAAAAACATGACATCGCTGCCGGTGCGTCCAGCCGGTCTTCAAGAATGCTGCATTGCGGGCTGCGTTATTTCGAGACCCCCAATCCAGTCCGTACATTTGCCCGCTATCCCTCACGCTTCGTCAACGCGATGAAGATGGCGCGTGCTTCGATGCAGGCGCGAAGAGAAATCGTCGAAACCGCGCCAAGCAGCGTAAAGCCCTTTACGATGTGTTTCCCACTTTACCGGGGCGGCGGGATCAAGGGTTGGCATCTCGACCGTGGTTTCGGCTTGTTGCGCGCGCTTGGTGGCGCAAATCCTCCGCTCGACTATCGCAAGATTGCAAAGGATTTCGAGGCCGATTTGCCCTTCGCGCGGGATTTGCGGGATCGCGACAGGCTCTCGGCCATTGCCACATATCGCGAGTATGTCTTCGACTGGCCGGAGCGATTTTGCGTTGATGCCGTGCTTGCTGCCGAGCAGCAGGGTGCGGATGTTTTGACCTTTTGTCTGGCTCGATTGGGCGAGCGAACTAAAGACGGCAAATGGTGCGTGGAATTGTCAGGTCGCGATGGGCGAGCGGCGGTCCATTGCAAACTCGTGCTGAACATGACGGGTTCGTGGATAGACGAAGTCAATGGCGTACATATCGACAATGACAAAACGCTTCCGCTGATACGCGGAACCAAGGGTGCGCACATAGTCGTTCGCTTGCCATCGGCCTATGACGGTTTCGGCATTGCTACGATCAATCGCAACGGCATGCCGTTTTACTGCCTCCCGTCCCATGATGATTATTTCTATTTCGGCCCGACGGAAACGCCGTTCGAAGGCGATGCGACGAATGTCAGCGCCAGCAATGCCGACATAGATTTTCTTTTGGACGAAGCCAATTACATGCTTCCGGCTTTGAAGCTGAAGCGTAGCGATGTTGCCTTTACCTGGGCAGGTGTAAGGCCGCTGACATTCGATCGGCAGGAGCATATGGGTCGTCGCTCTCGCGAGATTCATGAACTGTCGGATCGTGGATTGCCGAATGTCTTTGCCATGACGGCGGGTCCGCTGATGACCCATCGCAGCGCGGCCAGGGAAATGCTGCAGCGTGTCTCGGCAGTTTTGAAGGCGCCAGATAAACCCAAGACACTCACGCCTTCTTATCGCATTTCGAACGCGCCTTGCGTGTCGGGCGATCCGATCTCCTCGGACAAGCTTGACGAGTGGGTTCGCAATTCGATTGCCAATGAACATGCACGCGATTTGAAGGGAATCCTTTACACGCGGACCGGCATTGCCTGGCGTGGCCACCTTGAGCGATCGCTGGTCCAGCAAGCGGCCAACACTGCCGCTCGACTTCTTAAATGGCATGACGAACGCAAGCGGCGCGAGGTCGATGAATTCCTCGATTATCAAAGAACCGTATTTCGCAATGCGACGACGAATTTGGCGCAAGACGCCAATATCCAATTAAAAATGGGAGAAATAATCTATGAAACTCAACAGCATTCTTAAACGCACAGTTATCGCTCTGACGCTTGGAGCGGCAATATCGACGGTCGTCCCGTCCGCACAAGCGTTCGCCGCAAATGATCACTTCAAGGAAATTCTGGAGCGGGGTGTTTTGCGGGTAGGTGTCCTGGGCGCCTTCAAGCCCTGGGCATACCGTGCTCCAGATGGCTCGCTGGAAGGAATTGAGCTCGATCTGGCGAAAAATGTTGCCGACACGCTCGGAGTCGAACTTGAGCCGGTCGTCGTCACCTCCGCCAACCGCATGGAGTTCCTTCAGCAGGGCAAGATCGATCTCATCATCGGCGGAATGTACGACACTGAAGAGCGCCGCAAGGTGATCGGCGTGATAGAGCCCGCATACTGGACATCGGGGCCGACCCTGATGGCAAAGAAGGGCATCATAAAGAGCTGGGACGATATCGCAGGCAAACCGATCTGCGCGAAGCAGGGCGTCTATTACAACAAGCTTGCCGAAACGGAATACAAGGCGAAGGTCGTGGCATTCGCCGGAAATACCGAGGGCAAGGAAGCGCTACGCTCCGGCAAATGCGTCGCGTGGATATATGACGACGCCAGCATCATGGCCGATCTCGCCTCAGGTGAATGGGACGACTATGAGATGCCGGTTCCGGTCGTCTTCAATAATCCGTGGGGAGCGGCGGTTCCGACGGAAGACCGCGACGGAGCCTGGGGTGTGTTCGTATCGGGAATGACCTATCGCTGGCACGCCACCGGCTATCTGCAGGAACTCGAGAAGAAGTGGGGCGTGCGGCCATCCGAATGGATTGCCCAGCAGCACGAAAAACACCAGTGGGACTCCAGCTATCTCAAGAGTAACTGAGTGGCCTTTCTGTCAGCAAACAAAAGTTTGAAAATGAAGCTGCGGAGTAAGGCGTGCTAGAGTTCATCGCCCCGTTTTTTAGGGATTTGTACGAGACGACGGGGCTCAACTTCGTTGTGTTTTATGACGAATACGAGTTTGGGCGGTTCCTGTCGGGAATCGCCTACTCGTTGCAGTTGATCGTTTGGTCTCTGATCATTTCACTGGTCGTAGGTGTCGCGGGCGCATGGGCGCAAAGTGCTCAATCTCGAGCAATTCGCGGGTTTGTGGATGTCTACATCCAGATATTCCGCAATACGCCGCCTATGGTGCAAATGTTGTTTTTCTACTTTGCGCTGGGTGCTTACACACCGCAGATCGATGCCGGAGGCTACTACGAGCCGATGATCTCGGCTTTTGGCTGGGCCTTGATTTCCTTGGGAATTTTCGGCGGAGCGTTCAACGTCGAGATTTTCAGGGCGGGGTTGGAAGCGGTTCCTTCTTCGACCAAAGAGGCGGCTGAAAGCCTCGGATTCTCCAAGTGGCAGACCTACGCGTATGTAACGCTGCCGCTGGCGTTTCGCATAAGCCTTCCCGCACTGACCAACAATCTTGTCAGCCTCGCGAAGACAACTTCGCTGGCCTACGTCATCTCCGTCCCTGAAATGACCTACACGCTCAATCAGGTCTGGTCGGACAATGTGAATGTCTCGGAAATGATGCTTCTGCTTTTCCTGTTTTACATCGTGGTCGTGACAGTTCTGGCAACAGGCCTTCACTGGCTGGAAAAGCGTCTGGCGCTTCCGGGGTACGGACAATGACGCAGCGTGCTTTTCAGATAGACGTTGCGCGCCTTCGCGATCAAGGGCTGGGCCGGTTGCGCCTCTGGCACGGAATTGCCCTTGTGGTCATGCTGTGCCTTACGGTTGCGGCGGCTCAGGCGCAAACCTCCGGCGAAGACCGGCAGACAGCTTTGCAAACGCTGATAGTCTGGCTGCCATTCATATTGAAGGGTTTCCTGCTCAATCTGGGTATGAGCTTCATCGCGATGGCGCTCGCCACGGTTCTGGGTGTCGGTCTGGGGCTCATGCAGATAAGCCAGTTGAGGGCCGTCAGCATGCCCGCGCGGTACGTCACCCATCTGTTCCGTAATTCCCCATGGCTGGTCATTCTGTTCATGGTGATGTTTCTGGTGCCGTTTCAGTTCCGAATTCCCGGACTTGGTCTGGTTTCGATACCCGATTGGTGGAAAGCCACCTTCGCTTTTGCCCTTCCGGTCATGGCCAATATCAGTGAAATTCTCCGAGGCGCTGTCGGCTCGATACCGAAAGGCCAATGGGATTCTGCAGAAAGCCTCGCTTTCACGCGGGCGCAGACTCTGAGATGGATCATCCTTCCGCAATGCGTGAAGCGCATGATCCCATCATGGATGAACTGGTATGCCTTGCTCGCGCTCGCCACGCCCATGGCCTCCATTCTTGGTGTTCAAGAGGCTGTGGGTAACGCGCAGGCGGCAATGGAAGCGGCGGGTTCGAGACCGGAGTTCCTGATCCCGTTCTACCTTTTCCTGATGTGTCTCTTCTTCGCCTACATTTACCCAATCGCGCTTTGGACCAGGAAACTGGAGATGAAATATGCAGTCGCAAACTGAAAAAATTGAGCGAGAAATTCGATTCTCCGAGCCCATCGTCTCAGTTGCCGGCGTGCACAAATCCTTCGGTTCTCTTGAGGTGCTGAAGGGCGTCAGCTTTGACGTTCGCAAAGGTGAGGTGATCTGCATTATCGGGCCATCCGGCTCCGGCAAGTCCACGCTCATTCGATGCATCAACGGCCTGAACACAATTCAGAAGGGTTCGATCAAGGTGGAGGGGCAGGAGGTCAACGATCCAAATCTCGACAAGCTCGCCTTGCGTCGAAAGGTCGGTATCGTTTTCCAGCAATACAACCTCTTTCCCCACAAGACCGCACTGCAGAACGTCATGATGGCGCCCGTACTCGTGTTGAGGGAGCCCAAGGCGGAGGTCGAAGCGCGTGCCCGCGCTCTGATCGCCAAGGTGCGCCTTGGCGGCAAGGAAAATGCCTATCCCGGAGAGCTTTCCGGTGGCCAGCAGCAGCGTGTCGCCATCGCGCGCAGCCTGGCCATGCGTCCCGAGGTAATGCTCTTCGACGAGGTGACGGCAGCACTGGATCCGGAGACGGTGAAAGACGTTCTGCTTACCATCAAGGATCTCGCGGCCGAAGGAATGACCTGCATTCTTGTCACTCATGAAATGGGTTTTGCTCGCGAGGTTGCCGACCATGTTTACTTCACCGATCAAGGCGTAATCGTCGAGCATGGTCCGCCGGACAAGCTCTTCACCAAGGCCGAAGACCCCAGAACCCGGCAGTTTCTAAGCCAGGTTCTGTAGCAGAAAACAACATTGCCGAAGTCAGACGCTCGGGCAGCGCAGCCCGCGCGAACGACGCTGCTCGGCTTTTTTACAGGAGCTAACGATGCTTGAATCCAATCCGACAAATGGCATTAAAAACAAAGATCCTTTGTTGCAGCCGCTGACCATCAAGAAACTGAAGCTTAGAAACCGGGTAATGAGTACCAGTCACGCCTGCGGCCTTGAGGTTGGCGGCATGCCGGAGGAGGCCTATCAGCGCTATCACGAGGAAAAGGCCCAAGGCGGTTTGGCCCTCTCGATGTTTGGCGGATCGTCCAACGTGGACCGCGACTCTCCGAACATATTCCGACAGCTCAATGTCGGTACTGACGCCATTATCCCGCATTTCCAGCGTTTTTCGGAAAGAATGCATGCGCAAGGTGCTGCTCTCATGTGTCAAATCTCGCACCTTGGGCGTCGTGGCGATCCTTACGCTGGCGATTGGGTTTCAACGGTTGCTCCATCGCCGCTGAGGGAAACGCTGCATCGCAGTATCCCAAAGGAAATGGACGAATACGACATAAAGCGCATCGTCGATGCGTATGGCCAAGCCGCACGACGCTGCAAGGAAGGTGGGCTGGATGGCATTGAGACGCTGGCCGCCGGCCATTTGATCGGACAATTTCTGTCGCCCAAAACCAACCGGCGCACCGATCGTTTTGGTGGTTCCCTGGAAAACCGCTGCCGTTTCGCCTTGCTTGTGCATGAGGCGATCCGAAAGGCAGTCGACGATGATGATTTCATTGTCGGCATGCGGTTCGTGGTGGACGAAGGCCCCGATGGTGGTTTGCGCTTTGACGATTGCGTGAAGGCAGCGCTCATCCTCAAGAAGGCCGGAGCGGTCGATTTCTTCAACGCAATTTACGGGACGATGGATACGACGCGCGCGCTTGTCGAAGAAAATATGCCCGGCATGGGTTCGCCGCTTGCGCCATGGGTGGAGCCTGTCGGAACTTTCCGAAACGAAATCGGGCTTCCGGTATTTCACGCCGCACGTATCGCGGACGTCGCATCTGCCAGATATGCAATTTCAGAAGGCAAGGTAGATATGGCCGGGATGACGCGAGCCCAGATCGCCGATCCTCACCTTGTCGAAAAGCTTGCCGGCGGCCGCGAAACGGAAATACGCCCATGCGTTGGTGCAACGCATTGTCAGTCTCCTTACCGGCCGTCTTGTCTCCATAATCCGGCCACCGGACGCGAGAAAACGCTTAGCCACGTGATAAAGAAAACATCCGGCCCGTCCAAAAAAGTTATCGTTATAGGCGGGGGACCCGCAGGCCTCGAAGCTGCCCGGGTGAGCGCGGAGCGTGGTCATAAAGTATCGCTTTACGAGGCGGCCGATCAACTCGGAGGGCAAATACGCATCGGTGCAACCGGTTCCTGGAGGCGCGACCTTTCAGGCATTGTCGAATGGCGGGTAAGCGAACTCGAACGGCTGGGAGTGTCGATTCATACCAATAGCTACATGGATGGCTCGGACCTCGGGGCGCTCGAACCTGACGTTGTGATTATGGCGACCGGCGGCCTTCCACAGTTGGATCTGGAGACGGGCGGTGAACTTTGTGTCAGCACGTGGGATGTTTTGACCGGCCAAACGCCGGTACTTGGCGATGTTCTGGTTTATGACGGCACTGGAAGGCATCCGGGGCCGCTGGCTGCGGAACGGGCACGCGATGCTGGTGCGGAAGTCACCTATGTCACGATCGATGCCACGATCTCGGAAGAGCTTACCTATGCGGAGCGCTTGCGCTGGAAAAAACGCTTTCTTGAAATAGGCGTCAAGCCGATTGCCGAAACGCGACTTGTTTCCGTGAGCCGGAAGGACAACCGTCTGGAGGCGACATTGTTGAACGAGATCGCCCAGACAAGCACGACAATCACCGTCGATCAGGTGATAGTGGAGCAGGGCAGCATTCCCATGGACGATCTCTATTTCGAGATTCGGGAGAAATCATCCAATGCCGGTGTGACAAATCTCGATGCGCTGATCGATGTGAAGCCGCAACCCAAGCTTTCCGCCGATGGGTTCGAGCTTCATCGGGTGGGAGATGCCGTCTCAAGCAGGAACATCCACGCCGCGATCCTCGACTCGCTGCGCATTTGTAGTGCGCTTTAGGCCAGTCCGCTGGCGGCCAGTTCTTCCTTGATTATCGAAGCAGTTTCAGGCCGCCGCTGCAGGCAACGCGACGTCGGCCCCGCCACGACGATCGAGAGCTTGCGATGGTCAAGGGTGAGAGGCAGCGCGACGCCCGCCAGATCGGGAATGAACTCGGAATTGCTCTGGTGGTATCCGAGCTGGATGGCCTCTTCCAGCTCGGCCTCCACCGCGTCAATGCTCATCGGCGTTGTGCTGGAATAGTCGGTGAAAGCAATTCGGCGATAGATAGCCTCCCGTTCGCGCCGGCTGTAGTGAGACAGGATTGCGCGGCCAGCCGAACTTGCATGAATGGGAACACGCGTACCAATCTGCGCGAAATACCGGATCGGTTGCTCCGATTCACAGACATGGACGAAAATGACATGCGTTCCGGTTGCCTGGCCCACCGCAGTTGTCTCGCCCGTCCGCGCCTGAATGGACGCGACGGCCTCAATCAAAGCGACAGGCAAGGGGTCGGCATCCGCCACCGCGCGTACGGTGCTCATCCATCGCGGGCTGGGGTAGTAACCGCCGCGTCCGCGCGGCTCGTAAAGATAGCCCTTCTCGGCAAGCGTACCCACGAGATTGAACGTGCTGGAGCGCGGCCAGTTCAGCATGTCGGAGATTTCCGCCATCGTGGCGGGTTGCCGGTGACGGGCAAAGAACTCGAGAAGTTCAACGACGTTTGCGGCCTGTTTTACAAGCATTCGGACCACGCAAGGCGACAATTACCGCACGCCACATATAGGCGCATTGGGAAATCCATAGGAAGCGGATTGCCTCGTTTCGGCGATCCATTTTGCGCGTCTGTCGGCGGATGGGGATTCAGGGAACACCTCCTCGGATTATCCTCTGCGTACAGCAAAATTTCCGCTCACGCCATGCAGTCCTTGAGTGAAGCGGCCAAGTCAAACCCGTAAATTGCGAGCCATTTATTCATGTACAAGAATATTAAATTCATGTAATGGAATTTTATGGCATCCGGCAAGCGCTACTTGTGTACCCCGGATGTCGGAGGAGCTTGGGAGGGTTTTGATATGGGAATGAAAAGGTGTCTCCAGGCCTTTGGCTTGGCAATTGTCGTTACAGGTTACGGTGCTGCCGCTGTGGCCGAGGAAATCAACGTGAAGCTTGGCGTTCTGGCCGACATGTCGGGGATTTTTTCCGACATCGGCGGCGCGGGCGCTGCAAACGCTACCAGAATGGCTGCCGAAGACTTCATGAAGCGGCCCGGTTCGGAGAATTTCAAGGTTGAGGTCGTTGCAGCGGACGCGCAGAACAAGCCTGACGTCTCCAATGCAATCGCGCGCCAATGGCTGAACGCGGATGGGGTGCACGCGCTTGTCGATATGCCCACAAGCGCGATTTCGCTGTCGCTCGCGCCACTCGCCAAAGAGGCCAACAAGGTCGCGCTGCTTACCGCTTCCGGTACTTCCGACCTGACGGGATCAGCTTGCAGTCCCAATTCGGTTCACTGGACATACGACACTTGGGCATTGGCGCACGGAACGGCAGACGCGCTCACGCGTGAAGGTGAAAAATCCTGGTTCTTCATCACCGTTGATTTCGCGCTCGGCCATTCGCTCCAGCGCGACGCTACTGCGGTAATCGAGGCCAATGGAGGCGAGGTGCGGGGTGCGGTCCGTCATCCGACCGACACCAAGGATTTCTCATCCTATCTGCTACAGGCACAGGCAACCCAGGCGCAAGTCATCGCGCTTGCAAATGCCGGTGGCGATACGATCAACGCGATCAAGCAGGCATCGGAGTTCGGCATCGTTCAGGCCGGGCAGAAGCTTGCCGGGATGCTGCTCTTCATTTCCGACATTCATTCGCTGGGTCTGGAAACCGCACAGGGACTGTTGCTTACGACCGCTTTCTACTGGGATCTCAACGACGAGACGCGTGCCTTTTCAGAGCGCTATGCCGAGCGCAACGAGGGCAGGATGCCGACGATGAACCAAGCAGGTGCCTACTCGGCCACGCTCGCCTACCTCGAAGCCGTCAAGCAGGTCGGTTCGCCGGAAGATGGTGCTGCGGTCGTCAAGGCCATGCGCGAAAGAGGCCAGTTTGATGATCCGCTGTTTGGACAGACCTGGCTGCGTGAAGACGGCCGGGTCGTTCATGACATGCATCTGGTTGAAGTCAAATCGCCGGAGGAATCCAAGAAGCCTTGGGATTATTACACCGTCCGCTCGACAATTCCGGCCGAGAGGGCTTTCCGGCCAATCGAAGAGGGTGGTTGCCCGCTCGTTCAGTAACGCCTGGATGGCCTGCGCAAGGGCCATCCATTTCCCTGGGCGATTGCGGCCTATCTCGATCCGCGCACCAGAATAATGAGTGCACACGGGCGCTTCCCTGACGCCTACGTCAATTGAAATCAAAGGTAAGGAGCGCCGAAATGCGGCTGAAGGATAAACTTGTGATCGTAACTGCGGCGGCTTCCGGCATGGGCCGGGCTGGCGTCGAGCTTTTTATAAAGGAAGGTGCTCGCGTCGCAGCGGTGGACGTCGATCCCGATCGTCTGGCCGCACTTGCCGCCGACATGAAACAGGATGGCCACTCAATCGTGACGATCCAGGCCGATCTCTCCAAGCCTGAGGAGGCTCGCAGTTCCATTCACCAGGCGGTGGATGCGCTGGGTGGCGTCGATATTTTGTGGGCGCATGCAGGCATTCCGGGGCCGGGCGGTGTCGAAGACCTCGATCTGGGAGCCTACGATCAGGCAATTTCGCTCAACATCACGTCGGCCACGCTTGCTGCGGGCGAGGTGATCGGCCACATGCGCAAACGCGGCGGCGGCTCGATCGTCTTCACTTCCTCTGTTTCCGGCCTCGTCGGTTCGATGTTCAGCCCCGTCTATTCGGCGGCGAAATTCGCCGTGGTTGGATTGACCAAGTCGCTCGCTCAGCGCTTCGCGGCGGACAATGTGCGCGTCAACGTCGTATGCCCCGGTCTGGCGGACACGCCCATGAAGATCGGCTTCACCGGCCGCTCGGGCGATCCGAAGGAGGCGGAGGACAATCAGGCGCGCATGCTTAGTGCCGTTCCGATGGGCCGCCTGTGCAAGGCCGAGGAAGTGGCCCATGCGGTGCTGTGGCTCGCCTCCGACGATGCATCCTTCGTCACCGGCGTTGCGCTACCGGTGGATGGCGGTTTCACCGCGCGCTGACAGGAGCGAATGATGAGCGGACCTCTCGACGGCATCAAGGTGATCGATCTTTCGACCGTCATTGCGGGGCCTTACGCCACGCAGATGCTGGGCGATATGGGGGCCGACATTGTGAAGGTCGAGCCGCCGTCGGGCGACATCATGCGTGCGCCCGGTCCTGCGCGGTCGGCAGGAATGGGCGCAGCTTTCCTGAATTGCAACCGCAACAAGGAAAGCATCACGCTCGATCTGAAACAGGCCGTCGACCGGGAACGTTTGCTGGCGCTGATCGATGACGCTGATGTTTTCGTTCACAACATGCGCATGGACGCAGCGCGGCGTGCCGGGCTGGATCCGGCGGCGCTGCTGGCGCGCAATCCGCGTCTAATTTACTGCGCGATCGTCGGCTTCGGACAGGATGGGCCTTATAGCGACCGCCCCGCTTACGACGATATTATCCAGGCGGCATCGGGATGGGCCGGGCTGTCGGCGCAGTTCGGCGGCGAGCCGGTCTATGCTCCGACCATTGCGGCGGACAAGACGACCGGTCTGTTCGCCGTTTCTGCTATCAATGCAGCACTTTTCCATCGCGCGTCCTCGGGAGCAGGGCAGGCCATCGAAGTGCCGATGTTCGAGGTGATGGCTTCCTTCCTGATGGTCGAGCATCTGGCTGGACGCAGCTTCGTGCCGCCTGTGGGACCGACCGGTTATTCGCGCATTCTTTCACGTCACCGTCGTCCCTATAAAACGGCCGATGGCTACATTGCCGTGATGCCTTACACCGCATCGCACTGGCGCGCATTTTTCCGCGCAGCCGATCGTGAAGACTGGGCCAGTGAGGAAGCGCTGGCTTCGGACGGCGCGCGTGCCGAAATGGTCGGCACGCTCTACGAGCGTCTTGCCTCATGCCTGCCAAGCCGCAGTACAGCCGAATGGTTGGCCATGCTCGAGCCGTTGCAGGTGCCGTGTTCAGCGGTCAATACCATCGATGACCTCCTCGAAGACCCGCACCTCAAGGCCGTAGGCTTCTTCGAAAAGGTCGAGCATCCAAGTGAAGGCGAGATGCTCAACGTCCGGCCGCCGGTGCGGTTCTCTGCTACCCCTGCCGCTACGCGAAAGCTGGCCCCAACGAAAAGCAACTGACCACACTCTTGGTTCAGCCGGGCTGATTGAAACAAGCGCGCACCAGTAAACCTTGGGTTACATTATGGTCAAAGAGGTGTAGTCCCAGTGCTGGATGGTGTTTGCGGACCGCAATTATCGCTGCCTGATCTTTGTTTGGAGGACCAGTCCTTATGCGCAAGCTCGGCTTGATCTGCCTGTTGTTGGCCTCGTCATCTTTGTGTGCGGCGCAAGAAATCGACAGCACAAGTGAGGCCGCGCAATACGAGAAATACATGGCGCAGCGAACGCCAATCAGCGCCCTCGACATGAGCACCCCGCAAAACAGTGCGATGACATTTATCAACGCCAACATCAGGTCCGATTATTTCACCGCATACTTTCTGCTTTCACCGGATGCGAAGGAAGGCTTCCTGAAAACGGCACAAGATGACCAGACACGGCTATTTCCGGGGGCCGGCTCCGGCGCGATTCCGGGTTCGAAGTTCGCAGAAGTATCCAGCGACCATGCGGATTTGCTCGCTGACATACGCAACGACGCTGTGCTGGTATTCGATGATTTGATGTTGAGCGCCGAACAGAACCGAATGCTGCCATTCACGTTTGGCCCCGGCGCTGCGGTGACAGCCATTGATCATACAAATGGCAAGGCGCGCCTTGAAATCGCTACCGGCTCCGACCCGCACATGATCCTTATGGAAATGGTTCAGTTGTCGAACGGCCAGTGGCGCATCGATCGCATTGGCTGGAATGACTCCAGTCAAACGGCGCGACCATGGGGAATGGATTAGCGAACAGGAGCGAGTTTAGCCTCGCCAATCAGAACGCGTATCTAGTCATTCTTTTTCGTCCAGTAGATATTGCCGCTGACGATTATGTCTTCCGGGTCTTTCGAGTCAGCATCAGCCAGAACGGCAAAGAAATGTCGTTCTTCTCCATTGGGATGTGAGAGGACCAGAGCATAATCCTCGAAACGATAACTCGATGTCGCGCTGTCATCGCGATCGTTGGTCACTATCATATAGCTGGTGGCAAAGTTTCCCGCGACGAAACCGCCGCGTGAGTGCGTGACTTTGCCACTAGGCTGAAAGACGTAGGAGCGGTCCCTTCTAACGCCGCCAGAGCCGACATTCAAAAAATAATAAGACCTGTCGAGCCGCGTTCCCGTGGCAATCGGCTTGATTTCTTGAGCCGCGGAAAGATCGATCTCCGAACCGTCCCTGGTGAGCGTAATGGTACCAGTCCAGCTTTTCGACCATGTCATCCAACGCTCCGGTTCGCGGGACTTCGAAAGCGCCACATTCAAATCCGTGAAAGGAAAACTCCACTGGTGCTGGTAGGCGCTGCCATCGTTCAGAAGCACGTAGAAGTACTCTTCACGGTGAGTGTATCCGTTGCCGAAGCCATCCATTCGGTTCTCGAAATCGGCCACATAGAGCACACGATCCACATCCTTCTTCGCGATACCTGCATTCGGCCCGGCATAAGCCTCATCGAATTCCAAAGGTCGAAGAACAAGACCGGATGCATCGTCAAAAACGGGCATCGTTTCGCCGATCTCCGACAAGGAAAAAATAGCGCAGTTCACGAGAACAATTGAAGGGTCGTGTGCATCGAGGACGGTACGTGGCGTACCTAGAACGACCATGTCTTGTCCGATCGAGGCGTTCATGCGCGCTTCGTGGCTGGGATCTTTGAAACTGCGGCATCGAAATGAAAATCTGGACTGCTTGTCGCCGCGCCATTCGCGTATCTCGTCGGCTTTAAATACCCGACCGAAGCCAGCAATTCCGGCGTATCGTGCGAGGTAGGCCTCAAGATGCTGCTCACGCGCGTTGCGGAGATGGCGGTCACTTTGCGCGCCTTCCCGAGAGCCGACTTTTGACATCTCAGCTTCCGCCAATACTGAAAACTGCGCCAATCCGGTGATTTCGACATTATCTGTTTTTGTGGTGACGGCTTGATCGCTGATGCGGATGCCTAGATTGCGCGTGAAGCGGCTCAGATCGCGGATCAGGTTTCGAATCTCATATTTCTTATCCGCCAGGAAGCCAGCCAGATTTGCGCAGTCGGAATCATCTTCGTTTAGCGAAGCATCAATTTGCTCCCGCGCCCTTTCGTTGTTTGCCGCCATTTCAGCTTCCGAAATGGCGCTACGACGGACGAGCTCGGCCATCAGCGCATCGTATTTCGCGACATCATGCCGATGGAGCCAGCTCGAAAGAGCGTCTTTGCGCGCACTCGCACCTTCGGGATCGCGCGTGTCGCACAGATTTGTGAGTACGCGCGCTGTGAGAACGCGGCTTGCTGTTTGGCTCAGGGCTGAATTGAACTCCGCTTCGGTAGCGGCAAGCGCCGGGCCGGAAGCAAATAAGATCAGAGAAAGAAAAATTGCCCTCATCAGCTATTCCCTGGAGATCGTTGTTAGCCGCTGGTTTTCTGGAATTCCGGGTCGGGAAATACCTTGTATCGCACTCCAAGGTTCTGAATAATCGGAATTCTTATGTCAAATATTCAATGCACGTTTAGATGGATGGGATGAAATCATTGAAACTGGCGAGGTCCACAGCGCTTTTCGACAGTGACCGCTGAATGAAGCTTGGTCGCAGCATGCGGGTCATGTTGAATGCGTCATTCGTCGCGCTGTCTTTGGGCCTTGTTGGCTGCGCGGACCGCGATGCCTCGATCAAAGCGGCAACGCAACTTTCCGAAGCGCTCTATCCCGGTGAACTCGAACTTTACGGGACCAGTCTTCAGAAAGACCATTACATTGTGACGTTTGCAGTTCGCAATGACCCGGTCACGCGCATCGATCTCAATGTCGATCCGAAACCGGCGGATTGTCGCCTTGGAACAAAGTGCGAGGATCGATTTCGCAAGGCATATGCCGTGGGTATGGAAAACGGCAAAGTACTGAAAGCTTTGTCTCGATCATTTCGCTCATGCGGGGTGCCATTGCTGGCGGTTGCCGATCTTGGACAAGGAGCGGCTTACTTTCACCCGCAGATCGAACTGAACCTCACCAACGAAAACCAGCAAGAGGAATTGGATCGACTTAGCCCCTGCCTGAAAGCTTTCCGTCAGGAATCAAAGACCACGTCGTTCAATCTCCTGGAGAATTTCCGGCTGCATATTTTCCCCACGGTCGGCGCAAAGCCGACATCCGCGCCCGATCCGCTGACCCGTGAACATTCCGTGGCGCGAAAACGCTATGATGGAGTTACCTATTTCGCAAATCGGGTCGTCAACAGCGATGTTGTTAAGGCCGACGATTTGCGCCTTTATCCGAATTACGCCGGCAATAGCGGCCTGGATAAGAAATTGGCTGAAATCGCGGCGGACTTCCTCAAAACTCAGCCCGGCGGCGGGCATGTTCCGACTATTGCATTCGGTCGCGATACAAAGCTCGACAGCCAGCGCATCGATCTCATCCGCACCTACATCCTTGCCTGCAGCGAATCCACACCTGGCCAGCGTCGGTGCAAAACGGACCTCGCAGTTCGAATAACCTACGATCTGGCTGCCAACAAAGCGACCGAAGTATCGCTAGTTACGGACATTCAAGACGCACGCGGCAACCTCAAACTCCCGGAATTGCCGGGCCGATAAAGGCGCGTCTCGGCAGGATAGCCGTCGAGATAGTCGTCAAACCTCTTATCCAGACGATTGGCGTCTGGCGCGCCTCCGCAAAGTTGCCGAGCGTATGGCGCTCCACTTTGACCCGTCACCTTCGAGCGGCACATTTTCACCCTGTATAAAATGACTTTGCTGATTTTCGAGTTTCGACGCGCAGATTGTTTCCTTCCATCTCGTATCGCGACACGCATTTCCTTCTCGTGATGGCTGATGTTGATAAGATTGGTAGAAATTGAAACTGCGATTTCGAGGACTATCGATGACCCAATTCCGCATTGTCGGCTTTTCCGGCAATTTGACCCGTCCTTCGAAGACAAAGAGTTTTGTCGATCACATTGCGACAGAGGCTGGTGCGCAATTCGGGGCATCTCCATCGGTGTATGACATTGCCGATCTTGGGCCGTCTTTTCCCGCAGCCCGATGGTCGAAGGAACTAGACGATCAGGCATCCGGCATCATTGCCGAACTCAAGCAGGCGGATCTGCTGGTGGTCGGAACGCCGACCTTCAAAGGCAGCTACACCGGGCTATTCAAGCATTTCTTCGATCTGCTCGATCCAAGCGATCTGCGCGGAAAACCGGTCATTCTGGTTGCGACCGGCGGAGGCGATCGTCATTCGCTGATCGTCGAGCATCAGCTACGCCCGCTTTTCGGTTTCTTCGAAGCCTTCTCACTGCCGACGGCAATCTATGCCTCAGACCGCGATTTCACCGATGGTGCAATCAGCAATCCGGCCATTCGAAATCGTGCCACGCAGGCCGTTTCCGAAGCCGTTCTTGCCACCTACGGGCGCAACTTTCTGCAAGTCGCGGCAGAGTAATCTGTGGTCGCCTTGTAAGGAGACCATTTTTGGCTTTATCCGCGTCTGAAACGCGGCAGGACATCGGGCGCCGCAGTTTGTCCCGGAAGCAGCGTCTCGTTACGATCGAACTGAACTTGCTGCGGCGTGTAGGGCTCTTCCAGAAACTGCCGTTCGTCGGCACTTAGTTCAATATCGAGTGCGCCGAGAGCGTCTTCGATATGATGAGGCTTTGTCGCTCCGATGATCGGCGCGGTGACGGCTGGATTGTCGAGCAGCCATGCCAGCGCGATTTGTGCCGGCTTTACATCGCGTTTCTCGGCAAGCTCGATAACACGATCGACAATTGCCTCGTCCTGCGGTCGCGTGAAATCGCGCACCACCTGCGAACGGTCGGAATTGCGCCGCCGGCTTCCCGCGAGCAGGCCTCTGGCCAGCGGGCTGTACGGTATAACGCCGACGCCGTCATTCAGACACAGCGGCAGCATTTCGCGCTCCTCCTCGCGATAGAGCAGATTGTACTTGTTCTGCATCGTGACGAACTTGGTCAGGCCGTTGCTCTCAGCTAGCACCTGAAGTTTTGCGAATTGCCAGGCATGCATGCTGCTTGCGCCGATATAGAGCGCTTTGCCCGCCCGCACGATATCGTCCAGCGCCTGCAGCAGTTCTTCAGCAGGTGTCGATGGATCGAGCCGGTGAATCTGGTAGAGGTCGACATAATCGGTGCCGAGGCGGCGAAGACTGTCGTCGATTGCGTGGCGGATGTGTTTTCGCGAAAGACCACGCTGGTTCGCGCTTGGGCCCATCGTGCCGAAAACCTTCGTTGCGACGACCACTTGATCGCGCTGCGGACCGAACCGTTTCAGCGCGCGGCCAAGAATTTCTTCGCTGAGGCCGGTGGAATAAGAATCGGCAGTATCGAAGAATGTAAAGCCGCTTTCGAAGGCCTGCCGATAATGCGGCTGCGCATCTTCTTCCGACAAAGCCCAGGGCATCCAGTCTTTCGAACCATAGCTCGAACATCCGAAGGCGAGGGCGGAAATTTTGAGCCCGGTCGAGCCCAGTTGGACAGTTCTCATGCAATATCTCCAGATTGCAAAATCCCCTGAACAAGCGATTTTCCGCGCGGACGGTATTGCCTGCATGGGCAAGCGGCGAGGGATCGTTTTTTCCCTTTCCGAGGCAGATTGGATTAATCTACCTTATTAGTAGACATTAAAGATTTTAGGCTGGCGGTCAGTTCGAGTTATCCGGCAATTTCGGTTGGATGGCTTGATCGGGACCGCGCTTGGCTGCGCGGGGAAATCCAGGAAGAAGGATTGACGCCAAGCATGTCCGTTACCTCAAACTTAGAGAATCCGAAGCTTTCGACAGGCTTTCATGCACGAAAGCAGTCGGGTCGCAGCGCTATATCGAGCGGCATAACGCTGCCGAAGCTCGGTTGGCTTCAGGTCGGGCAGATTGCGTTGCTCGCGGCGATCTTGGGCAGCATTCAGTATCTGGTGGATAGCGGATCGATCAAGCAACTCTATCTTGCTTCGCCAACGCAGGTGGCTGCCGCGTTCCCGCGCTTGTTGAATGAAGGCGACCTTCTCTACCATTTGCGGGTTACGCTATCTGAAGCTGCTCTCGGCTTTGCGCTGGCCTTTGTGTTCGGTGTCGGCACCGGCGTCTACATGGGATTGTTCGAAAACGCGAACCGCTTCCTGAACCCGTTTCTGGTTGCCGCGATGGCGGTTCCCAAAGTCACGATCATACCTATGCTCACGCTCTATCTGGGTATCGGATTTTCTCACAAAGTCTTCATTGTCTTCCTGTTCGGCTACTTCCTTTTCGTCTTCAACACGATTGCCGGCATCCGGCAGGTCGATGACCGGCATCTAAAGGTCGCTCGTTCGCTTGGCGCGACCAAGCTGCAACTGGTGTTCAAGATCATCCTGCCTTCCGCAGTCCCGTCCATCATGGCTGCAGTGCGCATCGAGGCCGCCATGTGCCTTGTCGCAGCTCTGTTTGCAGAGATCGTCGCTTCGAAGGCAGGCCTCGGAAACATGCTCAATCGTGCGGTGGGCGTCTACGACACCGCCAGTGTTTTCGCGCTCGTCGTGTCGATCACGGCTGTCGCACTCATCACCGTATTCTTCGTCAATCTTCTCGAAAGGCGCGTCTTCCTTCGATGGAAATACGCTTAGCCATCCCATTCATCAGTACAGGTATCACCATGAAAAAACTTCTTGCCAGCATTGCGCTCGTTACCGGGCTTCTCGTCGCAAACTCTGCTTTTGCCGAGGACAAGCCGGAGCGGAAAACACTTACTCTAGCGGAAAGCACATCCTATACGCAGCAGCCGATACGCTTTGGCGTCGAGAAAGGCTTCTTCGATGAAGAAGGGTTGGACGTCGAGTTCACCGATGTGTCCGACGTACCGACCGGGGTCGCCGCCGGCGATCTGACCTTCGCTTTCGGACCAACCAGTCAATATCTTCGTGCGGCGGCGCTCGGCTCGCCCATCAAGATTATTGCCTCCGCTTTCCGCAGCAAAGGCCCATTCTTCCTGATCGCCCGCAAGGGCATCGAAAACTTCGAAGACCTGAAAGGCAAGACGATCGGCAATGCCGTAGAGGGCTCCAATATGGACGCCTATCTCAAGGTCATTCTGCGCGAGAACGGCGTCGATCCGGCCAAGGACGTGACGCTGTTTGCCGCTGGCACCAATCAGCAAGCTTACGGCGCGCTGATTTCCGGTCAGGTCGATGCCACGATCATTCACCAGCCATTCCCGGCGCTTGGCGAATTGGAGGGCGAGTCCAAGACGCTCGCGCGCGGCTGGGACTATCTGCCGACTTACCACACCGGAGTGCTGATTGCCGGAAACGATGTCATCGCCAATGATCCCGATCTGCTGGAGAGGGGTCTGCGCGCTTATTTCCGCTCATACACTTACGCCAAGAAACATCACGACGAATATATCCCGTGGCTTCAGGCGCAACTCCATCTCGACCCGGAAGCGGTGCGCCAGGCGATCAAGCAGGAAGACGACATTTGGGACAACAACCCGGCGGTCGATCCAAAGGCCATTGCCGATACGCAGCAGGTCGAAATCCAGCTTGGCAATCAGAAGGAACCCTATGACGCGGCGGCGTTCATCGATGAGCGCTTCATTCCGCGCGAATATGTGAAGCCTTTCGCATCCCCGGAACGTGCCGCGAAAGTCGGAAACTGAGCGTCTGGAGTGAACCGATGTCCGTTTTCAACGTCGCAAATCTGAACAAGGTCTATCCGGGAACGTCGCCGGTGGTGGCGCTCAAAAATATCAGCCTGAAGGTGGAGGAGGGCGAGTTCATCGTCCTTCTCGGCCCCAGCGGCTGCGGAAAGAGCACGCTGCTCGAGATATTGTCCGGCTTGCAAAGTGCGACGGACGGCAAGGTGGAGTTTCACGGGCGTCCGATAAATGGCCCTCAGCCAAGCCTCGGTGTCGTTTTTCAGGATGCGTCGCTGCTTCCCTGGCGGACGATCGAGAACAATGTCGAGCTTGGCCTTGAGCTTCGAGGTGTTCCCAAAGAAGAGCGGCGCAGGGCGGTGGCGGCCCATCTGGCACAAGTCGGTCTTGGCGGATTCGGTGAAAAATATCCGCATCAGCTTTCGGGTGGAATGCGGCAGCGCGCAGGCATTGCCCGTGCCCTCGCCAACGATCCCGAAGTGCTTTTGATGGATGAGCCGTTCGGCGCGGTCGATCACATTACGCGGATCAAACTGCAGGAAGATCTTATCCGGCTGTGGCAGGAACATCGGCGCACCATCGTCTTCGTCACACATGATGTCGGCGAGGCCGTTTTCCTTGCGGACCGCATCGTTCTGCTGTCGCCGCGGCCGGGCCGGATACATGAGATTTTCGAAATCAATCTGCCGAGGCCGCGAAAGCGCGGCGACCTATCCCTTCTGAAGCAGGAGGCGGCGATCTACGAAGTTCTCCATGCCGTCGAGGAAGCCGCGTCGCAAAGTCCACTGGTCGCCTGATTTATATGCGAGGAATTTTATGAGCGCAGAACCACAAAAGGCGTCGTCGCCTGCGAGAAGGCCGGGGCATCTCAAACTCGGCTATATGTACTGGGCAAACGGGACGCACCCCGCAGGATGGCGCTATCCGGGCGCTGCCTATGAGGGCGCGTTCGACGCGGAGCACATCACCCGGCTTGCGCAGATCGCCGAAGAGGCGAAATTCGACTTCTTCTTTTTCGGTGACCGGCTCGCAACCGGGCTCGGCTATGAATTTACGAATACCTCTGTGCTGGCTCGCATCGAGCCTTTCACGGCGGCCTCTTATATCGCGACCAGGACGAGCCATATCGGCATCGTGGTCACGGCCAATCCCACCTACTACGAGCCGTTCAATCTCGCACGGCTCGTCGCATCGCTCGACCATGTCACGCATGGACGCGCTTCCTGGAATGTCGTCACCGGGGCGGACGGACGTGCGGCGCAAAATTACAGCCGCCCGGAGCATGGCGACCCGAACTACCGCTACGACCGTGCCGACGAGTTCATCGGCATAGTTCGTGGACTGTGGGACAGTTGGGAAGACGACGCATTCATCCGAAACAAGGAAACGGGCGAATTCGTTGATGGGTCGAAAATCCATCCTCTCGACCATGTGGGAAAGACATTCAGCGTCAAAGGTCCGCTGAACGTTGCGCGGTCCCCGCAGGGGCAACCGGTGCTTCTGCACGCGGGAACGTCCGACAGGTCACGCGAATTCGGCGCACGCGAAGCCGATGTGATTTTCGCAGCCGCTGCGACCATCGAAAACGGTATCGCCTATTCGCAGGACATTCGCCGTCGTGCGGCGGCCTATGGCCGTGCGCCCGAGGCGGTTTCAATTCTGCCGGGCCTGACACCGATCGTCGGGGAAACGCTGGAGCAGGCCCGAGAGATTTATGACGAGCTGAACGCGCTCATCTTGCTTGATGACGACATCCGTTTCGGTGGCAAGGGCGCTTCGTTCTGGGATTTGAGTGTTTCCCGCCCGGAAGTAAGAGGCGAGGCATCGGAAATGGGAACGCGCAATCTTGGCGCGCTTTCTCAACGCATTGGCGTGGACGTGACTGCAATCGATCCCGACAGCCCGATAACGGCGGAACTTGCAGAACGCTTCAATCCGACCGGGCGCTATCTGCTGGCGATAACAGAAAGCCGAACCGGCCGAAGCATTGGAGCGGACAGGCCGGCGACGCTGCGCGATCTGCTCTATAACCATATCGTAGGCGGACATATCGTCGTGGGCGGCCCGATCGAGATCGCCGACTATCTTGAAGCCTGGTTCAACGCTGGCGCTTCCGACGGCTTCAACATCCAGTCTGCCTTTGTCTTCGATCAGTTCCTGAAATTTAACAGCCTCGTTCTTCCCGAATTGCGCCGCCGTGGCCTGTTTCGCGACGAGTATGAAGGTAAGACGTTGCGGGATCATCTCGGGCTTGAGCGTCCTCGAAGCCGCTGGGCCGCCTGAAAATATCCGAAAGGCTTATCGACATGACAACACCACAGCGCGAACTGCATCTGGGCCTGATGTTCTGGGCCGGAGGAACGCACCCGGCAGGATGGCGCATGCCGAGCTCCAAGCCGGATGCTGCTTTCGGCATCGAATTTCTGCAATATGTCACGCAGCTTGCCGAAGCCGCGAAATTCGACTTCCTTTTTCTCGGCGACAGGCTGGCGACGGACCCGGAATTGCAAACCACCAACCCTGCGCAAATGTCGCGTCTGGAGCCGTTCGTGTCCGCGGCAAGTCTGGCCGCCGCAACGTCTCATATCGGCATCGTGGTGACTGCCAATCCGACCTATTACGACCCGTACACGGTGGCACGTTTGATTGCGTCGCTCGATCATCTCAGCAAGGGGCGCGCATCCTGGAACATCGTGACGGGTGCGGATGCGATTGCGGCGGCAAATTTCAGCCGCGACGAGCATTGGGAAACCCAGAAGCGTTATGATTGGGCGGATGAATTCGTCGATGTCGTCAAAGGCCTGTGGGATACTTTCGAGGACGATGCATTCGTGCGCGATCCCGAAAGCGGACGGTTCGTCGATCCTTCGAAGGTGCATCAGCTCAACCATCGCGGCCGCTATTTCAGTGTGGACGGGCCTCTCAATGTCGCAAGGCCGGTGCAAGGGCATCCGGTGATCCTGCATGCCGGTACGTCCGAACGATCACGCGAACTCGGCGCGCGCGACGCCGACGTTATCTTCGCCGGGCAGCCGACAATTGGTGCCGCTCAGGCCTATTACGCCGACATCAAATCACGGGCGAAAAAATATGGCCGCACCGACCGTGAGATTTCCATTCTCCCCGGTCTGACCCCGATCGTTGCAGAAACGACCGAGGAAGCGGTGGCGATCTACGATCACCTGAACAGCCTTCTGGTACTCGACCCGGAAGACATTGCCGTCGGCGAGGTGCGCTATGGCGGGCTCGGACGCGAAAAGCATCGAAATCTCGCCCGCGTATCCGGGCTTATCGGCGTCGATGTTCGCGGTCGCGATCATGCCGAGCCGGTGGATCAGCAGACTTTCGACGCCTCGAACGATGAAGGAAAACGCCTGTTCGCCGAAATCACGCGGCGCACGCGACGTACTATCGGTGGAGAAAAACCCATCATCTATCGCGACCTGATTCACGGTGCTTCGCTGGGAGGCGCGATTGTCGTCGGTGATCCTGACGAAGTCGCCGACTACATTCAGCATTGGTATGAGGCGAAGGCTGCCGACGGGTTCAATATATTCCCGGCCTACATTCCGGGCGCGGTGGAAGCGTTCACGACCCTTGTCGTTCCGGTGCTTCAGGCGCGCGGAATATATCGCAAGGATTATAGCGGCCCGACATTCAGAGACCATCTCAAGCTGGACCGGCCGCCGAACCGGCTCACGGTTTCAGGGCGCTTGAAAATCTCGGAAGTTGCTTAAAGCGTGTGGCTCGGAGTGAATTTTGGTGTGCCGGAAACCAAAGGCATCGCAATATTCGATAAATATAATCTAAGTATATTGAAAACTTTAGAAAATTTTGTGTCCTCGATTTTCTCATAATTGCCTAGCATGCGGGAAATAAAAGGATAAAAAATGTCTCATAATAGAGAGCTCCATCTAGGATTTACCATCTGGCCTACTGGATTTCATCCTGCGGGATGGCGTTTACCGGAGGCCAGAACGGACGGGAATTCTAATCCTAAGCTTCTGATTGAAATGGCCCAACTCGCCGAACGCGGGAAGATGGACTTCTTTTTCATCGGCGATCAGGTGGTTGGCCTGCCGGAATGGCAGCACGAAAGGCCAAATCAGGTCTTGCGGCCAGAGGCGCTTTCATTCGCCGGTTTCATTGCGGCCGCGACAAGCAAAATCGGTATCGTCACGACCGTCAACACGACCTATGCCGAGCCTTATTCCGTTGCGCGCGCGACGGCGACCCTCGATCATTTGAGCGGCGGACGCATCGGCTGGAATGTCGTGACGGGCGAGGCGGAAGCCGCTGCGAAGAACTATAACCGCAAGGAGCACTGGCAGAACGAGCGTCGCTATGAATGGGCGACCGAATTCGCCGACGTCGTAACCCAGTTGTGGGACAGTTGGGAGGATGGCGCCAAAGTCGTCGATAAGGAGACGGGCGTTTTTGTCGATGAGTCCAAGGTGCATCGGATTTCTTACCGCGGCGAGTTTTTCGAGATCGATGGACCGCTCAATGTAGAACGCCCGGTGCAGGGTCAAATTCCAATCGTCAACGCCGGAAAATCCGATCGTTCGGTCGAGTTCGGTGCGCGCTTCTCCGATATCAAATTCACCAACTCCTCGACGCTCGGCTTCGAAGGGGCGAAAGAATACTATGCGCGGCTGAAAGGCCGCCTCGCTGCCTATGGCCGAAACCCGGATCAGCAATTCATCATTCCCGGACTTGCGGTCTACACCGCCGAAACCGCCTCCGAAGCGCTCGGTCGCTATCGCCACATTCAGGATTTGGCGAATGTCGTCACGAACCTTCAAAAGCTCTCCGAGGCATTCGGTGCGGTCCTTTCCGACCTTCACGACGATACGCCCTTGTCGGAAGTCGAGGCGCTTGCGTCACCTTCGGAAAAGGCGCGTGTCGTAATCGAAGCAGCGCGCCACAATTTCGGTGTCGAGGATCCGACGATCCGCCAGATCTTCCTGGCCTTCTGGCGCAATCTTCATTTCAAGGAAATCGTCGGCGACCCGAAGACGGTCGCGGATTTGATCGAGCTCTGGTTCGAAGAGCGAGCGGTCGATGGCTTCATGATCTTCCCGCCATACCTGCCGGGCGCACCGGAAAATTTCGTCAATCTTGTCATCCCTGAGCTTCAGCGTCGCGGCATTTACCGCAAGGAGTATTCGGGCTCGACCCTGCGCGATCATTTCGGGCTTGACCGCCCGGAAAACCGTTTTGCAGCAAGCCAGAATGCGACACTCCGGGCTGCCGCCAACCGTTGATTTCAGGCCGTGTAATTTTACAGAAATTCAGGACGTAACCATGCCGAACGACAATTCTTCTGACCGCCAGAAAGTGCTCGTCACTGCGGAGGAGCTGGCAGCGCGTATCGATGGCGCAGAGCAGCAGATTATTCTCGATATCCGCTTCAATCTGCAGACGCCCGACGGTCGCCCTCACTATCGCGAGGGGCATATTCCAGGCGCTGTTTATGCCGATCTCCCGACCGAACTCGCCGGCGTACAGAAAGGGTTCAGCGGTCGCAGGCCGCTCCCCGAAATCGCAGACCTTCAACGCGATGCGCGCCGTTGGGGCATCAATGAAGGCGATACAGTTATTGTCTATGACGACAATTTCGGCCAGCAGGCAGCGCGCGCATGGTGGGTGCTGCGCTGGGCAGGCATTACCGATGTGCGCCTGCTCGATGGCGGTCTGGCTGCATGGAAAGCGCTTGGCAGGTCGCTGAGTACCGAAGTGCCTTTGCCGGATTATGGCAATGTCTCGCTTAGTGCCGGAAATTTACCGGTTCTCTCTGCCGACGATGCCCAGGACTTTGCGCGCTCGCGCATATTGCTGGATGCGCGCGACGCGAAATCCTATGCCGGTGCAGCAAGCTCGAATGGGCGACTGACCGAGGGCCATATCCCAGGTGCGTTCAGCGCGCCGACCTCACAAAACCTCGATGAGGCAGGTCGTTTCAAGAGTGCTGATGTGTTGCGCGAGCGTTTCGAAAAATTGGGCATAAAGGGATCCGAAGAGGTCGGCGTCTATTGCGGCGGCGGCGTATCGGCAACGCATGAGATCATCTCGCTGGCATCCATCGGCATTCCGGCGGCATTGTTTCCCGGCTCATGGTCTGCGTGGAGTTCCGATCCTTCCCGGCCGGTCGCGACCGGCACGGAACGCGGTTAGGACGGATTAATGACAGCCATAGACGGCACGCGCGAAACCTCGCCGCAGGCATTGGAGCGTCCATCGTTGCTTTCCAGGATCTCCGGTTCTGGAAGGGCAAGGCTCATCCGCGACCGAATTCTGGTCTTCGCGGCCATCATGATCGCGTGGGAAGGCGCAGGCTGGCTGGGCGTCAGCCAGATATGGAGCTCAAGTCCGACACTCGTCGCAGAGCGTCTCATTTCGCTGGCTGCCAGCGGCGACCTTTGGCGGCATATGCAGCGGACATTGCTTGAGGCGGGCCTTGGTCTGGCGCTTGCGTTTGCGGTCGGCGTGCCGATCGGCATGGCAATGGCGCGGTTCAAATATGCGAACTCGGTCGCCGAGCCCTTCATCATGGCACTCTACAGCCTGCCGCGCGTGGCACTCGCACCGCTCTTCATCATCTGGTTCGGCATCGATCTGTTTTCCAAGGTGATGATGGCTTTTTCGACCGTGCTGTTCATTTTCATGCTGAACATTCATGAGGGTCTGAAAACAATCGACCGCGATCTGGTCGATCTGTTTCGCACGATGAAGGCACCCCGCCATTATGTCGCCCGCAAGGTGCTTCTGCCATGGCTGGTGCCTTGGGTGATAGCGTCACTGCGCATCGGCGTCGGTCTGGCCCTGATTGGCGCGGTCGTGGCCGAACTCATCGGCGCAAGCGCGGGCCTCGGCTGGTATATCGAACACTCAGCCGGACGGCTTGATACGACCGGCGTCTTCGCCGGACTGACCTCGCTGACCTTCATCGCGGTTGCCGGCAACCTCATCGTGGGTGCGCTGGAGCGCAAATTCTCTTCGTGGAGGGCGGCATGAACGTCGCCCTTAGAGTGCCGCAGGCAAGCACGCCGGTTGCGCAGCCGAAAGTCTCGCTTCAAGGCGTTAGCCTCACATTCGCTTCGCAGTCTACCGGCACTGTGAAGGTGTTGGATGATGTTTCGTTCGATGTCGCCGCCGGTGAGTTCGTCTCGATCGTCGGGCCGAGCGGATGCGGCAAGTCCACGCTGTTGCGCATCCTTTCAGGCCTGCTCGTGCCTGCTTCCGGCCATGCCCGCATCGATGGCAGGCCGGTTTCGGAAAACCGCGAGCGCATCGGCTTCATGTTCCAGCGCGACACCTTGTTGCCGTGGGCAAGTGTTGAAGACAACATACGCGTTGGTGCCGATCTGGCCGGTTTACCGAAAGAGAAAATTGCGCCGCGGCTGGCCGAACTGATCGCATTCCTGCGCCTGACAGGCTTTGAAAAACATCGTCCGCACCAGCTTTCCGGCGGCATGCGCCAGCGCGTATCGCTGGGCCGCCTGCTTGCCTACGAGCCGGAGCTGTACCTGCTCGATGAACCGTTCGGCGCGCTCGACTCCCAGACGAAAATCGCGATGGGCCGCGAGCTTCTGAAAGTGTGGAGTGCATATCGCCGATCCGTGCTTTTCGTCACCCACGACATTCACGAGGCGGTCACACTATCTGATCGCGTGATCGTCCTCTCCTCGCGTCCCGGGCGCGTCAAGCTCGACGTCAAAATCGACCTGGAGCGACCAAGAAACCCGGCCGATCTCAGAAAATCCCCGCGTTTTGCTCAACTCGTCGATGAAATCTGGGCCGGGCTCGATCTCGCGCCAGACCTATGATCGACATCCAAGGAAATCCAGAATGATAACTCCCGCAATCTCCAGCTTGCGAAACACCGTCTTTCGCGCATTCACCGGGTCCGCACTTGCCGTCGCAGTCACCTTCGCTGCGCTCCCCGCTCAGGCGCAGACGAAGGTCATTTTCGGACCGTCGGGCGGGCTTTCCGACAATTCGCTGGCGGTGCAGGTGGCCATCGATGAAGGTTACTACAAGGAAGCCGGTATTGATGCGGAGGTCGTGGCTTTCAAAGGCGGCGGCCCGGCACTTCAGGCGTTAACTTCGGGCGCGGTTCAGTTCTGCGTGTGCGCGCCGGAGCATGTCATCCGCATGCGCTCTAAGGGTATCAATCTCGTCGTCGCTTATGCTCTGAACGACCGGGTTCCCTACGTTCTTCTCTCGGCGCCGGATGGTGGTGTCAGCAAACTTTCGGACCTCAAGGGCAAGAAAGTCGGGATCACGACACCCGGAAGTCTGACTGACAATCTCGTGCGTCTGGCACTGAAGCGCGAGGGTATCGATGCCGACCGCAACGTTGAGATCGTGACGCTGGGTGCTGGCGCGGCGCATAAGGCTGGTATCGACACGGGCAATGTTGCCGCCGGAATGCTGGCAGGTTTCGATGCGCTTTCAATGACGGAATCCGGCTATGTTCCGGTTGTCGATTGGCGTCAGGAAAGTGTTCCGGCACTTGGCCTTCTCGCCACGCAAGAATGGCTGGATGAAAACCCCGACACGGCAAAAGCAATCGCCGTTGCCACACAGCGCGCGACGAAGCTTCTGCTGAGCGACAGGGAAGTCCGCGTTAATGCCTTGAAGAAACTCTTTCCCGAAATCTCCGATGAACTGATCCAGAAGGGTTCGGACAATCTGGAAAAGGCACTCAACCCGACCGGGCATTTCGATGAACAGCCTTTTCGCACGCTCGAGGCCGATCTTTTGGAACTTGAGCCGGATCTGACACCAGTCGATTTTGCCGCTGCCAATCCGCGCCTTGCTCCATGAGCGAGACAGCAAAAACAGAGCTGACGCCGACGGGCTTTTTACGCGCCGGCATCAATCTGGGAAATGGCCTTCTGGTGAGCGGGCGTGATGCCGATGGTGCGCCTTTCGGCGTCGCGCCGGATGTCGCGCGAGAAGTCGCCAAGGCGCTTGGCGTGGAGGTGAAGCTTGTACCTTTCGACACGCCATTTGCGCTGGCAAATGCAGCCGAAGACGATGTCTGGGATATTGGCCTCATCGGTGCGGAGCCGGAACGCGCCCGCACCATTCAGTTCACCGACGCCTATGTCGAGATCGAAGCCGGGTATCTTGTGCCTGCTGTGTCGACAATATCGGCGGTTGGCGAGGTCGATCGACCGGGCAACAGGATCGCCGTATCGGCCAAATCTGCCTATGATCTCTGGCTGGACCGCAACATTCAACATGCCGAACTGGTGCGCACGAAGCCGGGCGAAAAACCGCTCGACCTGTTCCGCGATCAGGGACTTGAAGTGCTTGCCGGGTTGCGCTCGGATCATTTGCGCATAGCTCAGGAATTTCCCGGAAGCCGTGTGCTTGACGGCCATTTTACTACGGTGCAGCAGGCCATTGGCGTACGTCACGGCAAAGTGGCTGCAGCGGAATTTCTGGCGAAATTCGTGGCGGACGCAAAAAGCAGCGGCCTCATCCAGCAAATCGTTTCAAATCATGGGATGAGTGATCGCCTTGTCGCGAAATGAGGATTTTAGCTTGGGCGGGAAGCGCGGCCATGCCAACGAAGAGTTTCCCAATACACAGTCAATTCATAAATGATCTATTTATTTACTCACGAATTGATTATGGAGAGCAGCGGCCTTTAAGGATCAAAGGGAAATGATGCGGATGCACATCGGCGTGCCAATCTCGATTTCACGTCCAGTATCCGTCAAGTGCCCCGTTGCGAAATCGCGTTCGAAAATTGAAATCCTGTCCGCATTCTGATTGGCGGAAAACAAATGCCGGCCTGAGGGGCTGATTGCCAGATTGCGCGGTGTCGCGCCGCCGCAGGATGTGAATCCACGTGGGATGAGGTTGCCGCTCGATGCATCAACTTCGAAGATTGCGATGCTATCATGGCCGCGATTGGACCCGTAGATGAAGCGGCCGTCCGGGGAAATCTGGATATCGGCGCAATGATTTTCGGCACGACCTTCTTCGGGCACAGCGGGATGTGTGTCGATGATCGCCAACTGTCCCGTTTCCGCGTCGAACGATAGCGAAACCACGGTTGAATCAAGCTCGTTCATCACGAAAACGAGGTGTCCATTCGGATGCAAGGCGACATGGCGCGGCCCGGCGCCGGGTGCGAGCTGAAGGCGCGCGATTTCCTGCAAAGCACCGTCTTCACTAAAGCGATAAGTTATTAATGCGTCGAGCCCTAGATCGGCAACGATAGCCATTGATCCGTTCAGGGTCGGCGTCACGCTGTGGGCGTGGCTGCGCTCTTGCCTATCCTTGTTTGGACCGGACCCGCTATGCGCAACGCTGGATAATGGGGCCGCCAGGCCGCCATCCTCTCTTATGCCATAGGCCACGACGGACTGGTCCGGTCCACCTTCACCCATCGCGTAATTTGCGACAAGCAGATGCTTGTTGTCCAACGTGATCGAATTGTGCGCGGTGATGCTTCCGAGCGCGGGCTGCATGTTGATGTGGGTGAGGGCAGATGCTTCGCGGTCAAAGGCGAAAGCGGTGACCAGACCTTCGCGCCAGAGATAAACCTCCGAATTCGTGTAAATCCGGGAGCCGTCAGGGGAAACTGACAGGAAAGTCGGATTATCGACACCGTCCGTTTCCGCGAGTTTTTCCGTTTCCAGTGTCTCTTCGTTGAAACTATAGACCGAAAGGCCCTTTCCTCGCGCGCCCTGGAAGTATGGCGCCTCGCGATTGAGGCTCCCAATGAACAGCAGCATCTTTCCAGTCATATTTTTCTCCCTTGCGCCGAAACCTGGAGTTTCCAACCGCCTGCAGCGACGCGCGGCAACCATAATTCGCACATTGTCATCGAAAAGCGCTGCTTGCAATCTAATCTCATATGTGAAAATCTAATTTACAAGAGAATGCTTGGGAGGCTTGGGCAAATTGCGATCTACCCCGGAGGAGGGGACGATTTGCATTTTGCGCTTTCGCACGGTGAGCGCGGCCAAATTCCTCGATCTTGTGTCGGGCGAATGGAATTCGATGAGTGGAGGAAAACAATGCTTAGGATTATAGGCGGCCTTCTGGCTGCGACCGCCATGACGATGGTTGGTTCCGTCGCTTTGGCGCAGGATGCGGCGCAGACCGCGATTGACGGTCTGCCTGCGGAACTCAAGGCTCAGTATGAAGACGCGCCGCAAACGGTTACGCCGTCGGCCTGGAGCGATTGGAAAGCGCCGCAGGGCCCTTGGAAATGGTGCCATTCGGAATCGTATCAGGGCAATCCATGGCGGGTGACTGTTACCAAGGAGCTCAAGCGTCTGGTCGATGGTCTCATTGCAAACGGATCGGTCGCGAGCTTCGAAGTGTCTGATTCCAACAATGATGCGAGCCAGCAGATCAACCAGATCCGCGCCTTCATCGACAAGGGCTGCTCGATCATCACCTCGATACCCGGTTCGGCCACGGCACTCGACGATGCAATTGAAGCTGCCGCTGCCGCAGGCATTCCATTTGTCACGGCAGCCGGTTCGGTAACGAGCCCCAAGGCAATCAACGTCGATTCCAACTATGCCCGCTGGGGCTACGACATGATGTCCGCAATCGGCAAGGAATTGCCCGATGGCGGCAACGTACTGATGGTCGAAGGCATTGCCGGACATCCCATCGTCGCGCAGCAGCGGCAGGGCGCCGACAAAGCACTGGCTGAACATCAATCGGTCAAGGTGCCGCGCAGCGTCAACGGCAACTGGACGGCAAACGTCACGAAGACCGTCGTGCTGCAGGCAATCGCGACGAACCCCGCGCAGATCGATGCCGTCTGGACCACCGGCAGCGAAAGCCGCGTCGTGGCCGAAGCTTTCTCCGAAGCAGGCCGACCGGCGCCATTGATCACCGGTTCGCTGACCGGCGATGCGCTGGGCTATTGGAAAGCCAATCCTGACAAGTTCAAGTTCGAAGGCGGCGCATTGCTTCCGCATTGGACTGCCCAGACGCTTTATCGCGTCGCGGTTCGCATGCTCGAGGGCCAGAAGCCGAAGCTCAACACGCTGATGATCCCAATCCCGGCCGTGCACAATGCGGATCTCGGAAGCTGGTACAAGGACTGCATGACGCCTGATGCGGTTTCGGTTTTCCCGGTTCCGCCGAAGGACCCGATGCCGGAAGAGTGGCTCGACGCCTATTTCGAAAATCCGGCCCCAAGCAAGGGCTGGGATTATGCGTCGACACCGGACGCCTGCGCCAAGTAGCAAAAAGGCATAGAATTGGGCCGGCCCTCCAGATTGAGGGTCGGCCTGTTTTCGGAGGAATATATGCTTGAGGTATCAAGCGTTTCGAAACGCTATGGCGAAACCGTTGCGTTGTCGGACGCGACCATCGCATTTCGCGACGGCACAATTCACACGATCCTCGGCGAGAACGGTTCCGGCAAGAGCACGCTGGTCAAGCTCCTGTCCGGCGTCGTGCTGCCGGATGGCGGCGACATATTGCTCGACGGCAAGCCGTTTCGTGGACGCGATCCCGCAACTTTTCAGGCGGCGGGATTTGCCACCGTTTTTCAGGAAGTGCTGATCGCGCCCGATCGCAATGTGATGGACAATATCCTTCTTGGGATCGATCGTCCGTTCAAGCGGGTGATCGCGCGCAGAGACAGGCGCGAAATGGCTGCGGCAGCGCTGGCGCGTTTTGCAATCACCGATGTGCCGCTCGATGCGGAGGCTGGCAGTCTGCCGCTTGCAGCGCAGCAGTTGATCGTTCTGGCGCGCGCCGTGGTTAGAAAGCCGCGCATCCTGATCCTCGATGAGATTACGGCCGCTCTCGACTTTGCCGACCGCGAATCCGTATTCCGGCTTATGCGCGAAATGGCGAGCGCCGGCGTATTGATCCTTTTCATCACCCATCGCATGGACGAGGTCATGGCGCTGTCCGATCGCATCTCCATCTTGCGCAGCGGCAAGGTTGTGAAGACCGAAGAGAAGGGCGTTTCCGATCCCGCAGCCCTCCTGCGCGCAATGGCGCCGCAGACTGCAGCAGAGCTTTCCCATGCCTGACACGCCGCTTCTCGTTGCCCGCGACATCGCAATGCGCCCCGGCGCAACACCGTTTACGCAAAAGATCGCACCCGGCGAGATCATTGGTCTGGCGGGCCTCGATGGACATGGGCAGGAGCGGTTCCTGCAAATGCTTGCCGGACTGGAGCAGCCAGCGGCAGGGCGCGTCGTCATTGGCGAAAACGGCGAGCCGATCACGAAATTCAAGAACGCAGTCGCTTCCGGCATCGCCTATCTGCCGCGCGACCGCCGCACGTCCGGCATCTTCCCGACAATGTCGATCCTCGACAATTTTGCGGTTTCGACGATAGATCGCGATACGCGTCTGGGCTTCGTCAGCAAGACCGCGCGGCGCGGGCGCTATGAGGCATATCGAGACAGGCTTTCGATTGTCGCGCCCAATCCCAACGCGCCGATCACGACACTGTCGGGCGGCAACCAGCAAAAGGTTCTGCTCGCACGCGCGCTCGCGCTGGAGCCGAAAATTCTGTTGCTCAACGACCCGACGCGCGGCGTTGATGTCGCGACGCGGCGCATCCTTTATGACGTCTTCCGCGAGCTTGCGGCGGAAGGCATGGCGCTCGTCATTCTATCGAGCGAGATCGAGGAAATTCTGGTGCTGTGCGGACGGGTGCTCGTGTTCCGCGAGCAGGAAATTTCTGCCGAGATTACAGGTTCCGATATGACGACCGACACTGTTCTTGCTGCGATGTTTGGACGGGCGGCATGACGGACCGAATTGCTCCCTCGCGGCTTGCCCGCATCTGGCGGCAGACAGGCTTTGCCGTCGTCCTGCTGATCATCTTGCTGATCGCGAATATTTTCTTGAATCCCGCACGCTTCCACCCGGCAGCGTGGGGAACTCTGATCGGCCTCGCAGCGCCTCTTATCGGTGCGGCGGCGGCCTCTACACCTGTCATATTGGCAGGGCGCGGCGGGCTGGACATCTCGGTAGGACCGCTGATGGGTTTCGTGAACGCCATCGTCATCAGCGTTCTTTTTCTGAAGCTTGGAATATCGTCACCGTTCCTGATCATACCCGCCGCTCTGCTCATCGGCGCGGTTGTCGGTGCGGTCAACGGTATGCTTGCGACCATCCTGCGCATTCAGCCCATCGTCGCCACGCTTGGCACTTACCTCGTACTTGCAGGACTGACGCTGACCATCCTGCCCGCACCGATTGGCCCGGCGCCGGGATGGTTGCGGTCGATGTCGGGCACGTGGTCCATCCTGCCGCTCATCGCGATTTTCGGCTTCTGGTGGCTTCTGCGCCAGACGCCTTATTACGATCAGTTGATGGCTGTCGGCAGCGACGATCGCGCGACTTATACTTCTGGCGTAAATGTGACTGCGGTACGCTTCGGCGCCTATGTGATTTCGGGCATTTTGGCCGCAGTCGCGGGCCTCATGCTGACTGCTCTCATCGGCTCGGCCGACCCGAATATAGGACTAAGCTATACGCTCATCGCAATCGCAGCCGTAGCACTCGGCGGGGTCAGCCTCGCAGGCGGCAAGGGAGGCCTCGTGGGTGCCGCTATAGGTGCAATCGATATCTTCCTGCTCCAGAGCGTACTGACCTCGTTCAACGTATCGACCTACGTGCTTCAGATCGCCTATGGCGCGATCCTCGTTTCGGCTGTCGTACTCACGGCCTTGCAAGAGCGTTTCCGAGAAAGGAGAGCCTGAGATGAAGGCCCTCGCAGACCTTTTTGCCACGACCAATGCGCGCGTAGCAGGCGCTTTCGTCGTTGCCGCGATATTGCACCTGATCGGCACCTTGCTGATTCCCGGTTACAGCGCGCCCTTCGCCATACGCGCGATGCTGGTCATCGCATCGCTGCTCGCAATTGCCTCGGTTGGCCAAACACTGGTTATCATACTCGGCGGCATCGATCTCTCGATCCCGTTCGTTATCGGCTTTGCGAATGTCGTGGCAGCACAGCTTTACGGCGACGGATGGAACTTCGTGGCCGTCTGCCTGCTGGTCGCAGCGATGGCCGCGGCAATCGGTGGATTGAACGGCCTTTTGTCGCGTGGGCTGGATATCCATCCGCTGATCGTCACGCTAGGCGTTGGCATGGTCGTGCAGGGCAGCGTGCTGTTGTGGACGGCCGGTTTCCCATCAGGCTCCGCGCCGCAGGCCGTTTCGAAGTTCGTTTCCATCGGCGGATCGATCGGGCCGCTGCCATTTCCTTGGCTGATACCAGCGGTGGTCGTACTCACGATCCTGATCATGCTCGTTCTGGCGCGCACGACCTATGGACGCAGGCTTTACGCACTTGGAAGCAACCCGCGCGCAGCACCGCTGGCGCTCATTCATCCAGTGCGCATGTGGGTAATCACCTATGCGCTGAGCGCGCTGTTCGCGGCGGCAGCAGGCGTCCTGCTTCTGGGTTTCACCGGATCGGCCTATGGCGATGTCGGACAGCCATATCTCTTCCAGACAATCGCAGCCGTCGTTGTCGGCGGTGCGGCACTTGTCGGCGGGCGAGGCAGCTTTCTCGGAACGATTGCCGGCGTGCTGGTGCTTACGCAGATCAACACACTGCTGATCGGCCTCGGCTTTAGCCCCTCGGCGGTTCAGGCCGCTCTCGGTCTTGTCATATTGCTGCTCGTGTCGCTTTACGGGCGCGAACGGCATGTGCGCGAGACGATATGATCGGATGACCTCAGGCATATCCAGGTCACTCGCTTATGCACAGTCCGTCACTCGAAACTCGTAAAATACTGCCGATTTCAATCATTGTACGTATAAATAATTGGAAATTTGTTTACGATGTACTTTGTGCAGGACGCGCGTTAGCGATTTCTAAATAACTGAAGGAAGAATATCGGGCGGCGGGTTTGCTTGATTGGGCGCAAAATTGCTTAAGATATACAACTGTATCGTCAACGAACACGATTTACGGCTTGTAGTTCTGGCCGCGATAATTTGTTTAATGGCCGCGTTCGCGGCTATCAGCCTTCTTCAGCATGTGCAGCGAAGCAAACCGGCCATGAAGAAGATATGGCTGGCGGTTTCCGCTGTAGCGACTGGCTTTGGCATCTGGGCCACGCATTTTATAGCGATGTTGGCATTCCAGCCCGAAATCGCGACTGGCTACGATGTGGATTGGACGCTGATTTCACTTCTTTCAGCCATTGCTTTGACGGGAACAGGTCTCGCAATTGCAGTCTCGTCGCTTTCCAGATTCAATCACTTGCTCGGTGGTGCAATTGTAGGATCGGGGATAGCGGTCATGCACTATACCGGCATGGTCGCATTTGAAATCCCAGGTTACATTCAATGGGATTACCGGTTGGTCGCTGCTTCGGTGTTGCTGGGGATCGTGCTTGCTGCATTGTCGTTACGAATTGCGATGTCCGAAAAATCGGCGCAGCACAGATTTTTGGCCGCCATCGTTCTTACCGTCGCGATATGCAGCCACCATTTCACTGGCATGGCGGGGACTACCTTAGTCATCGACCCTCAGATCAAATTGTCTGCGAATATCCTTCCTGCCGGATGGATGGCTGTAATCATCGCAGTCGTAACGACGATCATTATTTGTCTTGCGACTGTCGGCCTGATCCTCGACCGCCGAGATTTGAGGCGAATGGAGGAGGCGGGCAGGATGCAGAGCCTCGCTGACGCTGCCGTCGAAGGCTTGGTCGTATGTGACCCCGAAAGCCGGGAAATCATTACAGTGAACAGGAGTTTCTGCAGACTTGCGGGCTTGGAAGCCATGACAGGCAGCCGGGCCATCTCCGATTTCTTTCCAAGCCTGGAACATCAATCACGTGTGGCTCCGGAGACATCTCTTGAGGTGTTTTTGAAAGCGGTTGACGGTTCGGAAATCCCCGTCGAGATCATCAGGCACAAAATCGATTATTTCGGCCGGCCGCATGAAGTCTATGCCGTCAGAGACATTCGGCAACGCAAGGATGCCGAGGCCGAGATTCACTTCCTTGCCTACCACGACGCACTGACCAAGCTGCCCAATCGTAGATATTTTACGAAGCGGCTCGACGCGGAATTTGCGGATAACGCCGATGTAAATCAGGTCGCTGTCCTCTTCCTCGATCTCGATCGCTTCAAAGAAATCAACGATCTTTACGGCCATCTCGTCGGCGATGCCGTTCTGAAACATGTCGCGGATATTTTGAACGATGTGCTTGGACCAGATCAGATGGCCGCACGGCTTGGTGGTGACGAATTTGCGATAATCCTGCCGCGTCTTCGCTCGAAAGCCTATGCAGCGCAGATTGCAGAAAGCATTCTCAAACGTCTGACCGAATCTAATAACCAGCTTCCAGCAGATGCTCTTGTCGGGACGAGTATCGGCATCGCATGTTTCCCTGAGGACGCCCGAGACCGGACATCGCTTTTGAGCCATGCCGATGCTGCTCTTTATGAAGCAAAGCTCGGCGGCAGGGGCGTCTACCGGTTTTTCGAGCAATCCATGGGCGACAAACTTAAATCGCGGCGTCAATTCGAACAGGATTTGAGGCTGGCGATTTCAAGAGGAGAGTTCGCCTTGGCGTTTCAGCCGCAAGCCGATCTCAAATCCGATCAAATCGTTGGCTTTGAGGCGTTGCTGCGCTGGAACCATAAGACTCACGGAGCCATAGCTCCAGATGTCTTCATCCCTATTGCCGAAGAGTGCGGGGCAATCCTGAAGATAGGGGAGTGGGTCATAAAAGAGGCTTGCCATGAAGCGGCAACCTGGAAGAACCATCTTGGCGTGAGCGTCAATGTCTCGGCGGTTCAATTGCACAGCGTAAATCTGGTCGACACTGTAAAGAGCTGCCTGAAATCTTCTGGCCTGCCGGCGCAGCGCCTTGAGCTCGAGATAACTGAAACGGCACTGATCAAGGATATTGGCCGCGCTCTGGCTGTTCTTAACAAGCTGAAGCGGCTGGGCGTGCGAATTGCAATGGACGATTTCGGCACGGGATACTCATCCTTGGCAAATTTGCGGTCGTTTCCGTTCGATAAGATCAAAGTGGATCGCTCTCTCGTCAGGGCCGTCGATCAAAACGAGGAAGCTGCCGCGATCATGCGGGCAGTGGTCGGCCTCGCCAGAGGCTTGAGAATGCCCGTTTTGGCGGAAGGTGTCGAAACCGAAGGGGAACTCGATTTCTTGAGAGCCGAGGCGTGTGACGCCGTCCAAGGTTATCTGCTCGGGCGGCCTCGACCTATAGCTGCATTCGCAAAACACACCCATGGGAAAACCCCCGAAGATCAAAGCACTACAGCGTTCGGTCAGACAAAAGCGGATGCCGCTTGAGGGCAATCGGAACCAGGTCGGGAACGTCTGGCGCTTTGAGAATGCACCCGTAGTGAAATCAGATGAAATTTCGGCGCTACTTATAGGTTGCTTTCGCTGCACCGAAACCTCAATAAGGCGGCGGTGCAGCGATAGAAGACCGGGGTGCAGGAATGCTGGACTTCAAGACAGCATATATCTTGTGGGCAACGGCGGCACTGACTGTCGCAACCATCCTGTTCGTTGCCTGGATTCAGCATCGCGAAGCCCGTAGCTATCTGTTGTGGGGCGGTGGATTCTTCTGCACCAGTGTCGGTCTCATCATGATCACGCTGCGGGGTCAGATTCCGGATTTTCTATCGATCGAATTTGCGAACGGTCTTGTGCTCTTCGGTCTGACGCTGTGGCTCTCGGGTGTTCTGATTTTCGATCAGAGGCGAATATTTTTTTGGGTATTACTTCCGCCCGCCATCTGGGTCGCGGGAATGTTCGTGCCAATGATCCGCGGTGAATTTGCGGCGCGTGTAAGCCTGTTCAATGTCGGTGCTGCCTGTGGTTTTCTACTTTGCGCGGTGGCCCTTCTGCCGCGAAAAGTGGAACCCGGTTATCGGCTGCGGCGTGCTCTGGCTGCCGTGTTTTTAGTGCAATTCATCGTCAGTGCAGGCGTGGCGCTCAGCGCGGTTTTGGTCCCGCCGACTGACTTCAAAAGCTATTCGTATGGTCTGATCGCGATTGCCGGCGCGCTCCTGATACTTGTCGCATCCGTCGCACTTGGAATGCAGTTGCTCATCGGACGTTCCCAAAGCAGTCTTCGCGATCTGGCGGCGCGTGATCCATTGACAGGCGTTTTCAATCGTCGCGGGCTGCTACAGGCATTCGCCGAGACGAGAACACTTTTTCGCGATGACGATACGCCGGTGGCAATGCTTATTTTCGATCTCGATCATTTCAAGAAGGTCAATGATCGGTTCGGCCATCTGGCGGGCGACAGTGTGCTTGCCGAATTTGCGAGAGGCGCGAACAAGGGGCTTCGACCGGGGGATCTGTTCGGGCGAATTGGCGGTGAGGAATTCGCGGCGATTTTGCCCGCAACAAAGTCCGTCGAGGCACAATTGATCGCCGAGCGTATAAGGTCGGCCTTCTCGCGCAAACCAATCGATGCCGGAACATACAAAATCGCGGCGACTGTCAGTGTCGGCATTGCGGTCGTTCCTGCTCGATCAGCCAGTTTCGAGAAGCTTCTATTGCTGGCCGACCACGCACTTTATAGCGCAAAAGCAAATGGTCGGGACCAAAGCTGTCTGGATGGCACCGAGGCCGATCCTGCCCAGATTGTGCATTTGTTCGGATCTCACTCTAAGTGACGATGAGAGCGCATTCCCTTCGGCACCTCTGGTCCTGATTGAAGTTCTGCATCTTGATGTCTAGCCATCATCTGCCATCTTGATGGCAGATGATGGCTAGACTATATTCGCTGAAAGGGAGTCGCAAAATGGCAGAACCTCAGCTTTCCGTCCGCAGCGCCAGAGCCCGCGATCTTGCGCACAGGCTTGCCCGTCGCGAGAACCGCTCGATCGCCGATATAGTCGAGCGTGCACTCGAATCTTACGAGATTCGTGAGGCCGGGCGTGAGCCTGCATTGGCCTTCTACAAGCGGCTTTGCACGCAGTCCGGCACGGATATAGATCTTGAAGCGGTGATCCGCGAAAATCGTGCGCCGCATCCGGGTGTCAAACTTTGATCTTTCTCGACACCAACGTAATTTCCGAGACGCTGAAAAAAGCACCCGATGAGGCGGTGCTGGCTTGGCTCGTTCGGCACGACGCCGAGCTTGCTCTGCCCACCGTGACGATTGCTGAGATTGCTTTTGGTATCCAGAAAATACGGCCCGATCAGCGTGCTGAACGTCTGGAACAGGGGCTTTTCGATTGGCGACGTCGGTTTGCTGATCGCATTTTCGGCCTAACGGAGGAAGCGGCACTGGCTTATGGCGAAATCATGGGTAACGCTGCGCATCAGGGTCGCGGCATGTCAGCGCCGGATGGCATGATCGCTGCAATTGCACGTGTGAACGGCGGTCGCTTGGCTACCCGCAATTTGACCGATTTTCAGACAACGGGTCTCGACCTGATGTCTCCCTGGACGTTCTGAGCGATAGAAGGCGGGCTTGGCGGAATTTACCGCGTAACAGAACTATTAGCTAACGTAGTCCGGGAACTTCTCGCTGATCACATTGATGATGGAGAGCGTTCCCGAAAGATGCTTGCGCAGGGCCGCGGTTGCGTTGTCAGGATCACCTGAACGAATACCGTCGATGATCGCCTGGTGATCGTCAAGAACGGTTTGTATTTTCCCGGCCATTGGAAGGTTCAGGCGACGCAGCCTGTCCAGATGCACGCTTTGCCGGCGGACATTCTCCCAAAGCTCCAGGATTGAGGAGCGTTCGTAGAGTTTGCGATGAAACTCCCGATCGATGTTGTCGTAGACGTCGTAAGTTTCCAGTGATGCCGCTGCCTTTTGCCGCTCCAGAATGCCGGACAGCTCGGCAGCGGTTTCCTCAGGCGCTTCGAGCGTCAACCGTCTTACGGCTTCGAGTTCGATCGACAATCGCAAGAATTGGGCTTGGCGCGCGTGTTTTATGTCGATGCGCGCGACGACAGTTGCATATTGCGGATACACATTGACGATCCCCTCTTCCTGCAGCCGCATAAGGGCGTCGCGCACCGGCGTTTGGCTGACGCCGAATTCAAGCTGCAATGATGCGCGCGACAGGACCGATCCGGGAACCAGCTCAACTTTCAATATGCGATCGCGCAGAATCTCATGGATCTGCAAGGCAACCTGCCTCGACCGATCGAGCTGACTTTCCCTGATAATTCCGTTCATGGAGGTTTTCCTCAACTGCCGTGCCAAACGACAATAGACCATTAAGGAGGTTGATGCACTGATGTTTTAGTGCTTCAATGCAAAAAGTTCGCTGGAGGAGTGAAGGCGGGCTTTGCCGTTTCGACGCAAAATTTGGGAGGAAATAATGAAACTGCTTATCAGCCGTCTGGCTGCGATTGCCTTTGCCGTGGGGATTGCCTCATCGGTTCAGGCGCAGGAAAAAACAAATGTGTCGATCACCCGCCAGCCGGGGATCCTCTATCTTGCCAGTCACGTGATGGAAACGCAGAAGCTGATTGAAAAGCATGCGGCGGCGGATGGCGTGGAAGGCGTGACGGTCGAATGGCGCACGTTCAGCGGCGGCGGCGCGCAGACCGATGCGCTGCTTGCCGGCAATGTCGATGTCGTCAACACTGGCACCGGAAACCTTCTTTTGTTGTGGGACCGGACCAGAGGCAAGGTGAAGGGAATCATCACCAGCTCTGCCCAGCCGGTGATCATGGTTTCCAACGACCCTCGCATCAAATCGCTGGAAGACATTCAGGAAACCGACAAGATCGCGGTTCCAACCGTGGGTGTCTCTACCCAGGCCATCCTTTTGCAGATGGCAGCGGCAAAGATGTTCGGTGACGATCAGGTCAAGAAGTTCGATCCCAACACCGTTCAGCTTGGCCACCCGGATGCGGTTGCTGCGATCGCCAATGCGAACCACGAAGTGAAGAACCATTTCGCGGCACCGCCATTTCAGTATCTCGAATTGAAACAGGAAGGCGTGCATGAGGTCATCAACTCGCGGGATATTCTCGGTGGTGCTCTGACTCAGGCGACCTTCTTCACCACGACCGATTACGCAGACGCGAATCCCAAGTTGGTCAAAGCTCTGCGTGTGGCGACGGAAGAGGCGGTCGACTTCATCAAGAAAGATCCGAAGTCCGCGCTCGAGGCTTACAAGACGGTTTCCGGCGACAAGACCAGCATCGACGATCTGCTCGCCATGCTGAACGAGCCGCATATGGACGAATGGCGGACCGACCCTCAGGGCACGATGAAATTCGCGGAGCATCTGTACAAGATCGGTACGCTGAAAACCATGCCAGAAGCGTGGACCGATTATTACCTCCCCGACTCTGCCTACCTGAACGGCAACTGATCGCAACGCTTTCGGCGGCAGCGCATATCGCTGCCGCCGAATCCTGAACGGAGTGGATTTCAATGCTGCAGGCTACCGCCGCCATCAATGACAAAAGCAGGCTGGAGCCCGACAAGGCACCGCTTCTCAAGGTCGATAACGTCACGCTGCGTTACAAGACGCCAAATCTTCTGATTACCGCTACCGAAAACGTCAGCTTTTCGGTGAACGAATCCGACAGATTTGTTCTTCTGGGGCCTTCTGGCTGTGGAAAATCCACATTGCTCAAGGCGATTGGCGGCTACATGACCCCGTCGGCCGGAGCGATCCATATCAATGGCAGGCAGGTCAAGCGCCCTGGGCCGGATCGTATGATGGTTTTCCAGGAATTCGACCAGCTCATGCCGTGGAAGACGGTTCTGGAAAACGTCATGTTTCCGCTGCTGGTGGCGCGCAAGCTGCCGGCGCAGGAGGCAAAAGAGCTTGCTTGCGAATATATCGAGAAGGTGAAGCTGACACGCGCGATCGACAGCTATCCGCACACTTTGTCGGGTGGAATGAAGCAGCGCGTTGCCATTGCCCGTGGCATGGCGATGCAGCCGGACATTCTCTTGATGGACGAGCCCTTCGCCGCCCTGGACGCTCTGACACGCCGTCAGATGCAGGATGAACTGCTGCAATTGTGGGAAGATACCGAGTTTACGGTCATTTTCGTCACCCACTCGATTGCCGAGGCGATCAAGATTTCGAACCGCATTCTGCTGCTCTCGCCGCATCCGGGGCGCGTTAAAGCCGAAGTCGTGAATGTAGACGCGGCGCGCACGGATGATGGCAGTGCGGCTGCGCTGGAACGCGACATCCATAACATGCTGTTTTCCTCCGAGCCCGGCCACAAGGAGTGACGGTCATGACCTCACCGCAAATCATTCTCGCCTCGGACAACGAGGCTGCAAATCAATTCGACAATGTCAGTGCGGTTGAACAGAAGCTTGGACCGCTCGAAACGCTGTGGAGCGTCGGTGCCGTCCGCAAAACGCTTCTGATCGTTTTTCTGGCGATCGTCTGGCAGGTTTATGCATCCTACCTCGACAATCCGCTGCTCTTCCCAACGCTTAGCGACACGATCATCACGCTTTACGACCGGTTCGTCGACGGAACCTTGCCGAACCGGATCTGGACGACGCTGAAAATCCTTTCCATGGGGTACGCGGCAGGTACGGTGCTCGCAGCGATACTGACGGTGCTCGCGATCAACACGCGGATCGGTACGGATTTTCTTGAAACCATGACCGCCATGTTCAATCCGCTGCCTGCGATCTCGCTCCTGCCTCTCGCGCTGATCTGGTTTGGCCTAGGCGCGTCCAGCCTCGTCTTCGTCCTGATCCATTCGGTTCTCTGGGCCGTCGCCTTGAACACGCATTCAGGCTTTCTGGGTGTCTCGCGTACATTGCGCATGGTGGGCGCCAACTATGGCCTGACGGGAATTTCCTATGTCTTGCGAATTCTCGTACCGGCTGCATTCCCGTCGATCCTGACCGGCCTGAAGATCGGCTGGGCGTTTGCATGGCGCACATTGATCGCGGCGGAACTCGTTTTCGGTGTCTCGTCCGGCCAGGGCGGCCTTGGCTGGTTTATCTTCGAGAACCGCAATCTGCTCGATATTCCTGCAGTGTTCGCCGGGCTTCTCACCGTCATCATCATCGGTCTCGTGGTCGAAAATCTCGTTTTCCAGACGATCGAGCGTCACACGATCCAGAAATGGGGAATGAAGGAATGAGCATCCTTTACTCCGGCGTTTCATCATAAGGCAGAACTCATGCAGCAGAAAAAGTCTCCCGAGACGCTGAGAAGCGCTCGCTGGTTTGCGCCCGACGATCTGAGAAGCTCCGGCCACCGTTCGCGTACGATGCAGATGGGTTATGCACTCGAAGAATGGATGGGCAAGCCGGTCATCGCAATCCTCAACACATGGTCGGATGCCAATCCATGCCATGCGCATTTCAAGCATCGCGTGGAGGACGTGAAGCGCGGTATTTTGCAGGCGGGCGGATTTCCGCTTGAGCTTCCGGCTCTTTCGCTTTCCGAAAGCTATGTGAAGCCGACCACCATGCTCTACCGCAACATGCTCGCGATGGAGGCTGAAGAGCTGTTGCGCTCGCACCCTGTCGATGGCGCGGTTCTTATGGGTGGTTGCGACAAGACCACGCCTGGTCTCGTCATGGGCGCCATCAGCATGGGATTGCCGATGATTTATCTGCCGGCAGGCCCGATGTTACGGGGCAATTATCGCGGGCAGGCACTTGGCTCCGGTTCCGACGCCTGGAAATTCTGGGATGAGCGACGTGCAGGACTGCTGAACGAGAAGGAATGGGTTGAGGTCGAGGCCGGCATTGCCCGTTCCTATGGTCATTGCATGACGATGGGCACCGCGAGCACCATGACGGCGATTGCCGAGGCTCTCGGTTTGACGCTGCCCGGCGCGAGTTCGATACCGGCTGCGGATTCCAATCATATTCGCATGTCATCGGCCGTCGGGCGCCGGATCGTCGACATGGTCTGGGAAGACCTCGTTCCGAACAGGATCGTCACCAGGGCTGCGGTGAACAATGCAGTTGCCGTTGCCATGGCGACGGGCTGTTCGACCAATGCGGTGGTGCATCTGCTGGCTATGGCACGAAGGGCGGGGGTCGATCTTACGCTCGACGATCTGGACCGTGCAGGACGCACGACCCCGGTGCTCGCAAACATTCGTCCAACCGGCAAAACCTACCTGATGGAGGATTTTTATTATGCCGGGGGCCTGCGCGCTTTGATGGCGAAGCTTGGCGATATTCTCGACCTGTCTGTGTTGACGGTTTGCGGGAGCACGCTTGGCGAAACGCTGGAAGGCGCGGAGTGTTTCAACGACGATGTCATCCGGTCGCTGGACAACCCCGTCTATCCCGAAGGCTCGCTTGCCGTTTTGAAAGGCAACCTAGCCCCCAATGGCGCGGTCATAAAGCCTGCGGCATGCGATCCTCGCTTTCACAGGCATCAAGGACCCGCGCTCGTTTTCGACAGCTACCCGGAGATGAAGGCCGCCGTCGATGACGAAAACCTCGACATTACCCCGGACCATGTGATGGTCCTGCGCGGGGCAGGTCCCCAAGGCGGGCCGGGCATGCCGGAATGGGGCATGCTGCCGATCCCGAAAGCCCTTCTCAAGCAAGGCCATCGCGATATGCTGCGCCTTTCCGATGCGCGGATGAGCGGAACGAGTTACGGGGCCTGCATTCTTCACGTCTCGCCGGAATCGCATGTTGGAGGGCCGCTGGCGCTTCTCAAGAACGGCGACATCGTCCGGCTCGATCTGGAAGCGCGCAGCATCGACATGCTGGTGGAGGAAGACGAATTGCAACGCCGCCGCGCGGCCTGGGTCAAGCCCGCTGACAAGATCGGCCGGGGATATGGCTGGATGTTTGCCCGGCATGTCAGCCAGGCCGATACCGGCTCGGATTTCGATTTTCTGGAAACAAGCTTCGGCCCCACTGCAGCCGAGCCCGATATTTATTGAATAAGGGGACCGAAAATGACCGAATATGTTTTGAGCGACGCGACGCGCGATAAGCTCATGGGGGTTGCGACGCCGACGCTCGCGACTGCGCTTTACAAGCGCGGCCTCCGCAATCAATTCATTCAGGATGTGCATCCGCTATCTGCAAAAAAGCGGAACATGGTCGGCCAGGCGTTCACTTTGCGCTACATTCCGGCGCGCGAGGACCTGAATCAGCTTGAGGTATTCCGAAACCCGGAACACCCCCAGCGCGCCGCCGTCGAGCGCTGCCCGCCGGGATCGGTGATGGTCATGGACAGCCGAAAAGACCCTCGTGCCGCCTCTGCAGGTTCGATCCTGATATCGCGTCTGATGGTGCGCGGCGTCGTTGGCGTGGTCACGGATGGCGGCTTTCGCGACAGCCCCGAAATCGCCGAACTCGGTATCCGCGCCTATCACAATCGTCCTTCTGCGCCGACGAACCTGACACTCAATCAGGCGCTGGATATCAATGTGCCGATCGGATGCGGCGACGTCGCGGTCTGGCCGGGTGATGTGATGGTTGGTGACGATGAGGGGGTCATCGTCATACCCGCGCATCTTGCCGACGAAATTGCCACTGAAGCCGTAGAAATGACGGCCTATGAAGACTTCGTGGCCGAGAAAGTGTTGGCAGGAGCGACCATAATCGGTCTCTACCCGCCCACCAGCGATGCCCCGCGTAACGAATTTGCCGAATGGCGGAAATCAAACGGGCGATAACCGTAGATCACTGCGGGCCAAGAGCTTTGGTGATGGTATTTCGCGCGTCGTCGATGATGCTCTCGAGCAGTCTGGATTTCGGCGCGTTTGGCGGACGAACCGCTACATAGGTCACGGATATTCGCGGTTCGATGCGGCGCGTCAGCAGCGTCCCGGAAAACTCCGTGGCGATGAGCGGATCGACAATAGCGACGCCCGTTCCTCTGGCGGCCAGCCCGCAGCAATTGATGATCGACGTTTCGATCGCATTCGATATCTGGAAGCCGGTCGCGGCACATTGTGCATCCAGCGCCTGGCGCAAAGGCGTTTTGCGCCCCGGCAGAAGCAATCGCGTGTTCGCCAGCATGTCGACGGTGATGAAATTGTGCTTGGCGAATTCGTGGTCGATCGGGAACGCTGCGACCGCATATGCTTCTGCAAGCATCTCAATGGGTAGTCCGGCGAGACGGGGCGATCCGAAAGCGAAGCCGAGATCATATTGATGGCTCGTCATCATATCGATGACGAAAGCGGTGCTTTCCACGTCGAAAACAACGGACAGCGATTTGTGCGAGATCGCCAGATCGGCAACAACCTCCTGAAGACATTGCGATGCGAGCGATGGAACCGCAACCATTCGCAGCGCCTTGCCTTTCGCGGTTCGGATGTCGTCTGCCGCGCGTCCAATACCGTCGAGCCCGATATATAGCCGCTCGACTTCCCGGTAGAGCTCGATTGCCTCCGCGCGAATGAGCAGTCTGCTGCCTTCCCGGTCGAAAAGCGACAGTTCGGTCGCGAATTCGAAATCGCGAATGAGCCGCGACACCGCTGGTTGCGTGACGTTCATCATCTCGGCGGCCGAGGTGATACTGCCGCTCAGCATAACGTTTCTGAACGCTTCCACCTGACGCGGATTGATGCGCATGGCTATCCTCTCAGCATAACATTTGGTTATGCTATTAACAGAAAATACCATTTTAGCTCAAGTGAACGCTATTGTAAGCAAAGGGTCTATGGGCTGCCTTCATCGGCGCCCAGGAGGAAACGGGCAGGAGACCCAATCATGAGAATGTCGAAATTTGCCGCCGCTTTGGCGGTGTCGGTTTTTGTCGCGCCAATATCTGCCAAAGCTGCCGAACTGAGGGTGGGTCTCGCAGCCTCCACGACTTCGATGGACCCGCAATTCTACGTGGTCGGGCCGAACAGCGCGATGGCGCGTAACATTTTCGATGGTCTGGTCAATCAGGATTCGAAACAGCAAATTCAGCCGGCATTGGCAGAATCATGGTCGATCATCGATGACACGACATGGGAATTCAAACTCAAGCCCAATGTGAAATTCCACGATGGCAGCGATTTCGACGCCGATGATGTGGTTGCCAGCATCAAGCGCGTGCCGCTTGCGTCAACCAACAGCCCAAGCTCATTCGCAGCCTATGTAAAAGCGATCACGGAAATCACGGCGGTCGATCCTCTCACCGTTCGGATCAAAACCGATGGCCCGACGCCGCTGCTGCTGAACAATCTCAGCCGCATCGCGATATTGCCTGCGGAAATGGAAAAAACGCCGACCGGCGAACTCAATTCCGGCAAGGGCGTCATCGGGACGGGTCCGTTCAAATTCGTTTCATGGACACCGGACGACAATGTCGTTGTGGAGCGCTGGGATGATTACTGGGGTGAAAAAGCTGCCTGGGATCGTGTGACGTTCAAGATCTTCAAGAACAGCAGCGCGCGTGTCGCCGCTATGCTTTCTGGCGATGTGGATATGATCGAAAGCATTCCCACCGCCGATACCCGTAATCTTGAAGGCAATGACGCGCTGAATGTCGTGAATGTCGCCGGCAACCGCATCATGTATCTTCATATGGATCAGGACCGCGAAGAGTCTCCTTTCGCAAAAGGCCCGGATGGCAAGAACCCGCTTTTGAACGCCGATGTGCGTCGCGCTTTGTCCTTGTCGATCAACCGTGAAGCGCTGGTCGATCGCATCATGGACGGACAGGGTCTGCCAGCCGGTCAGCTCGTGCCGGAAGGCTATTTCGGCTACGATCCGAACATCAAGGTCGATCCGTACGATCCGGCAAAGGCAAAGGAATTGCTGGCCAAAGCGGGATATCCCGATGGCTTCAATCTGACTTTCCATGCCTCCAATGACCGTTATCCGAACGATTCAAAGATCGCACAGGCAATCGGGCAGTTCTTCAACCGTGCGGGCGTCAAGACGGAAGTCTCCACACTGCCGGGAAGCGTTTATTTCTCGCGCGCTTCCAATCTCGAATTCAGCTTCATCATGGGTGGTGCTGCCGTAGAAACCGGCGAAGCCTCTGGCGTTCTCGGACCTATCCTCGAAACTTTCGGCGACAAGGCCGGTCAGGGAAATCGCGGACGCTACTCCAATGCGGAGTTCGACAAGATGCTTGGTGAGGCGCGGTCCACGCTGGACGACGCCAAGCGTGAGCAGCTTCTTCGCTCGGCCACCGAAATCGCCATGAAGGACCTCGGCGTCATCCCGGTTTTCTTCCTTGCGAACACATGGGCGACGAAAAGCAATCTGACCTATGAGGGTCGCTCCGACGGCTACACGCTTCCTTACTACGTCAAGCCGAACTGAGTTCGTAATGTCCTTCAGCGGAGTATTTCCCTATCTCGTCTCACCTGTCGGTCCGACAGGTGAGATCATGGATGGCGTTCTCACCGACCTTGTCGAGCATCTGATCGCATCCGGTGTTCATGGGCTTGCGCCGCTGGGGAGCACAGGCGAGTTCGCCTATCTGACGCACCAACAGCGCTACAGAGTTGTTGAGACGGTTCTGGCGGCCAATCGCGGCCGCGTGCCGGTCATTGCGGGCGTTGCATCGACAAGCATCCCGGATGCGGTTGCCCAGACCGAGCATATGGTTGCTGCGGGCGCAGACGGGATATTGGCGATCCTCGAAGCCTATTTCCCGGTCGGGGACGATGGCGTCGAAGCTTATTTCACGGCGATTGCGAAGGCTGCAAAGGGACGCCCTGTCGTTATCTACACGAACCCGCAATTCCAGCGTTCGGATTTGACGCTGCCGGTCATCGAACGGCTGAGCAATGTCGAAAACATCCGCTATATCAAGGACGCGTCGACCAATACGGGACGCCTTCTATCCATCATCGAACGCACGCGCGGTCGTCTCGAAGTCTTTGCAGCTTCCGCGCACATCCCGGTTTGCGTGATGATGATAGGCGGCGTGGGTTGGATGGCTGGCCCCGCATGCATAGTGCCGCGGCAGAGCATTGCGCTCTATGAGGCTGCCAAGGCCGGTGACTGGTCGCGCGCGATGGAACTGCAGCGGCCGCTTTGGCGCGTGAACGAAATCTTCGCGAAATACTCGATTGCCGCCTGCATCAAGACCGCTCTCGACCTACAGGGCTTTGCCGTCGGCGACCCTATCGCTCCGCAACGCTCTCTGGATGAAAACGCACGGTCGGAAATAGCCGAAGTGCTGCGCGGGGTAGGCGCTCTTTAAAGGGCGCTGGGCAACTGAACGCACGAAAGTACCCAATGACTGCAATTCCGATCATCATAGATTGCGATCCCGGCATCGACGACACGATCGCCCTGCTTACGGCGTTCGTCTCTCCGGAACTCAAAATACTGGGCATTACACCTGTGTGCGGAAATCAGCCGCTCGATCGTGTTTTGAAAAACACGCTCCAAGTGTGCGAACTTGGCAATCGTACGGATATTCCCGTTTATGCAGGATGTTTTCGCCCGCTTTTCCGCGAGCCGATCTATGGCCAGTTTCATGGTAAAACGGGCTTGGGAAACACGGTTCTGCCGGAGCCTGCCAAGACGGTGGAAGTTCCTTCGGCGGTCGAATTCCTAATCGCAAGCCTGAAGGCTGCGGCGTCGGCAGGTCGCAAAATTACCATTTGCTGCCTTGGGCCGATGACCAATCTCGGCGTTGCCTTGCGCATGAAGCCGTCGATCGCAGACGGCATCGAGCGTGTGGTCATGATGGGCGGTGCCTATCGGGAAGCGGGAAACCGCACCATGACCTCCGAATTCAACATTCTGGCCGATCCGCATGCTGCGCATATCGTGTTTTCGAGCGGCATTCCGATTGTCGCGTTGTCATTGGATGCGACGCATCAGGTCATTCTCAAGCCTGAGCATGTTGCAAAGTTCGCTGCGGCCAGCGGCAGAATTTCCCAAACACTCTCCGAGCTCATGGCCTTCTGGGATCGCAACGACGTCGCCCGCTACGGGTCGCGCGGCGGTCCGCTTCACGATCCTCTGGTGGTCGCCTATCTGCTGGCGCCTGAGCTTTTCGAAACACAGAAGGCGCGAATTTTCGTCGAGCACGAAAGCGAACTTTGCATGGGCCAGACCATCGCCGACTGGTACGGCAAAAGTGGTCTGGAGCCCAATGCCGAGATCGTCACCAAGGTTGATGCTCAAGGCGTTATCGATTTGTTTCTGGATCGGTTGTCGCGTTACGCACTGGAAGCCGCCGTATGAAAAAGCACAGGATCATCATCGATACCGATCCGGGCGTCGATGACGCGGCTGCCATTCTTCTGGCGCTGGCCTCGCCTGAAATAGAGGTGCTCGGCATTTCCGTGGTGGGTGGCAATGTCCCTCTCGAAGACACGCTGGCCAACGCTTGCAAGATTGTCGGGATGTCGGGCCGCACGGATGTCGAAATTTTCGCAGGCGCTCCCGGTCCTTTGGTGCGCGAGCAGGTATTCGGCAAATATGCGCGTATCGGCGCGTTCAGCGACCAGCTCGTGAGGCCGACCGATATCAAGCCATCGGACGAGCATGCAGTCGATTTTCTCATTCGCACCGCGCGAGAAGCTGCACTGGCAAACGATCCGATTACGATCTGCGCGATCGGGCCGTTGACCAATATCGCCTTGGCTTTGATCCAGCATCCCGATGTCGCGCGCGGCATCGAACGGATCGTATCGATGGGCGGTGCCTTTACGGCGTTGGGCCACCGTACGCCTTGGGCGGAGTTCAACATCTACGCCGACCCGCATGCTGCCGAAATCGTCTATGGGTCCGGCGTGCCTGTTGTCGTTATGCCGCTCGACATGACCTTCCAGGCTCTGTTCACCAGAGAGCATTTCCAACAATTTCATGATCTTGGCGGGGACGCCGGACGTGGCCTTGCAAATCTGTTATTCGCGTTTGACCGCAGCGATGAAACTAGGTTCGGCCGGCCCGGCGGCCCCTTGCACGATGCGACGACAATCGCATGGCTTCTAAAACCTGAGCTGTTTTCCGGGCGAACCGCCGCAGTGGGCGTGCAGGTCACCGGCAGGACGGCTGGTTACAGCTATGCCGACTTTTACAAGAAAACAGATCGCCCGGCGAACTCACTCGTCATCTCCGATGTCGATGAAGCCGGGTTCATAAATCTGATGATCGAGCGAATAAGCACGTACGGCCAGTCTGCCGATGCGTCAAAATCGCTGGGAGGATGATATGTCAAGTTACCTGCTAAGCAGATCGCTGCAGACGGTGCTGACGCTTTTCGTCATGTCCGTTCTGGTTTTTGTCGGCCTCTATCTGGTTGGCAATCCGGTCGATGTCCTTCTCAGCTCGACGGCAACGCCTGCGGAGCGAATGGAAGTCATTCAGTCGTTCGGCCTCGATAAACCGGTTTGGGAACAATACTGGCTGTTTCTGTCACGCGCGCTTTCCGGCGATCTCGGAAACTCATTCGTCTTCAATCAGCCTGCCCTCACACTCATCATGAACCGCATGCCCGCGACGCTGGAATTGGCATTCGTGGCGCTGTTTATGGCGCTGGTCGTCGGAATACCGCTCGGCGTTTATGCAGGGCTGCGCCCGAATGGCTGGATTTCAAAATCCATCATGACCTTTTCGATCCTTGGCTTCAGCCTGCCGACCTTCTGGATCGGGCTGGTCATGATCATGGTCTTCAGCGTTCAGTTAGGCTGGCTACCTGCGTCGGGGCGTGGCGAAACGGTGCCGATATTGGGCATTCCTGTGAGTTTTCTAACGCTCGACGGGCTGTCACATTTGATTTTGCCCGCGTTTAACCTCGCACTTTTCAAGATTTCATTGGTCATACGGCTAACGCGGGCGGGCGTCATGGAGACGATGCAACTCGACTTCGTTCGTTTTGCGCGCGCCAAGGGCCTTCCTGAAAGCCGCATTGTCCTTGTCCACGTACTGAAGAACACGCTGATCCCTCTGATCACGGTTATCGGACTGGAGCTCGGTTCGCTGATTGCCTTCGCGGTTGTCACTGAAACCATCTTCGCGTGGCCCGGAATGGGCAAGCTCATCATCGATGCGATCAGCGTTTTGGATCGGCCTGTTATCCTGGCTTATCTGATGATTACCGTCGTGATGTTCAGCCTCATCAACCTGCTGGTCGATATTCTTTACTCGGTCGTCGATCCCCGCGTACGCCTTGAAGGGAACTCATGATGAGCCAGGAAAGCACATCGGTTCACACGCGCGATACCGGTCAGCAGCCACCGTCGCAGTCGCCTTTCCGGGCAGCGCTCGGCGCACTTCTGCGCGACCGTCTGGCACTAATTGGGATAATCGTGGTTTCGATCCTCATTCTGGCAGCCATCTTCGCGCCGTTGATCGCGCCTCAGAACCCCTACGATCTCGCGCAACTCGACATCATGGACAACCGTTTGCCGCCGGGCTCCGAGAGCATGAACGGCCTGGTCTATCTGATGGGGACGGACGATCAGGGGCGGGACTTGCTGAGCGCCATTCTTTATGGGCTGCGCACCAGCATTCTCGTCGGCTTGTCGAGTGCCGCAATTGCGCTTGTCATCGGCGCGTCAGTCGGGCTGATCAGCGCCTATTCCAGCAATCGCGTCGACTCCATCTTGATGCGCATCGTCGATATCCAGCTCAGCTTCCCGGCGATCCTCATTGCGCTGATTTTTCTCGCCATTCTTGGGCAAGGCGTAGACAAGATCATTCTCGCTCTGGTCGTCACGCAATGGGCCTATTACGCGCGAACCATACGCGGATCGGCACTTATCGAGCGCAAACGCGCTTATGTGGATGCCGCCCGTTCGATGGCACTTCCTGATCGCCGCATTCTGTTCCGGCATATCCTGCCCAACTGCATGCCGCCGCTGATCGTCGTTGCGACCATGCGCGTGGCCTATGCGATCATGCTCGAAGCGACTCTCTCGTTTCTCGGCATAGGGCTGCCGGTAACCGAGCCCTCGCTTGGCCTCCTGATTTCCAACGGCTTCGAATATCTCCTGTCCGGCAGCTACTGGATCAGCTTCTTTCCGGGTCTCGCGCTTCTGTTGCTGATCGTTTCCATCAATCTCATCGGCGATTCCCTTCGCGATATTCTGAACCCGAGAAGGGAGGGCTGATCCGATGGTTGAGCCGATACTTTCCATTTCAAAACTGAACACGTCGTTCCGCGTCAACGGCGAGTGGATGAATGTGGTGCGCGATGTCAGCTTCGACATCGGCCCCAAAGAAACGGTCGCCGTGGTCGGTGAGTCCGGCTCCGGGAAAAGCGTGACGGCAATGTCCATCATGCGCCTTCTGTCTCCGGCGAATTCGCGCGTTACCGGTAAAATCGAGTTCGAAGGCCGCAACCTGCTCGACCTGCCGCTGGATGCGATGCAGAAGGTACGCGGCAATCGCATCGGTATGATCTTTCAGGAGCCGATGACGAGTCTCAATCCGGTTCTGACCATCGGGAAACAGATCACCGAAGTTCTGAGACAGCATCGCGGCATGTCTCAATCGCAAGCAGAGGCCGAAGCTGTTCGGCTTTTGGAGAAGGTCAGGATACCCTCCGCCAGGTCGCGGCTCCACGAATATCCTATGAGCTTTTCCGGTGGCATGCGTCAGCGCGTCGTCATCGCAATCGCGCTTGCGTGCGACCCGAAACTGTTGATCGCTGACGAGCCGACCACGGCGCTCGACGTCACGATTCAGGCGCAGATTCTTGAACTGATAAAGACCCTTCAGGAAGAGGAGGGAATGTCGGTCCTTTTCATCACGCACGATATGGGCGTGGTGGCCGAAATCTCCGATCGAACCGTCGTCATGTACAAGGGCGAGGCGGTCGAAACAGGCACGACCGAAGACATTTTTGCCTCGGCAAATCATCCCTACACGCGCGCACTTCTTTCCGCTGTTCCGCAGCTTGGCTCGATGACCGGTACGAACAAGCCTCTGCGTTTCCCGATTGTCGATTTGAAAACGGGCATGGCAGAGCCGGTCAAGCCGACTGCCGATACCGTCAAAATCGATGCAGAGCCTATCCTCAAAGTGGATCATCTCGTCACGCGTTTTGACATAAAGAAGGGCTTTTTGCGCAAAACAGTAGGCCGCATTCACGCTGTCGAAGACATTTCGCTCGATCTGCGTGAGGGCGAAACACTGTCGCTTGTCGGCGAATCCGGTTGCGGAAAATCCACCACCGGCCGTTCCATCATCCGCCTGACCGATCCAACCAAAGGTCAGATTCGAATTGATGGAAAGGACGTTGTCGGCGCCAGCAAATCAAGCCTTGCCGGCATTCGTCGTGAAGCGCAGATGATCTTTCAGGATCCGTTCGAAAGCCTGAACCCGCGCATTCGGATTGGTTCTGCGATCGCTGAGCCTATCGTATCGCATGGTCTTGCCACCAGAGCGGAGGCGAAGAAGCGCGTTGGCGACCTTCTCGAGCGGGTCGGGTTGTCGGCATCGATGGCGAGCCGCTTTCCGCATGAGTTCTCCGGCGGGCAGCGTCAGCGTGTCTGTATCGCGCGTGCGCTTGCCTTGCAGCCGAAGTTGATCGTGGCCGACGAATCTGTCTCCGCTCTCGATGTTTCCGTCAAAGCGCAGGTCATCAATCTGATGCTGGATTTGCAGGAGAAATATGGCCTCGCCTATCTCTTCATTTCGCACGACATGGCAGTCGTCGAAAGGATAAGCCACCGCGTTGCAGTCATGTATCTGGGCGAAATCGTCGAGATCGGACCGCGTAATGCCGTATTCGAAAATCCGCAGCATGAGTACACGAAGCGCCTGATGTCAGCGGTTCCGATCGCCGACCCCAAGCGGCGTCAGATCCGGCGGATTTCCAACGACGAGATCAAAAGCCCCTACCGGCCAGCAGATTTCGTTCCGCCAAAGCGCCGGTATGAGAAGCTTGGAGCGGATCATTTTTACCAGCTTCCAGATTGAAAACGCGTATCGTGGAGAGCCTTAGCGAAGGCTGGGCTCTTCTTCGCGCGCGATGCGAAGCCGGCATCCGAGCTTCTTGAGAAGCGCCCGGGCGGACTTGTCGAATTCCTTGCTTTCCGCACGTATCCAGTCCGTGAACAATCGAACCGTACGTCGATTGGTGTGACGGGTAGGGCAGACGGCCCAGTAGGCAGGGAATTCCACGACGTCGAATGCGGTGGAGAGCGGGACGAGAGTGCCGCGCTCAAGGTCTTCCTGCGCCAGAGTTGCCGAATCCAGCACGATGCCAGCGCCGTCGCGTGCAAGCTGGATCGCCATCGATGAGCGATCGAAGCGCAGCGGAGCCTGCTCGGTGGGCGGATCGATGCCGTGAACCACCAGCCAGACATCCCATTGGTAAAGCGTCTTCACGGAATGGATAAGCCGGGCCTGGGAAAACAGGAGAGCGGGATCGTCGTTAACTGCACGCAACCGGTCGCGGTATTCGGGACTGCACATGGGCAGGACGAAATCGTTGATGATGCATTCGGTATGAAGCCGTTCCCATGCGCCTGAACCGTATCGCAGGTCGAGATCCATCACCTCCGTATCGAAATCGGAGAATTCCGGTGTTGCATCGACCCGCACGCCCCATTCCGGGTTTGCATCGAGGAAACCTTTGAGGCGCGGCGTAAGCCAGCGTACTGCGAAGCTTGGGCTGCAGCGAAGGTTCAATTGCCGGTTATTGCCCTGACGCAAGACCGCCGAGCGGGCGCCGCGGATCATGCGGAAAGCGGTCGTCGTTGTCTGGAACAGCATTTCGCCGTCGATGGTCAGGCTGAGGCGCCGGTCCTTGCGGCGGAAAAGCAGCACGCCCCATTGTTCTTCGAGCTGCTTCAATTGCTGGCTGACGGCTGCTGCCGAAACCCCCAGCTCAGCCGCGGCAAGAGAAACCCGGCCGGTTCGCGCCACCGCCTCGAAATAGGCCAGTGAATTTAGATTTGGGTTGATCGGCAAGCCTGCCTCCAGTCCGGAGTTTCGAGCACTCCTTGATGGAAGAACGAGCGCGCGAGCCTTCGTCAATGCGGCCCGCACGCTGCTTGTGTCAAGAGATGCCGTTCAGGCGCCGATATACTTCTATGACCTGACTGTCATCTGCCAGGCCGTTGCCACTGCCGCTTTCCGCCAGAAACATCTGATGGGCGATCGCGGCAAGCGGCAGAGACATGCTGACTGAGCGTCCCGCAGCCAGAGCGATACCGAGATCCTTGACGAAAATATCGACAGCGCTCGTCACGGGCGGTTTTTCCATGAGCATCCGTGCTCCGCGGTCCTTCAGCATCCAGCTCGAAGCGGCCGATCCCGATACGATTTCCAGCAGGGTTGCCGTATCGACGCCCGCCTTCTGTCCAAGTGACAAAGCTTCGCCCGCAACAGCCAGATGCACACCGCAGAGAAGCTGGTTGATGGCCTTGACGACTGCGCCCTGACCTTGCTGCGGTCCGCAATGGTAGAGCTTGTCGCCCATCAGCCTAAGGATGGGCGCGACCGCTTTGTAGGCCTCGTCGGGCGCACCCACCATGATGGTCAGGGCGGCCGCTTTCGCGCCGACCACACCCCCGGAAACCGGGCAATCGACAAGGATTTTGCCGGATGCCTCGACTTCCGCCGCCAGCTTGATCACTTCATCCGGCGGGCAAGTGGCCATGAGGCAGATGTGGGCACCTTGCGGCAATGCATCCAGCGCTCCCGCTTCGATCAGCACAGAGCGCGCCTGCCCGGCATTGACCACCATCAGGATGAGCATATCTGCGCCATCACAGGCGGCAGCCGCACTGCCGGATCTGGTTCCTCCAGATGCCGCCAGTGCCTCCATCGCCTCGGCCCGCATGTCGATACCGCGCACGTCATGACCTGCTTTGACCAGATTTCCGGCCATAGGCAGGCCCATTGAGCCTAGCCCGACGAAC